>NZ_CP026004.1:965662-1276720 GCF_003086895.1 Stenotrophomonas sp. ESTM1D_MKCIP4_1 | reverse complement strand
ATATCTGCCAGTTCGCCTGGGGCGCTCTTGGTGACCTCGAAGGACTGTTCCAAACGCGCCCGGGTCTCCACCAGCGTCTGTCGCTTGCGCAGCAGGTCGTGCATCTGCTGCTGCTCGTCGCTGCGTGGCACGTATTCACGCAAGCGGTCGCTTTCTTTCTTCACGTACCGGGCGATCACCTGGGCATCCATCGCATCGGTCTTGCCGCGCGCGCCGGTCGCCTTGCCGTAGTTCTTGATCCAGCGAGGATTGATCACGTAGACCACGTGACCGGCTTGAATAGCCATACGCGCCACCAACTCATAGTGCTTACCGGTCGCTTCCATGCCAATCCGGCATCGCGGCGGGAGCGTCTTGAGCCATCTGGCGATGCCAGCCTTGGTGTTCGGGATTCTGTCACCCGCCTTGCAGTCGGCCACCGCTGGCACGAGCTCCTTGGAGTCCACATCCAGACCAATCACAAGAGAATCGGACATTTGCACTACTCCCAGCTATCTTTAAGGGGCTGGGGTGGTACCGCACCGACGTTAGCTTGCCTACATCGACGATCCCCTTTAAGGGGCCGTACGATCCTTTATCGACGTTCGTGTGCGGGATGGGGATCGCTCGACTCGTCTGTCGGCTCGACTCCGCAGATGCTTGCTTGACGGTCCCTCCACCCTGGCTCCTACATACCTCGTAGGAGCCGGCGGGAACATACAAGCTTGCTCGACTGCTGTTGGCTGTGCGGTCGAGCAAGCTCGACGCTACCGGGGCTTCCGCCCCGAAGCGCACCGTCGGCTCAGCGTGCCGATACCGCGTAGGTGCGGACCAGCTGGCTGTCCATTTCCTCGTTGAAATGGAAGGTCACATAGCGGGCGTCATCGGCAGCGAACTCTGCCTCTGCACTGGCGCGACCGATCTCGGCACCCTCGCCGTCCAGCGCGCGCGCCACCAGCGTGCCCTTGAATGCCTTGTCGGCCACCACGTACACCGCAGCCTCCTTGGAGCCCATGCCACGGCTCTTGCCCAGGGTGACCATGAGCCCGTGCGCGGCCAGGCCCGGATCGGCCTGCAGCGTCACACTCATCTTCCTGTCAACGCCTTCGCCCAGCCCGGCGACGAAATCAGCAGCGGTGCCAGTGATGGCGCTGCCTGCTTTCTGCGACACCGAGGTGTCGTCCTTGCAGGCGACCAGCGCCAAGGCCAGCGCCATCACCACGATCGACTTGTTCATCAGCATTCCCTTGTCAGGTACAGCTGACAGTCAAGCAACAGAGCCAAGGCCACGCAAGAGCCGATAACGACACGCGCCCCGCCCAGGAATCAACGGAACGGCAGGCCGCGGCCACCCATGGCGCCCATCATGCCCTTCATGCTGCGCATCATGCCCTTCATGCCGCCGCCGGCCATCTTGCTCATCATCTTTTCCATCTGCATGTACTGCTTCATGAGCTTGTTGACGTCGGCCGGGGTGACGCCCGAGCCCTTGGCGATGCGCGCGCGGCGCGAGCCGTTGAGCAGGTTCGGGTTGCGGCGTTCCTTCTTGGTCATCGAGCTGATGATGGCGATCATGCGCGGCACTTCCTTGCCCTGGCTGACCTGCTGCTTCAGATGGTCGGGAATGTTGCCCAGGCCCGGCAGCTTGTCCATCAGGCCGCCGATGCCACCCATGTTCTGCATCTGCTCCAGCTGGTCGCGCATGTCGTTCAGGTCGAACTTCTTGCCCTTGGCCACCTTCTCGGCCAGCTTGGCGGCCTTGTCCTTGTCGACCTGCTGCTCGACCTGCTCGACCAGCGACAGCACGTCGCCCATGTCCAGGATGCGGCTGGCGATACGGTCCGGGTGGAACACGTCCAGGCCTTCCGGCTTTTCGCTGACACCGACGAACTTGATCGGCTTGCCGGTGATGTAGCGCACGCTCAGCGCGGCACCGCCACGGGCGTCACCGTCGGTCTTGGTCAGCACCACGCCAGTCAGCGGCAGCGCATCGCCGAAGGCCTTGGCGGTGTTGGCCGCGTCCTGGCCGGTCATGGCGTCGACCACGAACAGGGTTTCGGCCGGGTTCACCGCAGCGTGCAGGGCCTTGATCTCGGCCATCATCGCTTCGTCGATGGCCAGGCGGCCGGCGGTATCAACCAGCAGCACATCCACGAAGGACTTGCGCGCATCGTCGATGGCGGCGCGCACGATGGCTTCCGGCTTCTGGTCGGCGCTGGACGGGAAGAACAGCACGCCCACCTGGTCGGCCAGGGTCTTCAGCTGCTCGATCGCGGCCGGACGGTACACGTCGGCCGACACCACCATCACCTTCTTCTTGCGCTTTTCCTTCAGGTGCTTGGCCAGTTTGCCCACGGTGGTGGTCTTGCCGGCGCCCTGCAGGCCCGCCATCAGGATGATGGCCGGGGCGGGAACATTGAGGTTCAGGTCGCTGGCTTCGGCGCCCATCACTGCGGTCAGCTCGTCGCGGACCACCTTGATGAGGGCCTGGCCCGGGGTCAGCGACTTCAGCACTTCCTGGCCGACCGCGCGCACCTTGATGCGCTCGATCAGGGCCTGCACCACCGGCAGCGCGACGTCGGCTTCCAGCAGCGCGATGCGCACTTCGCGGGTCGCCTCGCGGATGTTTTCCTCGGTCAGGCGGCCGCGGCCACGGAGGCGCTCGATGGTGCCGGAAAGGCGCTGGGTCAGGGACTCGAACATGCGGCGCAACCTGTCTGAAAGCGGGGGACAATAAGGCAGACAGTATAACGGGTCCGCCCGCCTCCCCGGGCTGCGACCACCGGGCCGTCGCCAGTCCCGCAGGGGTATGCGAAACTGCAACGATGATCGTTCTCATCGCCGCCCTGCTCTATCTGGCCGCCAGCGCCCTGCTGGTGCGTGCGCTTGGCCGCGATGAGGCCGTGGGCTCGCCCACCTGGCTGTGGCCGGCGCTGCCGGCCATGCTGCTGCACGGTGGCTACCACGTGCTGGTGGCGATGCGCACCACCGGCGGCCCGGACATGCACTTCTTCGCCGCGCTGTCGCTGGTGGGCCTGGGCATGGCCTGGCTGACCTCGCTGGTGGGTGCGCGCGGGCGCATGTCGGCGCTGGGCGTGGTGGTGTTCCCGTTGGCGGCGCTGCTGCTGGCGGTTTATCACGGCTACGGCCATGAGCCGAGCAAGGTACTGGGCTGGCGCCTGGCCAGCCACGCCTGGCTGGCCCTGCTGGCCTACGCCACGCTGAGCATCGCCGCCCTGCTGGCCATCATGCTGTGGCTGCAGGAACGTACGCTGCGCCGCCGCGAGTTCCGCCCGTGGCTGCGCGCGCTGCCGCCGCTGGCCGATCTGGAAGCGCTGCTGTTCCGGGTCATCACCGTCGGCTTCGCCCTGCTCACCCTGACCCTGGTGACCGGCGTGCTGTTCGTCGATGACCTGCTGGCGCAGAAGCTGGTGCACAAGACCGTGCTCAGCGTGCTGTCGTGGATCGTGTTCGGCGTGCTGCTGATCGGCCGCCGCCGTTACGGCTGGCGCGGGGTGAAGGCGGTGCACTGGACGCTGTCGGCGATGCTGTTGCTGCTGCTGGCGTTCTTCGGCAGCCAGTTCGTGATCGAACTGGTGTTCGGGCATACCCGGTAAAGGCGTGCCGACCAACGGTCGGCACCCACGGTAGTGCCGGCCGCTGGCCGGCAACACAATCCCATGCCATTGCCGGCCAGCGGCCGGCACTACCTTCAGGGAATGGGCTGGGCGAGGATCTTCCGCACTGACTGGCCGCCGTTGGTGATCACGTCGTCCACCTGCCAGCAGCCTTTGCCGTGGCGGACCATAGGCAGGCGGGTGAGGTGGGCGCTCTTCCACACCGAGTAGCTCAGCGTGACCTCCCCGGCCGTGGCCGAGACGGGCTTCCAGCCGTAGCGCACGGCGCTGTCGATCTCGCCGTCCTGGCCATCCAGCCACGGGTCCGAATCGATCGTGCAGATGCCCTCTTCGCGCACCTGACAGGCACGTTCTTCGCGCAGCGCCTTGGCGAAGACCGGGCTGACCAGCCCCATCGGTGCGTCCAGCACGCGGCCATCGTCACCCGAAGTGGCCTCGAAGAATGCGCGGGCCACGCCCACTGCATCCTCGCAGGCCGGTGCCGCCTGCACCGTCGGGGACAGCAACAGGCTGGCAATCATCAACATCCGTGTGTTCCGCATGGTTCTCTCCTTGAGGTAGTGCCGGCCGCTGGCCGGCAACGCAGAAATTCGCAGGGTTGCCGGCCAGCGGCCGGCACTTCCCTTACAGGCCGTACCGCTCGATCACATCCAGGTGCGGCTGCCGGTCCTGGTCGCAGGCTTCGGCCAGGCGCAGCCAGCACTGCGGGTGCGACCAGCCGGCGGTGGTCTGCTGCAGGTAACGATGCAGCGCCAGCGGCGCATGCCCCTGCGGCTGGGCCACGGTAAACAGCAGGCCCGGCAGGGTGCCCTCCTCCGCATCCGGGTCGGTCACGGTGTAATCGGGGCGGCTGTGCGCCCACACCTGCCAGCCCTGGGCTTCAGCCCCTTCCACGAACGCATTCCAGGCATCTTCGCCCGGGTGCGCGCCATCAATCAGCCAGCTGCGCTCGAAACCACCGCGCTCCAGCACGTGCACCTGCGCATAGGTGGGAATGAAATGCTGCCGCTGCTCTTCCTCTTCCGGCGCCGGGTGCACCAGCGCAGCATCAAACACCACCCAGTCGCTGACCTGCTGGGCACGGTTGGCCGGCGCGTTCTCGACGATGCGTGCGGTCACCGGGCCGGTGCGGCGCGCGTAGTACTCCATCGGCTCGCCCTGCTCCAGGCTGCGGATGATCACCCAGCCCCACGGCTCTTCAACCACGCCTTCCTGGCTGGACAGTTCCATGCCGATGGCTGCCGCCGAACGACGCACGGCCTCCCAGTCGCGCGCCGCACTGGCCGCGCTCATGTGGTCCCAATGCGCGGCGTTGGCGTCTTCCAGTGTTTCCACCAGCTGCGCGTAGCAGGCCTGGGCCTCGCTGAAGCGACCGGTTTCCATGTACATGCGGGCCAGCGTGCCACGTGCGCCGTGCGAGCCCGGCGACAGCGCCAGCAGTGCCTGCGCGGCCTGCTCCAGCGCCGGCCAGTCGGACACGCGACGTGCGCGCTGCACTTCGCACCAGTGCGCGAACACCGGCACGCTGCCGCGATAGGTGTCAGCCAGACGACGCAGACCGTCATCGTCCCCCTGTTCGGCCAGCCAGCGCATCAAGGTGTAGGCAGCGGCACCATCTTCCTGGGCATGCCCACGCACGAACGCCCACAGCAGCGCCTGTGCCTCGGCCTGCGCGCCACAGGCCTTCAGCGCCGATGCGGCCACCTCGGCCAGCGCTTCATCATCCGGGCACTGCGCGTGCGCCTGCAGCAGCCACTGCGCCTCGCGTTCGGGATCACGGGACGCGTTCTGTTCGCCGCGCGCTTCCAGCCAGGCCAGCAGTTCGGCGGCGGGCACCGGCAGCGGCTCGGCTTCGGGCAGCGCGTCGATGCGTGCCGCCAGCGCCGCCACGCGCTCACTGGCACCGCGGTCCTGGCGCAGCTGCGCCAGATGGGTGCGGGCCAGGCCGAGCTGGCGCTGCGCCACCCAGCGCGCACCGCGCTGCAGGGCCAGTTCCAGGCTCAGCGCCGCCAGTTCAATGACCAGACGATGGGCACCCACACTGGCGAAGTGTTCGATGATGGTGTTGAAGCGCGTGCCCAGATCCCAGGTATTGCGCGCCGGATTCCGGCTGCACAGCAGCGCCACCGTGTTGGCCCACAGCCGCCAGGTATTCGGAGTCAGTTCGCTCCACGGCACCAGCTGCTGCAGGGCCTCTTCGTCGCGGCCCAGCTGGGCCAGCGCCCAGGCGCGCGACAGGCGGCGCGGCACCGTGCAGTTGGCCGGTTCGTATTCGCCCGCGGCGGCCACTTCGGCTTCGCGCTGCTCGATCAGCACCATCGCCTCTTCGGCACGGCCGCTGGCCAGCAGGATCTTGATCTGCATTTCCGGGAAGCTGTCGAACACTTCCTTGCCGCGCGCTTCCACCGCGTCGGCCTGTGCCTTCAGGTAATCCAGCGCGTCCTGCGCGCGGCCATCATCCAGCAGAGCATCGGCCTTCTCGCAGCTCAGGCACTGGAAGCAGGCCCAGGTAGGATCGATGCGTGCCAGCGTTTCGTCGCAGACTTCGATGCGCTCGGGCACCCAGCCCGGGCCGTCGATGTTGCCGTAGCAGGCGGCCAGATCCTGGGTCACGCAGATCGACTGCGGGCATTCCAGCGTGTCGTCGCGGTGCGCGCGCTCGAACAGCGCCACCGCCTCGCCCAGCGCGCTCTCGCCTTCAACGCGGTTGCCCACGCGGTTGCGCAGCGCCCAGTGGCCGACGTAGACGTCGACCCACGGGTTGTCCAGCGCCTTGCCCAGCGCACGCGCCTCGGGCAGCAGCGCATCGACGCGGTCGACCTGCAGTTCACTGACTTCGTCGGCAAGACGGGTCAGCAGGTGCGCATTCTGCGCCTGGCCGGCCTGGCGCAGGTCTTCCTGCAGCTTTTCGACCCAGTTCCAGATATCCATGGGGGTTGGTGCTCCTGTCTAGCGTGAGGCTGGATGAGAGAAAGTGTGTAGCGGTGGTCAGCGCAGCATCTGCTGCAGCGCGGCCGCAATCTCGCTGAAGGCGCCGTTGAGATCCGGGCCGGGCGTGGCCGCGCCGCGGGCCAGCGGGCGGCCCTGTGCGGAGACGATGATCTTCAGCGAACGCAGCAGGCGTGCAGCGGCTGGCGCCTGCGCGTGCCCATCACGCTGGGCCTGCAGCAGCGCCTGCACGGCCGGGTTGTCCAGGTTGAGGTAGAGCCGCGACGGTGCGCGCGCTTCGATGCGCGCGGTGAACTGGCGGGCCAGGCGCAGCGCGGCCATCGACACGCGCTTGTCGTTCTCATCGTCTTCCAGGCGCTGCTTCAGCTCGGCCTCGCGGTCGGGCACCACCACTACCGGCAGTGCTTCGGGGCTGAAGCGGGCCGGCAGCAGCTGCTCGCCATCACCCAGATGTTCGCCCAGCCAGGCCAGCTGCGCCGCATCCAGGCTGTCATCGGTACGGAACAATGCGCGGTTGCCCTGTTCGGTACCCAGCTCGACCAGGCGCAGGCCCTTGGCCTGGGTCCAGCGGCGCAGGAACGGCACCACCGCATAGCGATGACCGTGCGCGACCGGCACCCCCATCGCGCGGAACAGCATTTCCTCGAAGCCGCCACCGTTGTCGAGAATCACGTGCACCGCACCGCGTGCGGGCAGCGCGCTGGCCGGCAGGTCGCCCTGCGAGGTCGGCACGCGCACGTGTTCCAGCAGCAGCTCGAACAGGCGTTCATCGCACAAGGCCGCACCCAGCAGCGCTTCGTTGTGGCGGGCCAGCACGCGTCGCCACGCTTCGGGCTGCTGCCGCGCCACCTCGGCCAGGCCATCGATCAGCGCCTCCAGCAGCGCATGCTGCACGGCGCGGTACTGGTCGTCGCGCTGCAGGTCCTCGCGGCTGGCGGTGGGAGTCAGGCGCGAGGATTCGATCACGCCGCCGATGAAGCCCGCCCACGGCGGCAGCAGGTCACGCGCATCATCATCGAGCAGCATGCCGCGCACGAACACCGACAGATTGCGGTTGTCACTGGTGCCGTAGGTCGCGCCATCCTGCACCCACAGCATGCCAGTGGCATCGCTGTCGGCATCGGCGCGCAGCGGCACGGTCACGATGGGCTCGAAGTCGTGCTCGAAGCGCGCGGCAAACTGCAGTGCCTGGCGGCGCGCCTGCACCGGATGCAGCGCCACCTCGCCCTGCCCGCGCCACGGTGGCGGTTCGGGGTTCAGCGCTTCGCTGGCGGCGCCGATGAAGATCGGCTCGGACAGAAGCGCGCAGTAGCGGCCCAGCACCTCATACAGGCGCGCCTCGTTGGCCAGCGGCAGGAAATCCGCATGCAGTTCCAGTTCCACCTCGGTGCCGACGGCGCGCGCCGGCACTTCGCTGACGGTGTACTGCTCGGCGTTGCTGGACACGTACAGGTGGCCCAGCTCCGGCGTCTGGTAGGACGTGGTCCGCACGCTCACCCGGCGTGCCAGCACGAAGGCCGACAGGAAGCCCAGGCCGAACATGCCGATCAGGCCATCCTCATCGTCACCGCCCTGGCGCAGGCCACGGGTGTAGCCCACACCGACGGTGGCCAGGTAATCGTGGATTTCCTGGCGGGTCAGGCCGGCGCCGGTGTCGGTGATGCGCAGCACGCCGGCCGCAGCATCCACCTGCACCGAAATACGCGAGGGCAGTTCGGCCCCCGGCTGTTCGATGCGGCGGCGGATGATCGAATCGTGCGCGTTCTGCACCAGCTCGCGCAGGGCCACCATCGGGGTGGAATACAGGTGCTTGCCCAGCACCGTCATCAGTCCATTGAGATCGACCCCTGCGCGGCGGATTTCGGCGGCGGGGGTGCTGAGCGTCGGGTCCTGCATGAAATCGATTACTCCTTGCCACACAAGGCGCCACGGGGCGCCTTCGTCGAGCCGGAGAAGCTAGCACAGGGCACCTGACTGTTGCTGTGCTGCGCGCTGTGTAGAGTCGAGCTTGCTCGACTGCTGTTGGCTTCGATACGGAAAGGCAGTCGAGCAAGCTCGACTCTACACACGGCGAAAAGCAGCCGAGCGTGGGCTCGGCTCTACATAACGGGGGTCACGCCGCGTCGATCGCCTCGGACAGGCGCTCGACCGCGATCACTTCCATGCCCTTCACGCTGCCGCCCTTCGGGGCATTGGCCTTGGGCACGATGGCGCGCTTGAAGCCATGGGTGGCGGCCTCGCGCAGGCGGTCTTCACCGTTGGGCACCGGGCGGATCTCGCCAGAGAGACCCACTTCGCCAAAGGCAATGGTCTTTTCCGCCAGCGGCCGATCCTGCAGCGATGACAGCACGGCCAGCAGCACCGGCAGATCGGCGGCGGTTTCCTGCACGCGGATGCCGCCGACGACATTCACGAACACGTCCTGGTCGCCCACCAGCACGCCACCATGGCGGTGCAGCACCGCCAGCAGCATGGCCAGCCGGTTCTGCTCCAGGCCAACTGCGACACGCCTTGGGTTGGACAACGGCGAGGCATCCACCAGCGCCTGTACCTCCACCAACAACGGGCGGGTGCCCTCACGGGTGACCATCACGCAGCTGCCCGGCTGGTGGGTGCTGGCACCGGACAGGAAAATGGCCGAAGGATTGGAGACTTCCTTCAGGCCCTTGTCGCCCATGGCAAACACGCCCAGTTCGTTGACCGCGCCAAAGCGGTTCTTGAACGCGCGCAGCAGGCGGAAGCGGCTGCCGCTCTCGCCCTCGAAATAGAGCACGGCATCCACCATGTGTTCGAGCACGCGCGGGCCGGCGATGCCGCCTTCCTTGGTGACGTGGCCGACCAGGAACACGGCGGTGCCGGTTTCCTTGGCGAACCGCACCAGCCGCGCGGCGCTCTCGCGCACCTGGCTGACCGAGCCGGGCGCGGCGGTGAGGGTTTCGGTCCACAGGGTCTGCACCGAATCGGCCACGATCAACCGCGGGCCGGCCTTGGCCGCGTGCTGCAGGATCGATTCGACGCCCGTCTCGGCCAGCGCATTGACCCCGTCCAGCGGCAGTTCCAGCCGGTGCGCGCGGCCAGCCACCTGGGCCAGCGATTCTTCGCCGGTGACGTACAGCACCGGCAGCACGGCGGCCATCTTCGCCACCGCCTGCAGCAGCAGGGTGGACTTGCCGATGCCCGGGTCGCCGCCGACCAGCACCACCGCGCCCTCGACCAGGCCGCCGCCCAGCACGCGGTCGAACTCACCGATGCCGGTACTGACCCGACGGTGCTCGGTCTGCTCCACATCTTTCAGGGCGGTGACCTTCGGCGGATCGATCTTGCCGGCCCAGCCCGCCCGTCGCGACGCAGGTGCCTTGGCCGCCGCCGCGCTCTCCAGCACGATTTCCGACAGGGAGTTCCACGCGTTGCACTCGGTGCACTGCCCCTGCCACTTGCTGTATTCGGCGCCGCATTCGTTGCAGACATAGGCAGTGAGGCGGGCTTTGGCCATGGGGAAGGACTTCGGTGCGGGGAGGTGAAGGAGGATAGCCGAGGCCCGTCGCAGGCGCTGCGACCGCCGGCATAAGGGCGGCCCGGTGATGACATCTTCGACTATGAGATGAACGTCACACTTTTTTGCTCTAAGGTTCAGCACCGAGCAGCCGCTATAGTCCGCGCCGCTACGCCCCCATTACCGCCCCCGAAGGACCCTCAATGACTGGCACCTACAGCCAGAGTCTGGTTGTTTTCTCGCTGCTGGTCGCCATGCTGGCGTCCTATACCGCACTGGACATGACCGGCCGCCTGGCCACGACCGAGGGCCGGGTGGCGCGCTGGTGGCTGACCGGCGGCGCCACGGCCATGGGCCTGGGCATCTGGTCCATGCACTTCGTGGGCATGCTGGCCTTCAACCTGCCCATCCCGATCGGCTACGACCTGGCCATCACCCTGTACTCGCTGGCGGTGTCGGTCGGCGCCTCGGCCTACGCGCTGTGGCTGGTCTCGCGCCCGCAGCTGCCGCGCCGCCGGCTGCTGGCCGGTGCGGTGCTGATGGGCCTGGGCATCGCCACCATGCACTACCTCGGCATGGCCGCGATGCGCATGCAGCCGGGCATCGACTATGACCCGCTGTGGTTCGCCGCCTCCATTCTCATTGCCATCGGCGCGGCCGGTGCCGCGCTGTGGATCGCCTTCCGCCTGCGCAAGGAGGGTGAGCGCACCTTCCGCCTGCGCCTGCTGGCCTCGCTGGTGATGGGCCTGGCCATCGTCGGCATGCATTACACCGGCATGGCGGCGGCGCGCTTCCCGGAAGGCAGCATCTGCGGCGCGGTGATCGGTGGCGGTATCGACAGCCGCTGGCTGGCGGTGCTGGTCATCGTCACCACCCTGGGCACCATCGGCATCGCCCTGGTCGCCTCGCTGTTCGACCGGCAGATGCGCGAGCGCACTGGCCTGCTGGCCGAATCGCTGGAAAAGGCCAACGACAAGCTGCTGCAGGCCGCCCTGCACGATCCGCTCACCCAGCTGCCCAACCGCATGCTGCTGCAGGACCGCATCGAGCAGCACATCGAGAAGGCACGGCGGCGCAACCACGGCCTGGCCGTGATGTTCTGCGATCTGGACGGCTTCAAGGCCGTCAACGATGCCTATGGTCACCAGCTGGGCGACCGCCTGCTGGTGCGCATGAGCGAACGCGTGAGCAGTCTGCTGCGCCCGCAGGACACCTTCGCCCGGCTGGGCGGCGATGAGTTCGTCATCGTGCTGGCCATCGACGAACCCGATGATGCGGTGGTGGTGGCCGAGCGCATCATCGCGGCCGTGGCCGAACCGTTCCTGATCGACGCCGCCGAACTGCAGGTCAGTGCCAGCCTTGGCATTGCGCTGTACCCGGACGACGCCACCACCGAACGTGAGCTGATGGCGCACGCCGACGCGGCGATGTACCACACCAAGGATGGCGGCCGGAACGGCTATACCTTCTTCACCCCCTCGATGCAGGTCAGTGCCAACCGCCAGCTGCGGCTGCTGCAGGATCTGCGCCGCGCCGCCGACCGCGGCGAACTGCGCCTGCACTACCAACCCAAGTTCGTCGCCGCCGGTACGCCGGCCGTCGGCGCCGAGGCCCTGCTGCGCTGGCAGCACCCGGAGCTGGGCATGCTCGGCCCGGATGTGTTCATTCCCATCGCCGAACGCAGCGGACTGATCCTGCCCATCGGCGATTGGGTGCTGGACCAGGCCTGCGCGCAGCTGCGCGAATGGCACGATTCGGGGCACCCGGAATGGACGATGGCGGTGAACCTCTCGCCGCTGCAGTTCTCCTCGCCGTCGCTGGTGGACAACGTGCGTGACGTGCTGTCCCGCCATGCGATCGCCCCGGACCGGCTGACGCTGGAGATCACCGAAACCACCGCGATGAAGGACGTGGAAGCCAGTCTGGCCATCCTCAACGACCTCACCGCGATGGGCGTGCATATCTCCATTGATGATTTTGGTACCGGCTATTCCAGCCTGCTGTACCTGAAGCGCATGCCGGCCACCGAACTGAAGATCGACCGTGCGTTCGTGCGCGATCTGGAACAGAACGCCGAAGACGCCGCCATCGTCTCGTCGATCGTGGCGCTGGGGCGTTCGTTGCAGCTGCAGGTCGTGGCTGAAGGCGTGGAAACGCGCGAGCAGCAGGAGTACCTGAGTGGATTGGGCTGCGACCAGCTGCAGGGGTACCACCTGGGCCGGCCGATGGACCCGGACGAGTTCCTGCTCAAGGTGGGTTGAAACGCGGTAGAGCCGGCCGCTGGCCGGCTGCTTGGGGTCGGATCCCTTTCCGCAGGAAAGGGCTCTGACCCCCGCGGCGATTCATCCACGCATGGCGTGGATCTACTGTTGCCGGCCAGCGGCCGGCACTACCTGACCCTGCGGCGATAAACAAAAAGGCCGCCCCTGAGGGCGGCCTTTTTGTTTGTGGCAACGTCGCGTAGACGTCAGTGCATCATGTGCACGTTCATGTTGTGCATGACCCACAGGGTACCGACCACGATGATGCCGATCACCACGATGGTGAAGGCCGCAGCGTTGACGTTCCAGCGGCTTTCCGACGAGCGGTCCAGGTGCAGGAAGAACACCAGGTGCACCAGCATCTGCAGCACCGCGGTCACCGCGATGACCACACCGCTGACGGTGCGCGAGAAGTCGCCCGACATCACCACCCAGAACGGGATGACGGTCAGCACCACCGCCAGCACGAAGCCGATCAGGTACGACTTGACGCTGCCGTGGCTTTCGCCACCCGCTGCGTGGTCGTGTGCATGGTTGTCATGTGCCATTACAGCGCTCCATTGAGGTAGATGACGGAGAACACGCCAATCCAGATGAGATCCAGGAAGTGCCAGAACAGGCTCAGGCACGCCATGCGGGTCTTGTTGGTCGGGGTCAGGCCGTACTTCTTCAGCTGCACGAACATCACCAGCAGCCACAGCAGGCCGGCGCTGACGTGCAGACCGTGGGTACCCACCAGCGCGAAGAACGCCGACAGGAAGGCACTGCGGTCCGGACCATAGCCCTGATGGATCAGGTGATGGAATTCATAGACTTCCATGCACATGAAGCCGAAGCCCAGCAGCCAGGTGACCGCCAGCCACAGGAACATCTGGCCAACCTGCTTGCGGTGCATGGCGATCATGCCCAGGCCGAAGGTCAGCGACGAGGTCAACAGCAGCGCGGTTTCCCACGCCACGAACGGCAGCTCGAACAGGTCCTTCGGGCCGGGGCCACCATCGGTGCCGCCGGCCAGCACCACGTAGGTGGCAAACAGCGAGGCGAAGATGAGGCAGTCGCTCATCAGGTACACCCAGAAACCGAAGACGGTGTTGCCGCCGGTGTCGTGGTGCTCGTGGTCGTCATGGCCATGGGCCGCCGCGTGTGCGGCGTGCCCGTGGCTCAGGGTCGAGGTATTGGTGCTCATGCCTTCAGCTCCGACTTCACCAGGCCCTGGGATTCCAGGTGCTTGCGGTGTTCGTTCTCGATGCGTTCCACCTCGGCGGCCGGGACCCAGTAGTCCACGTCCTGGTCGAAGGTGCGGTAGATGAACGTGGCGATCATGCCGACGAAGCCAACGATGGCCAGCCACCAGATGTGCCAGATCATCGCGAAGCCGAACACCAGGCTGAAGGCGCCGATCACCACACCGGTGCCGGTGTTGCGCGGCATGTGGATGTCGGTGTACTTGGCCGGCTTCGGCCAGGCTTCACCACGCTGCTTGCGCTCCCAGAAATCGTCCAGCTCGGTGACTTCCGGCAGGGTGCCGAAGTTGTAGAAGGCCGGCGGCGAAGAGGTTTCCCACTCCAGCGTACGGGCATCCCACGGGTCGCCGGTCAGGTCGGCGGTCTTCTTGCGGTCGCGGATGGACACGGCCACCTGGATGATCTGGCACAGGATGCCGGCACCCACGATGAAGGCGCCCACAGCGGCCACCAGCAGGAACGGCTCGTAGGCCGGGTTCACGGTGCTCTGCAGACGACGGGTCATGCCCATGAAGCCCAGCACGTACATCGGCATGAAGGTCACGTAGAAGCCGATGAACCAGCACCAGAACGCGCACTTGCCCCAGAACTCGTTCAGGCGGAAGCCGAACATCTTCGGCCACCAGTAGGTGATGCCGGCGAACATGCCGAACACCACGCCGCCGATGATGACGTTGTGGAAGTGGGCGATCAGGAACAGGCTGTTGTGCAGCACGAAGTCGATGGCCGGGATCGCCAGCATCACGCCGGTCATGCCGCCGATGGTGAAGGTGACCATGAAGCCGATGGTCCACAGCACGGGCGTGGTGAACTGCACGCGACCGCGGAACATGGTGAACAGCCAGTTGAAGATCTTCACGCCGGTCGGAATCGAAATGATCATCGTCGTGATGCCGAAGAAGGCATTGACGTTGGCACCCGAGCCCATGGTGAAGAAGTGGTGCAGCCACACGATGAACGACAGCACGCCGATGCAGGCGGTGGCGTACACCATGCCCTTGTAGCCGAACAGCGCCTTGCGCGAGAAGGTCGCGATGACTTCGGAGAACACACCGAACGCCGGCAGGACCAGGATGTACACCTCCGGGTGGCCCCAGATCCAGATCAGGTTGATGTACAGCATGGCGTTGCCGCCACCGTCATTGGTGAAGAAGTGCGTACCCAGGTAACGGTCCAGGGTCAGCAGCACCAGGGTGATGGTCAGCACCGGGAAGGCAGCGACGATCAGCACGTTGGTCACCAGGGCAGTCCAGGTGAACACCGGCATCTGCATCAGCTTCATGCTGGGGGTGCGCATCTTCAAGATGGTGATGAAGAAGTTGATACCACTCAGCGTGGTACCCAGACCCGCTACCTGTAGGCCCCATATGTAGTAGTCCATACCTACATTGTTGCTGTACTCGATACCCGACAACGGTGGGAAGGCCAGCCAGCCGGTGGCAGCGAATTCACCGATCCACAGCGACAGCATGATCAGCACCGCGCCGGACACGAACAGCCAGAAGCTGAGCGAGTTGACGAACGGGAACGCGACGTCGCGCGCACCGATCTGCAGCGGCACGGCCAGGTTCATCAGGCCGGTGATGAGCGGCATCGCCACGAAGAAGATCATGATCACGCCGTGGGCGGTGAAGATCTGGTCGTAGTGGTGCGGCGGCAGGTAACCCTCGGACCCGCCGACGGCGATGGCCTGCTGGGTACGCATCATGATGGCGTCGGAGAAACCGCGCAGCAGCATGACGAAGGCGACGATGAGGTACATCACGCCGATCTTCTTGTGGTCCACCGAGGTGAACCACTCCTTCCACAGATAGCCCCACAGCTTGAACTTGGTGACCAGGGCCATGACGCCCAGGCCACCCAGCACCGCGCCGACCAGGGTGGTCAGCACGATCGGATCGTGGGGGATCGACTCAAGAGAGAGTTTTCCCAGCATGTTCATTCTCCCGAACCCATGTGGCCTTCATGGCCAGCGTGTTCGTGTTCTTCGGTGGCGTCCAGGTTCTTCCCGGATTCCTTGGAGTCATGCGCGTCGCTCGGGGCATGCCCCTCGTGCGCTTCATGGCTGGCCGCATCTGCCGCAGCAGCACCCGCGTGGGAATGCTTCATGCCGTAGTGCTTGTTGTCACCCATGTGCTTGGCCAGCACCCAGTCGAACAGGCCTTCCTCGACCGTGCCGTAGTAGGTGACCGGGTACCACTCGGAGTTCTTCGCTTCGCCCAGGGCCTTGAAGGTGGCCTTGTCCAGCGTCTCCTTGCCGGCGCGGACCTGGTCCAGCCACTGGCGGTACTCGGCATCGGTGACCGAATAGGCGGTGAAATGCATCTTGGCGAAGCCCAGGCCGCTGTAGTGCGAGGACATGCCCGGGAATTCACCGGTCTCGTTGGCGATCAGGTGAAGCTTGGTCTCCATGGCCGCCATCGAATAGATCATGCTGCCCAGGTGCGGGATGAAGAACGCATTCATCACCGTGTCGGACGTGATCTTGAAGTTCAGCGGGGTGTTGACCGGGAACTTAATCTCGTTGACGACCGCAACCTTCTCTTCCGGATAGATGAACAGCCACTTCCAGTCCAGCGAGATCGCCTCGATGGTGACCGGCTTGACGTCCGATTCCAGCGGCTTGTACGGGTCAAGCGCGTGCGAGGACCGCCAGGTCAGCACCGCCAGGACCAGCACGATCATGCACGGGATCGACCACACCACCACCTCGATCGCCGTCGAGTGGGACCACTTCGGCTCGTAGCGGGCCTTGGTGTTGGAGGCGCGATACTTCCACGCGAAGGTCAGGGTCATGATGATGACCGGGATGACGACCAGCAGCATGAGCACGGTGGCCGTGATCAGCAGGGTCTTCTCATCCTGGCCGATCTGGCCCTTCGGACTGAGGATGGCCACTGCATCGCAACCGGTGAGCATCACCAGCAACGACAGCAGCAGGCCCGGGCGCAACCAGCGCCCAAGGGTTTTCAACGGAATCATCGGTCGATCCAATTGCGAGGGAATGCCGTTCCCCGTCCTGCCCGCTCCGGCCAAAGCCGGTCCCGCCTGCGGTGAGACAGGCAGTGAGGTGGGGTCGAGTCAGCCTTTCAATTTTAGGCCGTCACGCATCATTTAAGAAGGGCATTGACAATGATCCAGCGCAGGAAGTGGCCGGATATCGCTGCGACACGTTGTCGCACCGGGTGCGCAGGGGCGCGGGATCACCCGGTTGCGACGGTTGGCGCCTTGATCGGCACAGCCCGATGAACGCGTTCAGGAAATACGGAAGATCAGGACGGCCTGACTTCCCTGCACACCAGTTCGGCCAGTTCGCGGCAGGCGAAGAACAGGCCTTCCACTACGCCTTCGTCCAGATGGCGGTCGGGCGTGGCCATCGACTCGCAGCGACGGGCCGCATGAAGCATCTCCACGGCGGTGAGGATGCCCACGGCCGCGCGGTCGATCCGGGCCAGGGACTGGCGGCGGCCTTCGGACAGGCTCTCCTCTTCCCACAACATGCCATCGGAGCCCTCCCCATCGCGGACGCGGCGCAGGCAACCCTGGAAGGTGCTGAGGTCGGGCGATGGGTTTTCGTCGTCGTTGATGGGTTCCCGGATGGAAAACGGCGGAGTCTTGCGGTTGGTCATGACGTCGGCTTCCTTGGCTGTACTTAACAGCGCCCCCGTGCGAAAGCGGGTGGCGGACGGTGCGGGTTGCAAACCGGACATAGCTAAACCGGCGGATCCGAAGACCCCCACGCACCGCCCGCCATATAGGCCGACGGATTGCCAGCCGGCACCGTTTCAGGACGGTGCCGGCTGGCAAGCGCTTACAGCTATGAACGGGTTTGCACGCCCGGCCACCCTTTTTCGGTGGCGTGTCATGGTGTCTACGCCTGCAGTATCGATTCAATGAGAAAAATACGAATGTTTCTGATGAATCGAGAGCGCGGTGGGAATTGTTGCATGCGTGGGGAGGGATGGAGGCGACAGTAGAAGGCGTGAATGTGCTGGTGCGCGGGTGCGTGCGACGCTTGGTGTCGTGAATGACATGGTGGGTACTGGGGCGCGTGACGTTTTCCGCTTACCACTCGTCGTAGGCGGAGGGTGTGCGGGGATTGTGGCTGGCGAGTGGCGCGGGGGAATTTGACGTGACTGGCCATTTTGGCATGCCAGACGCGACATGTTGGTGCATTCGGCTCTGCCAACCGTGAACCGGCACTACTGGCTGAACCGCAAGTCGCGCTATCGATTCATCCGGAAAAATGGCAGCAGCATGAAGGGCTGCAAGACCAGAAAGACCACAGCCGCCAGTAATGCTCCCTAATGCCATCCAGCTCCGTATCCAAAGATCGTCCCAAGCCCCACTGCGACGACCAGAGGTGGCCGCTCTGCAGCCAGAAGTCACTTCAGTCTCTTCATCTGGCCAACCTGGCTCATCCGATCTTCGATTTTATCTGCGGCAGATCGCACAAGGTTAACTCCTTCAACCAGCGCCACCTCTTGGCGTTGCGCTAGGCCCACGCTTGAAGCCGCAACTATCACCAGCTCCTCGAATGGCCCTCGTTAACAACCCATTGCGCCAACTAGAAGCAGAGGGCCGACAAGAGTCAACACAGCAGATCGACACGACGAACTTACAGGAGTTAAGGCGGATGATGTCAGCAGGAATGCATACTTGCTCGCCGCGCATCTACCGGACATAGCCTTAAAACTCCCAGCCCATCAGTCCCGCCAACTTCTGGGAAACCTCGTTCCGCCCCCCCCATACGGCACGGCGACGCATACCATTTTGACGACATGTTCAACCGCCTTGAAGCTGATTTCCTCCACGACGACGAACTTTGGAATGCATGCATTGTCGTCACCCATACGTCCCAGCCATTCGCGGCTGCATGCAGCAAAACCAAAAAGGTCCGCCCCCTTGCTACCAACTGTGTCAATGGACGCCTGAAAGTAGTAGCAAGACAGGCCCGCCCCCTGAAAATTCCGATATGAATACACACAGCCATGCGAATGGACGGCAGCGCCGAATGACCTGGACCAACATCAGCCCAGCAGAGGCCCCGCTCCTGGCGGGGCTTCTGCTGTGAAACAAGGACTCTGGCGATCTACAGGAAGAAATTCTTTTCTCGCCATACCGAACCATCGTTGTTGTACTAGGTGTAAGCGCACATTGGCCATGCTCAAACACACCTTCTTCCTTTAGCTAGCCATTCTCCGCCAGCTACGATTGTTACCGTGCAATTCGCCTTTGACGTACCAGCTTTCACACGTAAGCAAACCAGCGTCGTTCCAAATCCAGCCCAAGCCTCCGGCTTGTCCATCCTAGAATTTTCCTTCTGAAATGATCTTCCCTGCGACACGCCAAAGTCGCCAGCAACCATTCAACACACCATCAACGCATCCGCCTTCCTCAAGGACTTAACCTTCTGGAGTGGTACGACGCTTGATTTCCTCGCCCACGGGTTGTGTCTGCCATGCATTTCCGTGCAAGCAGTCGCGGCTAGGCGACCGCTCTAGCGGCCAGCTTGCATCGAGCTCGCTACCGCACCACCCCGGGGCAACTTCATCTTTCCGTCAACTCAACCTTTGTCGAGCCAATAGAGATATACCCATCAAGCATCCTGATATTAGAATTCCCACCCAAAGCCGCGGGATCCCAGCTATTTACATTACCCGATCTTGAGTTGTCCAACAGCGAAATAAAATCCAACACCAAAGAAGAATTCCGAACTCCTTGAAATTTTATGACACCAAGCTTTCTCTGCTTACTCTCCAAGGCTTCATAAAAGCTGACATCGACAGTGATCACACCCGCAAGAATATCAATATCGATCCTCTGAACAATCGCATCATGCAAATCCACATCATTTAATATAACGCCACTCATGATCCAGCACCCGTAATAGTTCCAGCAATAAAGAGCAGAGCACCACCCACGTACAAAACAACCTTAGTTCCAGGACTCACTTCAAGAGTTTTGAACCTGGCACTCGAATCCTCCCTACCAACCGAATCACCGGCAAACCCATTTCTTCGCGCGCACTCTTGAATGTAACTGGGTGCATCATCCCATGTACCACCATGCGATGGCTGGCCATATTCACCACATTCACCTTCTTTGCCTTTGCACTCCCAGTGAAGATGTCGTTTTTTTGCGCCAGATTTCGAATCAAATGTGAAGTCAATGCGAATCCTGCATCCTTTTCCACACTCGATCCAGCGCCCAGAAGTGTGGTCAACCAAGCCCAGCGGATCAGAATGCGCTAGCGGACTGCTACTTACATAGCTGTACGTACTGATTCCACCGCCCAAACCAATCGGATCACTCTGCGAATAACGCCCCGTGCCCAAATCGTAGTCGCGAAAGTAGTTGTAATTAAGACCAGTAGCTGTGTCATAGCGCTGCCCTGGGAACCGCATATCCAGATTGAAGGCGATGCCGTTGCCATCAGGATCTTCCTCCGGCGCTGTGGCCCCGAACGCTTCACCCTTGAGACTCCACTTCCAGATTGCAGTATTGGCTATCGGCTCGATGACCACGCGCGGGCTGCCCAGGTGATCTGACTCGATGTAGGTCAAGGTCCCGGCTGCAGCTGTGCGCAGGCCAACCGGAAGATCATCCATCCAGATCGCCTGCTGGACCGGAGTACCGTTGGCGCCGTAGTCGCCCAGCCAGCGCCCGGCCTCGTCGTACAGGGTATAGGTACTGGATGTGCCGAGGAAGCTGCGCACCCGCTCGCCTTTGCCGTTGTACTTGTAGCTGCGCATGGTCGCCCCGCCGACTTTGACACTGCTCATCCGTCCGGTTTCGTCGTAGACGAACTCCTTGGCGCTTCCGTTGATTTTGACCGTGTTGCCCGCCTCATCGTAGCTATGTGGGATGGCACCGACCTGAGCCAGGCGATGACTGGTGGTTGGGTAGGTGTAATTCACCGTTCCTGCTGCGGTGGTCAGGCTGGTGCGGTTGCCGGTCTTGTCATAGCCATAGCCGTCGATCACGGTGCCTGTTGGGCCGTCCTTGGACTGGGTCAGCCGACCAAGGGCGTCATAGCCAAAGCCAACCTCTGGGAAGGTGCTGCCCGCCTGGGTCAGCCCCACCAGGTTACCGACCTCGTCGTAGTTGAACCCTAATGAAAGCCCACCGGGACTCCCGTCATGGATCGCAGCCGGGCGATAGTCCAGGTCCAGCGCTCGGACCATCTGCCGTCCATTGCCGTAGGTCCAGCTTGCCACCGGACCGAATGGGTGATAGCTGGCGCCGGTCAGCAGCACCTGACGCCCGCCCGCACTCGAGGTCACGCCGACTTCGGCAATGCGCCCTTGCGCATCGCGAACATAGTCCACCACCGCACCATCGGGATAGGTCATCGTGCTGAGTTGGCCGCCGGGGGCGTAGCCATAGCGCAGGGTCAAGACCACGCCGTTGACCGTCTGTACCTTACGGGTCAGATCGCCAAAGCGGTTGTAGCAGAAGTGGGTGTAACCACTGCCGTCCTGTATCCTGGTAAGGCGCCCCACTGAGAAGCTTTCGGTGGCCGTGCATGCGCTCTGGGTAATATCGTAGGTGTAGGTAACGTTCAAGCTGGCATTGGCGTAGGCCATGCCCGTCAGGCGGTTAAGGGCGTCGTAGGTGTAGGTAGTGGTCTTGTTGCGCGCGTCGGTTTGTGTGGTGCGATTCCCCGCGTCGTCATAGGTGAACAGCGTGGTGCCGGTATCAGGACTGACCTGCTCGGTCAGATCACCCAGGCCGTTATAGGTGTACGCAGTCTTCAAGCCCTTGGGATCGATCACCTCGGTCAGGTTGTCCAAAGCGTCATAGGCGAAGGCGGTTTCGGCCGCAATCCCACCCACGTCCTGCAGAGTGCGCTTCAGTCGGTTGAGCGGGTCATAGTCGGACTGGGTCTTCTTGCCCAGCGCATCGGTGACCAGCGCGGTGTTGCCATGGGCGTCGTAGCCGAAGTCGGTCGCATTGGCCGTCGCATCGGCCTGGGTCGCCAGTTGATCCAGCTGGTTGTAGATCCGGCTCAAGGTGCGCTTGAGATCTCCGCTCGCGTCCTTGGTGTCTTCGGAGATGCGGTTGCCTGCATTGTCCAAAGTGTAGCGGATCGTGTTGCCGGCGCTGTCGGTGACATCGGTCAGGCGATGGGCAGCATCATAGGTGTAGACGGTGAAAGCCCCGTCGGGCTGGGTGACCTTCTTGACCAGACCTGTGGGCCAGTACTCCATACGCATGATGCGGTCGTCGGACTCGGTGCCGTTATTGGCACCGCGCGCTTTGGTGGCGGTCAACCAACCGCGCGCGTGGTACTCGTAGTCGGTGATGACCCCGTTGGGGTCCTTGACCGACATTGGACGGCCAGCACCATCGTAGGCGAGCGTCTCGGTGACATGACCTAAGCCATCCGTGACTTTTGCAAGGTCTCCTTTTCTCCATCGACACGTCCCACCACTGCTGGCGCACCCAGCATCGTCAGCCGCGAAATAGCTGAATGTCGTTGTCGATGCCCCCATTGGCGCAGGCGCGCTGCTCCATGCAAGCAGCCCCACAACAGGACAGGTAGCGGATGTCGACTCGCAATAGCCGAATGAATGCGTACGAACTCCCTCAGCCGTCAGCACTTCAATCTTTTTTATTTGACCGCGCGTGTTGTAGCTCCGATTCTCCCTCCTGATAATTTCGCCCGCGGCAGAAATCGTCCTTTTCTGTGCAGGCAACTTCCAGACTGCATCACGATCCTGCTCAACGACCCGCTGAGCATCCGTCCCAACAGCCTCAGTCACCTTCCGACGAAACCCGCAGTCATCCATATCGTATTCAGTGCGAACCGCGTTTTTAATTATCGCCGAGAGACTGCCGGATGCAGAATATTCATAATCAACCGAATCAGTACTGCAGCCAGGACAATACGTAAGTGCGGACCGAACCAAAAGCTTACCCCCCCCTTGGATCATAAGCCGCGTTGTGGCGCCATTAGGTAGAGTTATGAATCGCCAATATGCATCATACACAACACCGTATGAGTTTACGCCAGTTCCATGCGAGGTTCGCGTCGCTCTGCCAGAAGAGTCATATTCGAAACTTGCGAAAACCTGACCCGCTTCGTCGGTGATTGCCTGAAGGCGCGCAGCATCTGGCTGACCAGCGGCGCTCGCAAAATATGCATAGGACCTGGACGTCGAGTCACTATATTTTGCAGAAGATAGAATTCCGCTTGAATATTCATACTCAACGAATGCTCCATCGGACGATATGACTCTATCCAAAAATCCAGAAGGCAAGTATTGAAACCGCATCTTGCGCCCGGCCTTGGATAGCACTTCCGCAACTCGCTGCCGCCCCGCCACGCTGGTATAAGAGAAAACCAGCTCTTCATGAGTTCCGACATGCAGGGCCATAAGATCACCTTGCGCGTCATAGTACTCATCCTGCCCAGGCAATCCGGTTGACAATATGAATCCAGCCCACACGTCATTTTCAATCACTGGAGTAGCGGTGACTGGGTGCTGCTTTGACCGAGAAGACCACGCGCCATCATATGACTTGAATAGATCTATGACAGAACCATCCGGCCTGAACAACCTTATAAGCCATCCGGAAGAATCAATTACAGCCTTATATTCATAAGAATGCGTCCACCCCGGCCCGAGGGCCCCGCCGCGGTAAGCAACATATTTACTGTTGTATGATCGACCAAAGGAATTTCCATTGAAAGCGTCGAAATCCTTCTCGATCTGGTATTTATTACCGGTCGCAGAATTTATCGGATTTCCGTAATGAGTCGGCCCTACGCCACACGCTTGAGGACCGAGTAATTCACTAGAGGGGGTGCTATCCTGCCACTCGAATGCGTGCCACCTATTCCACCTGTAGTCTGCCCCCTCCCAAGGCCTGGCCCAAATATCCGAATACATGACTGCAACAGCATCGTTATTGATATCACAGGCGTATTTTGTTGCGTTGAACGGCGGATTTACATAGGCAGCAAGTCCAGCGACCGCGTCCGCCATGCATGCGGCATAGGCCTCACCCCTGGATGCATACACCGTAGTGTCTGCCAGCGCTTTGTTGTGCAGCGTCAACACAAGCAGAATAGCCACTCTCAATGCGAATTCTTTCATACTCCCTCCTTGGCGACTATTGATAACGTGCTCCACTGAACTGCGATTGCAATTGACGCTACCGTAACACGATGATGGCACACCATTTTTGGTGGGTGCTGTCGCCGATGAGTATCAGCTGGTTGGGATTTATTAATTGTTACATGCGTAGTAAGTGGCGGACACGACAAGGCAAGTCGCGAGCCCACTGATTGATTGGCATCTATGAAATGCATCGCCACAGACGGCTTGATGGCAGGTTAGTCGCGTGACGCCTTCCGCGTACCTTAACTTGTATGAAGCGGCTTGTCTGAATGCGTGAGTGACTGACTGGCAGGGCCAGCCTGACGCAATCGGCTGATTCAGTGCGCAGGATGCGACAACTCATCGGCTTCGATTTTGCCAGCCATGGACTGGCACTACTGCGAGACCAGTGCTGCGGCCTTCCTCCCGGCTATGCACTGCAGCTACCGGCAGACAGCATCAGCTCTATCAAATCCAGCCCCTCGTCCGGCCGGCCCTCATCCAGCATCTCCATCGCAAGCAAGGCAATCGCCTGGCACTCCTGATCGAGATGCTGGTACGACAACAGCGCGAGCAGCCCCAGCAACTCGGATCTGGGCAGTCGATCCTGGGCGTAGAGCCAGTGAACCAGGCGCATGTGCAACGCAGGATGCGAGCCGGACAGAAAATGATTGCGTACTACCCACAGGGCGGCACCGATCAGCGCCTCGGTTTCGCCACGGGCCAAGTAAGCGATGACGTCTGCATCAATAGGGCCGGGAACTTCGATAGCCCCCGACCAGTAATCGCTCACCTGAGCAGAATCGATATCGCTGCCAACAACCAGCACACCTGATTCAAGCAGGCGCGCAAGAAAGGCATGATCGTCAATCTCCATTCAAATAAATTCCCCGCAGCGTGCAATTGCACGTCCAGACTGCCAGCCCCGCGGCAATGCGGACCTGGCGACTTGTGGGACTGGATTAATTCCCACAGCCCCGCTGAGTTGCTTAACCGCCTAATCAATCCCTCGAGTTACGGCCCGTATGGCAACCGCATGCAGTTCCTGCACATAGCTTTCGAGACCCGATCGCTTCGCCCTTTCCAACAAAATTAGGAATTTCGCACCGTAATCATTGATCGCCGAACACTTGAGCAAGGCTCATCGGCAGATTATGAAACACATCGGCAAACTTCTTAGCAGCATTAACTTAATTTGATGCACGAATCTCAATGAGCGCTGATTGCAACATGAAATGCAGCGCACTTCTCTTAACTTCCTCTTCGAACCTATCATCCATATCACAGGCCTCCATAGGAACCGAGCGGATTCTGATCCATGTGGTCGGGAAGTTTCGGAAGTTCATTGACTGGAATCTTTGTACTGTCCGGCCAACCACGGCTCTTGGCTTCATTGATTCGTGTATTGCCCCGCTGAACCTTAGTGTGAATCTACGTGACCGTCGTCTGAGCGATAGCGGCCGGCGACACGCCCAAGCCAATCAGCAGCAGGCAGCACAGCCACGCGCCGAACGCTCCCAACTTCAGAATTCGATCTCCACAACCTCCAACGCGGGTCGACACACCGCCCGCAGCTCCCCCGAACCTGTGCATCCTTTCAATCCCTGAAAAACTTTGGAGCAGGGCGGGGTATTCATAGCACAGTAATGGCCGGCTGCGGTTTCCAGGTCGGGGACCGGGCGAGGTAACAAGCGTTTGGAAAGCCGACGTGGCTGGCAGGCCGCGAGGTTCGGAAACTAGGGCTTCCAGCCATGGGCTGGCACTACGGGTTGCCGGCCAGCGGCCGGCACTACCAAAACAAAAAGCCCCGACCTGGGCCGGGGCTCTTCTACAACTGGTGCCGGAAACAGGAGTCGAACCTGCGACCTACGCATTACGAATGCGCCGCTCTACCAACTGAGCTATTCCGGCTGAGCAGGCGATTTTACGGGCAGCCCACCCCGTCGGTCAATCCGCCCGAACGCGGTTGCCACACGCCCGCCCCGCCGCGAAATCGGCCAGGTTGCCCAGGGTAATGGCCGAGATCTCCTGCAGAGCCTCCACGGTGAAGAAGCCCTGGTGGCCGGTCACCAGCACATTGGGGAAGGTCATCAGGCGTTGGAAGGCCTCGTCGTCGATGATCTCGCCGGACAGGTCCTGGAAGAACAGCGCGCTTTCCTGTTCGTAGACATCAATCGCCAGGTGCCCCAGCCGCCGCGATTTCAGCGCGCGGATCACCGCATGGGTATCCACCAGGCCGCCGCGCGAGGTGTTCACCAGCATGGCGCCGGGCTTCATGCGTGCCAGCGAGGCATCGTTGATGAGGTGCTGGGTGTCCGGCGTCAGCGGGCAGTGCAGCGAGACGATATCGGCGCGGGCCAGCAGTTCGTCCAGCGCGACGCTCTCTCCTACCCCGTCGAACTCCGCCGAGGGATACGGATCATGCCCCAGTACGGTGCAGCCCATGCCACGGAAGATGCGCGCAGTGGCCAGGCCGATCTTGCCGGTGCCGACGATGCCCACGGTGCGCCCGTGCAGGGTGCGGCCGAGCAGGCCATCCAGCATGAAGTTGCCTTCGCGCACACGGTTGTAGGCGCGGTGGGTCTGCCGGTTGAGGGTCATCACCAGGGCCAGCGCATGTTCGGCCACGGCTTCGGGCGAATAGGCCGGCACGCGGGCCACGAAGAATCCCAGCCGTGCGGCTTCGGCCAGGTCGACATTGTTGAAGCCGGCACAGCGCAGCAGCACGGCGCGCACGCCCAATGCATGCAACGCCTGCAGTACGGGCGCATCGAGGCGATCGTTGACGAACACGCAGACCGCGGCGCAGTCCTGCGCCAGTGCAGCGGTGTGCACATCCAGCGCGGCGTCGAAATGGACGAACTGGAAGCCCTGCCCGGCGCCGTCGCGCGCGTTGGCTTCTTCCAGAAAGCGCCGGTCATAGGGACGGGCACTGAAGACGGCAATCTGCATGGGCGGGCCTACACGGAAATCCTGCGCAGACCATAGCGCACCGGCGGCGGTCCTGCCGCCGGTGCGCCCTTTACTCAGAACGCGTAGCCGAGACCCAGCATCACGCCGTTCTGCACCTGGCCATCGCGGCGCTCGCCCACGTAGTCGACCATCACCGACAGGCGGTCACTGGCACGGCTGGTGACGCCCAGGTTCCAGGCCAGCACCTGCTCGCCCAGGGTCTGGCTGCTGCTGCCGAACACCAGGTCCGGAGCGGCGGCAAAGCCGGTGCTGTAGCGGGCCTGGGTGTCGCCCAGTTCCTTCTGCCAGACCACGCGGGCGCGCGGGGTGATGCGCTCGCCGTTGCTGCCGTTGAAGGTCTTGAACAGCTGCAGGCCGGCACCGACGCGGATGCTTTCCAGGCTGTCACCACGGCCGACCAGTGCGCCCGCGCCCTGCCCTTCATTGAAACGGGTGGCCGAGGTACGCGCGTAGTCCACCACCGGCAGCAGCGGCTGCACCACCAGCCCGTTGCCGGTGGTGAAGCTGAAGCCGTGTTCCAGGCGTGCGGAGAAGGCATCGTTGTTGTACTTGGCGCGCAGCGGGTCGTTCAGACCGTCGATACCGGCAATGCCGCGATGGGTGTCGTGGCGCAGATCGGTGTAGCGCACGGCGGCCGACAGGTAGCCACGCGCGTAGGTGGCATCGAGGTAGCCGCCGATATCCAGCGCGCGCACGTCACCGGTGAAGCCGGAACCATCGCGGGCCTTGGTGGACATGTCCGCTGCGGCCACGCTGACGCCCAGGCTGACGCGGTCATCGGCCACGCGCGTATCAGCGCCCAGCACGATGCCACCCACGGTGTGGGTGAGGCCTGCTACGCCGCCTTCGCCGTCGATGCGGCCATGGCTGCCGAAGCCGCGGCCCCAGAAGCCGTGGTTGCGTGCACCCGCGCCGCCGTCGGCACCTGCCGTGGCCTGTGCGCCCGGTTCGACAAGATGCATCGCCAGCTGGTTGAACAGGCTGCTGTTGGCCATGCCCGGCTGTGCCGAGGCCGCCTGTGCGGCCTGCGCGGCCAGGCCGCCGGCATCACCGCTGCCACTGCGCAGGCCTGCCTGGTGCTGGGTGACCACGTTGCCGATGCTGCCCACCAGGGCATTGTCGGCCAGGCGCAGGCTGGCGTGCGCATCACCGCGCAGGGCACCGGCCTGCTGCGCGATGACATCGCGGTCGGCAAACTGCAGCGCACCCAGCAGCGACTTCAGGCCCACATCCTGGCGATCACCCGCCGCGGCCAAGGCCACGCCCAGGCTCTGGTTGCCATTGCTGGCGGTCAACTGCGGCAGCTGATCGAAGCCCGGGTTGGCGGTGAGTGACAGACCGTCTTCGCTCTGGTTGATGTTGAAGCTGAGCAGCGAGTTGTGGCGCGGGCGGAACACCTCGTTGTTGGTGATGCTGGCGCTGTAGCGGGTATCGCCCAGGCGCACGGCCTCGGCGAAGCCCTCTTCGTAGATCGGGCCGGTAACCAGTTCGCGCTGGTAGGTGCCGGCGTAGAAGCCCTGGGCGACGTTCAGTTCCAGGTGTGCGCCGGGCGAGATGACCAGTGCGCCATCGTTCTGCCCGCCATCGAAGAAGCTGCCCACGCGCAGGCGGCCGGCTGCGCTGCCACCGGCTTCGGTGACATCGAACAGCACCTTGCCGCCCGGCATGATGTTGACGTAGCCGTGGGTGACCAGATCACCACCGCGCGGCATCAGGGTGCCGTACACGCGCAGGCGGTTGAAGCCATCCTCGCGCAGCGACGGGCCGGTGGCGTCCAGCAGCGCGTCGGTATCGGTTTCCATCGAAGCGATGTCGCCATGACCGACCACCATGCCATCGGCCATCACCCGCACTTCCGGGGCGCGCAGGGCGCCGCCTTCCAGGGCGATGGTGCCGCCATCCACCAGCATGAAATCCGCACCGGTGGTGGCCGAGGTGCGCCAGGTACCGCCCTTGGCCACGCGGATGACACCGGCCGAGTTGGCCAGTGCGGAAGCGTCCAGATCGCCCAGGCGCAGCTGGCCCAGCAGCAGCTGCTGGATGCCCGCGTCGTTGAGGTAATCCTGCACGGACAGCGGGCCGATACCGTTGGCACCAGCGCTGGCGGCGTTGTAGATGCTGACTGCGTAATTGATGTAGGTGGTGTCGTACTCCGCGTCGTTCCAGCGCGCGAAGTCATCATCCACCAGCGCCTGCAGCTGGCGGGCGGTGGAGAGGTAGCCGGGGTTGATGTCGCCGGTGACGTTGCCGGTGACGGTGAGCGTATCGCCCGGGTCACGGTAACCGGCCTCGGTGATGATGTTGTTGCTATGGATGTCCTGGCCCGGGAAGAGCTGCAGGCTGCGGCCGCTGCCATCGGGGTCGAAGCTGACCGAGGTGCCGTTGGTGCGTGCGGGGTCGCGGAACACCAGCAGGCCGTTGGGCGCCACCACTTCGTACATGGCCTTGTGCAGCAGGCCGGCATCCATGCCACCGCCGTAGTTGCCGGTGTAGATCTGGGTCATGCGCGGCGACGGGCTGTAGGTGATGCGGCCGCCGCTGCTGGCGGCGTGGATCTGCACCGAATCGACGGTCGGCAGATCGCCGGCCAGGTAGCGGTTGACGCCACCGGACTGCATGATCGAGCACGAGGAAATGCAGTGGCCGGACACGATGGTGTCAAGGCCGTTGGTGCGGATGACGGCCTGCAGCCACTCACCGGCAATCAGCGCGCCACCGTTGGAGGTGCGCAGCACGACTTCACGGATGGGACGGCCTTCGGCCTGTGCCTTGGCCAGCAGGGCCGGCAGCGCCACCACGTCGGCAAAGGTGACGCCACCGCTCAGAACGACGCGGTCGTCCTGCACGTGGTAGTTCATCGCCCCGGCTTCGCCCACGGCGCCCAGCGTTGCAAATGCCACCAGGCCGGCCAACGCGATGCTCAACTTCGATTGCTTCATTGCGGTCTCTCTCTCCACCCGCACCACGCGGGACGGAGGGAGAACGCAGCAGTGCGCCGATCACCCCCAGTGTGCTGCCGGGCAAAACATGAATGCATTCACAAACGCGTGTCGTGCGTAGCACAGGCTTCCCCCTGCGGTCGTCGTCTTGTAAAACTCAAGCACGCGTTCGTCGTTCGAGGCCTTTCCCCTGTCCGCCCCCTCCCCCCTGCCCCGTCGCGCGCCGGACCCGGCCGGGGTTCCGGATGCCTTCATTGCGTTCGTCGGCGAAGAGCGCGCGCCGTTGTGCGCCTTCCTGCGCATGCGCGGGGTTGGCCCGGACGATGCCGAGGACATCGCGCAGGACTGCATGGAGCGGTTGATCCGCTACCGGGGGCATGAAACCGACGCGCTGCGCCTGCTGCTGTACCGCATCGCCCGCAACCGCCTGGCCGATCGCGGGCGCGCGCCGCTGGCACGCACTCACCTGCCGCTGGGTGAACGCGATGGCAGCGAGGTCGCGCACGGCACTTCTCCCGACCCGCTGCGTCAGGCAGAATCCGGCCAGATGATCGCGCTGCTGCGACAGGCATTGTTCAAGCTTCCCGAACGTGCCCGCGAGGTGTACCTGCTCAACCGCATCACCGGGATGAGCTATGCACAGATCGCCCGGCACTGCGGCATCACCGCCAAGACGGTGGAAAAACACATCGCCCGCGCCCTGCAGGGCCTGCGCAAGGAGCTGGGCAGCAATCCTCTCCACACTGATGGAGATAGTGAGTGACCCGCGACGCCTACATGGATGACACGTTGCTGTTTGAGCGCGCAAGCGCCTGGGTGGCCCGCCTGGAGGCCCCCGACTGCACCTCGATCGAGCGCGAAGCGTTCGAGGACTGGCTGGCCGAACACCCCTCGCATGTCAGCGCCTGGATGCAGGCCGAGACGCTGCACCAGCGCAGCGCCGGGCTGTCCGGCGACCCGTGGCTGCGCACCGCTGCGGCGCGCGCCGCCCGCGCACCCGCACGGCGCTGGCTGCCTTCGGTAGCGGCAGCGGCCGGTGTCTGCCTGGCGGTGGGCATCGGCTGGATGGTCTACACCGACGGCAACCCCACCCCGCAGATCTACGCCAATGCCAGCCACCTGCCGCAGGTGCGCACGCTGGCCGATGGCAGCGTGGCCACCCTCGATGCCGGCACCACGCTGAGCGCCCGCTTCGGCTGGCGCAAGCGCGAGCTGGAACTGGAACACGGCCGCGTGCAGCTGCAGGTTGCCGCCTCCTCGCGCGCACTGCAGGTGCAGGCCGGTGGCAGCAGCATCCGCGACATCGGCACCACCTTCCAGGTGGAGCGCTTGACCGATGGCCGGGTGGAAGTGGCCCTGCTGGAAGGCGCCGTGGAAGTGACCAGTGGCAGCGCGCAGCACACGCTGGGCCCCGGCCAGCAGCTGCAGGTGTTGCCGTCGGGCCGCATCCAGCCGGGCCCGCAACTGGCCACCACCGCCGCGGCGGAAGCCTGGCCCGAAGGGCGGCTGGTGTTCGACGCGACGCCACTGTCCACGGTGGTCGAACGCATGAACCGTTATGGCGGCATGCCGCTGGTGATTGCCGACCCGGACATCGCCGATCTGGCCGTGAGCGGCAGCTTCCGTGCCGGCGATGCACACGAACTGCTGTCCGCCCTGGAACTGGGGTGGTCGATCGCTGGCCAGCCGCGCAAGGATGGCGCGCTGGAACTGCGCCGCACGTACTGAGGCGGCCCGGATGCCCACCCCCGGGGCACTGCGACAGGGCCTGATGGCCCTGCTGTGGCTTGCCGTGGCTGGCGCCCTGGGCACGGCCACCGCCGCTCCACCAGCAACCACGGCCAACACCGACTACCACATCGCCGCCGGCCCACTGGTACCGGCGCTGCAGCAGTGGGCCCGGCAGAGTCAGGCATCCCTGCTGTTCGACACGCGCGAACTGGCCGACCTGCGCACCGCCGGCACACAGGGGTCGCAGGAGCCTGCGGCGGCACTGAAAGCGCTGGTGGCTGGCCAGCCGGTCAACATCCTGCGCACGCCCGGCGGTGGCTTCGTGCTGCGCCGCCATGCCGTGGCTGCAGCACCGCCGCCTGCCGTCGTGCCCGCCCCGCCGCCGCGCCCGCAGCCGCCGGCACAGGTGGAACTGGCACCGATCCATGTGACCGGCAGCCGCCTGCCACGCACCTCCGTACAGACCACCCTGCCGGTGACGGTGATCGAGCGCGAGGACATCCTGCGCAGCGGCTACGGCACGTTGTTCGATCTGCTGCGCCATCTGCCGGGCATGAACGGCCACCCGCCACTGAGCACCTCGCGCGGCGGCGATTCGCTGTACCTGCCGGTGGGCGCGGCCGCCACCACCAGCCTGGACGGCATGGGCCCGCGTGCCACGCTGTTCCTGGTCAATGGCCGCCGCCTGCCGCGCTACCCGATGGTGTCGCTGGAAGAAGGCGGCCTGACCGACCTCGGCGGCATTCCGCTCAGCTTCGTCGAACGCATCGAGCTGGTGCGGGGTGGTGCCTCGGCCATCTACGGCGCCGACGCCATGTCCGGCGTGGTCAACATCATCCTGCGCGAGCAGGCTGACGGACCGGAAGCCACGCTGCAGACCGGCGTCAGCAGCCGCGGGGATGGCGACCAGCACCGCGTGCAGGCCGCCACGGGCGGTGTGCGCGACAACGGTGACCGCTGGTTTGCCGGCCTGGACGTGCACCGCATCCGCCACGTGGCCGGTGACCGCCGCAGCTGGCATGCCGACAGCCAGCTGTATCCCATCGGCCTGATCCTGGCCAACGGCGATTACTACCCGGCCACCGAATGCCACGCGCCGCTGCAGCGCGACGAGGATGGCTGCTGGTATGACAGCGTTCGCCCGCGCTCGCTGCAACCGGCCTCCGACACCGTGGCCGGCTACCTGCGCTATCGCCACGAGCAGGGCGAAGGCCGGTACGCCTATGTGGAGGCGCGCGCCAGCCACAGCCGCCAGCGCTTCGAGCTGGGGCCGACCGCCGTGGCACTGAACTTCAACCGCAATGCGCTGCTGAACGTGGTGCTGCAGGAAGGCGGCGAAGTGCAGCCACGTGTGCGCGCCAGCGAAGGCGACCTGACCGTGGGCATCGGCCGCGAGCAGTCCGGCCACAACTGGGAGGCGGGACTGAGCGCGCAGCGCAGCCAGGTAGACCTGCGCACGGAAGGTGCCGTACGCACCGAACGGCTGCTGGAAGCCGCGCTTGCACTGGATTTCCTGCCCGGTTTTTCGACCCTGCCAGCGGGCCTGGCCCCTGAACTTTTCCCGGCCATCCGCAACCGCGGGCGCACCACCCAGCTGCAGGGCTGGTGGGGCGTGCAGCGCGAACTGATGGAGCTGCCCGGCGGCAAGGCGCAGCTGGCCACCGGCATCGACCTGCGCCAGGAGCGCTGGATCTCGCTGCCCGATCCGTTGCTGGGCAAGGGTGAGCTGGCCCTGGGCCTGCCGCTGGAGCAGCGGCGGTTGTCGCGGCCAAGCAGCGCGGCCTACGCCGAGGTTGGCCTGCCGTTGGCGTCGACGCTGCGCCTGGACCTGGCGGCACGGCTGGACCACGACGATGGTGAGAGCGCGTTCTCGCCGCGCGCCGGGCTGCGCTGGAGCCTCACACCGCACTGGTCGTTCCTGCTGGCCAGTGGCCGTGGCTTCCGCGCACCCAGCCTGTTCGAGCGGCGGCGGCCGCCGGCCTACTTCGGGCTGCTGGCGCTGCCCGCATCGGACACCCTGCCGCCGTGCGCACGGCCGCTGCGCGGCGGCGGCTGTGCGGTGGAAGTGGATGTGGTGGAAAACGATGCGCTGCGTGCCGAAACCTCGCGCAGCCATTCGCTGGCCGCCAGCTGGACGCCCACCGATGCGTTCTCGCTGTCGCTGACCCACAACATCGTCGAGCTGCGCAACGAGATCCTCGCGCTGCAACCCAGCGATGCGCTGTGGAACCCGGACACGTGGGAGCTGGATGAGCAGGGCCGCCTGCGCGACCTGCGCCTGTCCTTCGACAACATCGGCCGCACCACCTCGCGCAACTGGGTGCTGCGGGGCGAGTACCGCATCGATGCCGGCCGCGATGGCCAATGGCTGTTCTCGCTGGATGGCCTGAAGCAGCAGGCGCTGCGCCGCGACCGCGCGCATGGCGAATCGGTGGACCTGCGTGGCCACGCGACGCCGAGCCTCGCCGCCATCATCAACGTGCAGTGGCAGAACCCCTCGTGGGACATCGCCCTGCGGGGCAACCGCGTGGGCCGCACGCGGGCGTGGCTGGCGGGCGAGGACTGCCCACAGGAGCAGCGGGAGGATCGCCGCTGCATGAATCCCGCGCAGCTGCGCTGGAACCTGCATGTGGCCCGCAAGCTGAGCCCGCGCGTGGTGGCCGCGCTGGACGTGCACAACGTGCTGGATACCGCGCCGGTGAATTATCTGGTGGGCAGCGGCGGGCAGATGGCCGGCCTGGATGACCCCCTCGGCCGCTACTTCCTGCTGACGCTGCAGTTCCGCTGACGCGCGTCCGCAGCGTCGAGCTTGCTCGACTGTGCCCTTGTAGCGTCGAGCTTGCTCGACTGCTCTTCCAACAGCAGTCGAGCAAGCTCGACTCTACCGAAGCGGCAGTCAAGGACGCTCGCCGCCACCCACGGCAACCCGCAGTCCGCTTTCACGCCCCCTCACCTACAGTGACCGCACACCCTTCTGGAGGCACGCCATGCGTCCTTCGTTGTTGCGGGCCGGTGCGTCGCTGGCGTTGGCCCTTTGCATCGCCCCTGCAATTGCAGAGGCACCCACCCGCGCTGTCGAGCCCCCCGACCAGCAGCTGGCGCCGCTCTTCCAGCAGGTGCAGCGCGCACATCTGTTCGCCGACCAGAAGACCTTCGCCGATGCCGTGCCGCGTCAGCCGGCTGCTGCCGTGCTGGACGATTGGCGTGCCGCGCAGCAGCGACCCGGCTACACGCTGCGCGATTTCATCGCCACGCGCTTCAACGTGCCGGAGCAAGCGCCCGCTTACGTGCCACCGGCAGGGGAAACACTGCGCGCGCACATCGAAGGCCTGTGGCCGGTGCTGCAACGGCACACCGCCAGCGTCGATCCGCACGGTTCGCTGCTGCCCCTGCCCCATCCCTACGTGGTGCCGGGTGGGCGCTTCCGCGAGGTCTATTACTGGGACAGCTATTTCACCCTGCTCGGCCTGGCGTCCAGCCAACGCTGGCAGCAGGTGCGCGACATGGTCGACAACTTCGCCTGGCAGCTGGACCAGTACGGTCACATCCCCAACGGCAACCGCAGCTATTACCTCAGCCGCTCGCAGCCGCCGTTCTTCAGCCTGATGGTGGAACTGCTGGCCCGCCACGAAGGCGATGACGCCTACCGGCGCTACCTGCCGCAACTGCGCATCGAACATGCGTTCTGGATGCACGGGGCCGAGGGGCTTGCCCCGGGCCAGGCCCACGAGCGGGTGGTGCGACTGGCCGATGGCCAGCTGCTCAACCGTTACTGGGATGCGCGCGCCGTGCCGCGCACCGAATCGTGGACGGATGATCTGGCGACCGCAGCGCAGGCACCGGGGCGGCCACCCGCGCAGGTCTATCGCGATCTGCGCGCCGGTGCCGAATCCGGCTGGGATTTCAGTTCGCGCTGGCTGGATGACCCGGCGCAGCTGTCCAGCATCCGCACCACCGCCATCGTGCCGGTGGATCTGAACAGCCTGCTGTTCCATCTGGAACAAATGTTGGCACAGGCAAGCGCAGTGTCCGGTGCGGGTGGCGATGCACGGCATTACCGTCAACTGGCGGCCGCACGCCGTGCGGCCATCAACACGCAGTTGTGGGATGCACGCCAGGGCTACTACGTGGACCGCGACCTGGACAGCGGGCAGCAACGCCCTGCCCTTACCGCCGCAGCGCTGTTCCCGCTGTGGCTGAAGATTGCCGGGACAGCACAGGCGCGGCGCACCGCCGATGCCGTGGAAGTGGGCCTGCTGCGCTCAGGCGGCCTGCTGACCACCCAGCGCGAAACCGGGCAGCAATGGGACGCGCCGAATGGCTGGGCGCCGCTGCAGTGGGTGGCGGTGGACGGGCTGCAGCAGTATGGCCAGCAGGCGCTGGCGCGGACACTGGGGGTACGTTTCCTGCGCACGGTGCAATCGGTTTACGACCGCGACGGCAAGCTGGTGGAAAAGTACGTGGTGGATGGATCGGCCAGCGGCGGCGGTGGCGGCGAGTACCCGCTGCAGGATGGTTTCGGCTGGAGCAATGGGGTGACGTTGGCCCTGCTGGATCGCCTGTGCGCGCCAGAGCGTATCTGCGAAAGCGCGGGCGACGTCGAATGACCGCTTTGAAGCGTCGAGCTTGCTCGACTGTGCCTTTGTAGAGTCGAGCGTTGCTCGACTGCGCTTTTGTAGAGTCGAGCTTGCTCGACTGTGCCTTTGTAGAGTCGAGCGTTGCTCGACTGTGGTTGGCAAAAGCAGTCGAGCAACGCTCGACTCTACCGAAGCATGCAGTCGAGCAACGCTCGACTCTACCGAAGCACCGCAGTCGAGCAACGCTCGACTCTACCGAAGCAATGTAGTCGAGCAACGCTCGACTCTACCGAAGCAATGCAGTCGAGCAACGCTCGACTCTACCGAAGCAACGCAGTCGAGCAACGCTCGGCGCTACTGCCAGGGCATCATCGCGCCTTCCACAGCTCGGCAAGGCGGTCCGGCTTGCCCGCAATGCGTTCCAGCACCGGGTACTGCAGGCCGCCGTGGTAGTCGATGGTCATCGTGTCGATGCGGTCGAACTGCTTCACCAGCAGCACGATGGGCGCCTTGTCCTTGGCTGCGGCAGAGACCGCCTCCTTCAGGCGCTCGCTGCTGTACTCGCGCCCGCCCACGCCGATCACCTTCATGCCCGGTGCCAAGCCGGCGTTGAAGGCCGGGCTGTCCCAGATCACATCGCCGACCACGCCCGTATCGAGCACGGTGGCACCCAGCGAGTACGCCAGCAGCGCGGCCTTGGCGCGCTTTTCCTGCGCCTTGTAGGCCTCGTTCGGCGTATCGCGGTAGGCCAGCTTCCAGCCGGCCAGTTCCAGGCCGCCGGTCAGCGGACCGTGGCCGTCCAGGCGCTGCCGCAGGAAGCTGGCCCAGTCGTACGGCGCGATGCCGTTGAGGGTCGCCACCACATCCTCGAAGGTGTACGGCTTGACGTTCCAATCGCCATTACCGACACCGAAGAAGGCGCGTGCGAAATCATCCAGGCTGCGGCGGTTGCCACTCAGATCGCGCAGCTTGCCTTCCACTTCCAGCCACACCATCTGCCCGCCGGAGTAGTAGTCCTCGCTCATCTGGTAGTTGCGATACGCCAGCCCGCGGCGCTGGGCGATGGTCGGGTCGTTGGTGGTGTCCTGCAGCGCGCGCCAGGCCAGGCCGGGGCGGCCACGATCATAGGTGGCGGCCACGTTGGCCAGCATGTCGCGCGCCTGGTCGGACGACCACAGCCCCGAACGGGCGGCCAGTACCTGGCCCCAGAACTGGGTCTGGCCTTCGTACACCCAGAGCAGGCTGTCGCCCATCGGTACGTTGAAGTTGGCCGTGGCCAGGTCCGCACCGCGCCGGTACTTGCCGTTCCAGGAGTGGGTGTATTCGTGCGGCAGCAGATCGCGCATCCACGCGTTCTTGTCCCATTCGGTGAAGTAGCCGGGGGCCGCGCTGTTTTCGCTGGAGCGATGGTGTTCCAGGCCGATGCCGCCAAGGCGGTCGGTCAGTGCCAGCAGGAATTCGTAGTGATCGTAGTGGCGCGCGCCGTACAGCTTGTCGGCCTGCTGCACCAGTGCGCGGTGCAGCTTGATCTGCGCGTCGGTCGGCTTCAATGATTTGGCATCGTCGGCGAACACATTCAGATGCACCGGCACCTTCGCGCCCGGGTCGAGATCGATGCGCTGGTGATGCTCGCCGGCAAACAGCGGCGAATCGACCAGGTGGTCGTAGGAAATGGGCTTGAACACCACGGTGTCGCCATCGCGGCGCGCGGTTTCCAGTGCGGTGGCGTAGGCCCAGCCCTTGGGCAGGGTGACGCTGGCCTGCGCCTGCAGGTCGCGCGCATCAACGCCGGCCGGGTACAGCGAATTGGCGTTCCACTGCAGGTTGAGCATTTCCGGGGTCATCACCACGCGCCCCTGGCTGCCGCCCTGCGAGGACAGGAAATCGAAGTGGGCCACGATCTCGCTCACGCCTTCCGGCACGTCCACCTTGAACGCGTAGACGTTGAACTGGTCACGCTGCCAGGCCAGCGGCTTGCCGTTGGCCGTGACGCGCAGGCCGGCCAGCTTGTCGATCGGGCCGGTGGGCGAATGGTTGCCGGGAATCCACTGCGGGTACAGCAGGGTGACCGGACCGGGCTTGACCGGCACGGTGGCGGTTACCTTGAAGATGCGGCGAGCCAGGTCGCGCGCGTCAACGTCGATGCGCAGCAGGCCGGGGGCCGCCGCATCGCCCGGCGGCGAGGTCTGCGCCAGCGCAGGCGTGGACGCCAGCGCGAACAGCACGGACATCACCAGGGCACGGGTCTTCATCAGGCAGGTTCCAGCAACGGGGGGAACCCTCGATGCTAGGCCTGTGCGGTGCGTGGCCCCATGGCCAAAGGTCATGGGCGCGCGTCCATCCACGCATGGCGTGGATCTACCGGGGACGCGATGTGCCGATCATGGCGGGTTTCCGTCCACGTCATGCGTGGATGGAGCCGATGCCGGTAGATCCACGCCATGCGTGGATGACACACCCGCGGTCAATCGACCAGACGCAACCTCAATTCCTTCGGCAGCGCGAACACCATCGATTCCGGCTCGCCATCCAGCTCGCCTACGCCGTTAGCACCCAGCTCGGCCAGGCGGGCCAGCACGCCATCCACCAGCACCTGCGGTGCAGAAGCGCCGGCGGTCACGCCGATGTGCTGCTTGCCTTCCACCCAGCGCGGGTCGATCTCGTGCGCGCCGTCGATCAGGTAGCTCTCCACGCCCTCACGGCGGGCCAGCTCACTCAGGCGGTTGGAATTGGAGCTGTTCGGCGAACCCACCACCAGCACCAGGTCGCAGCGCTTGGCCAGGTCGCGCACGGCATCCTGGCGGTTCTGCGTGGCGTAGCAGATGTCGTCGTTCTTCGGGCCCTGCATCTGCGGGAACCGCTCGCGCAGGGCGTCGATGATGCCGCGGGTGTCATCCACCGACAGCGTGGTCTGGGTGGTGTAGGCAAAGTTTTCCGGCTGGTTGATGTGCAGCGTGGCGACCTGCTCCACGTCTTCCACCAGGTAGATCTGGCCGGTGCCCGCTTCGCGGTTCCACTGGCCCATGGTGCCTTCCACTTCCGGGTGACCGGCGTGGCCGATCAGCACCACGTCACGGCCGGCACGGCAGTGGCGGGCGACCTCGAAGTGCACCTTGGTCACCAGCGGGCAGGTGGCGTCGAACACTTTCAGGCCACGGCGATCGGCTTCCTGGCGCACCGCCTGGGACACGCCGTGCGCGCTGAAGATGACCGTGTTGTTGTCCGGCACTTCGTCCAGTTCCTCGACGAAGATCGCGCCGCGCTGCTTCAGGTCATCGACCACGAAGCGGTTGTGCACCACTTCATGGCGGACGTAGATGGGCGCGCCCAGCGTTTCGATCGCGCGCTTGACGATCTCGATCGCACGATCGACACCGGCACAGAAACCACGCGGGTTGGCGAGCAGCACATCCATCAGTTCAGTCTCCCGGCAGCGGCCGGCTTACGGTTTCGGGGTTGCATTATCCGCCTTTTTGGCGGACTTGCCGTCGAACAGGCCAAACAGGGCAATGCCCACGGCACCCACCACGATGGCCGAATCGGCCACGTTGAAGGCCGGCCACACATGGTCACCGATATACCACTGGATGAAATCGACCACGTGACCGTGCACCTGGCGGTCGATCACGTTGCCGATGGCACCACCGATGATCAGCGCATACGGCACTGCGGCTTTCCAGTTGCCACGGGCGGTGCCGCGCAGCCACCAGGCCATCAGGCCGCTGATGGCGATGGCCAGCACGGTGAAGAAGTACTTCTGCCAGCCACCGGCGTCGCTCAGGAAACTGAACGCTGCCCCGGTGTTGTAGGTGCGGTACCAGTTCCAGAAGCCGTCGATGACCACCACCGGCTGGAACTCCGGCAGGCTCGACAGCACCCAGGCCTTGGACCACTGGTCCAGACCGATGATGGCGGCCGACAGCAGCAGCCAGACCAGTGCGTTGGGGTTCGGGCGCGCGGTGCTCATCAGAACCAGCTCCGCACTTCACCGGCACCGGTGATGTTGCCCGCGCAACGGCCGCACAGCTCCGGGTGATCGGCATTGATGCCGACATCGGCGCGGTGGTGCCAGCAGCGCACGCACTTGGCTTTCTGGGTCGGCTGGGCGCTGACGAACACCTCGTCGGTGGTCGCCGGGCGTACCTGCACGTCGCCACTGATGAACAGGAAACGCAGTTCATCGGCCAGCGGCTGCCACTTCGCGGCCTGCTCTTCATTGGCGGCGATGGTGATTTCCGCTTCCAGTGCCGCACCGATGGCACCGTTGGCGCGCATCGGCTCGAGCACCTTGGCCACCTGCTCGCGCACAGCCAGCAGCTGGTCGAAATCGGCGGCGTTGAGCTGGGCATCGGCCGGCAGCGGCGCCAGGCCGTCGTACCAGGTGGTGAACAGCACATGCCCGGCGCGTTCGCCCGGCAGGTAGCCCCACAGCTCGTCGGCGGTGAAGGTCAGGATCGGTGCGATCCAGCGGGTGAACGCTTCGGCGATGTGGTACATCGCGCTCTGCGCCGAACGACGACCGTGCGAATCGGTCGGCATCGTGTACAGGCGGTCCTTGGTCACGTCGAGGTACAGCGAACCCAGGTCCACGCTGCAGAAGTTCAGCAGCAGCTGGACGATCTCGGCCATGTTGTAGTTGTCGAACGCGGCCTTGATCTTTTCCTGCAGTTCCCAGGCGCGGTGCACGATCCAGCGGTCCAGCGCGACCATTTCGTTCAACGGGCGCAGGTGCTGGGCCGGATCGAAACCATCCAGGTTGCCCAGCAGGAAGCGCGCGGTGTTGCGCAGGCGGCGGTAGGCATCGGCGTTGCGCTTGAGGATTTCCTGCGACAGCGACATTTCGTTGCTGTAGTCGGCCGAGGCGATCCACAGGCGCAGGATGTCCGCGCCCAGCTTGTTCATGATGTCCTGCGGCTCGATGCCGTTGCCCAGCGACTTGGACATCTTGCGGCCGTGCTCGTCCACGGTGAAGCCGTGGGTGAGGCACTGCTTGTACGGGGCACGCTGGTCGATGGCCACGCCGGTCAGCAGCGAGGACTGGAACCAGCCGCGGTGCTGGTCCGAACCTTCCAGGTACAGGTTGGCCGGCTTGCCGAAGCCACGCGCGGCCAGCACGCCTTCATGGGTGACGCCCGAATCGAACCAGACGTCGAGGATGTCGGTGACCTTCTCGTAATCGCCCGCTTCGTCGCCCAGCAGTTCGGCCGCGTCCAGCGAATACCACACGTCGATGCCTTCGGCCTCAACGCGGTCGGCGACCTGCTTCATCAGTTCCACCGTGCGCGGGTGGATCTCGCCGGTCTGGCGATGGGTGAACAGCGCGATCGGCACGCCCCAGGTGCGCTGGCGCGAGATGGTCCAGTCCGGGCGGCCATCGACCATGCTCTGGATGCGCGCCTTGCCCCAGCTCGGGAACCAGCCCACGGTGTCGATGGCGGCCAGCGCATCGCTGCGCAGGTTGGCCTTGTCCATCGAGATGAACCACTGCGGGGTGGCGCGGAACACCACCGGCGTCTTGTGGCGCCAGCAGTGCGGGTAGCTGTGGCGGATCGGGTGGAAGGCCAGCAGCGCGCCGTTGTCGCGCAGCACGCCGACGATGGCGTCCTGTGCCTTCCACAGGTGCTGGCCAGCCAGCACCACGCCACCGGCCGGCGGGGTCGATTCCAGGTACACGCCACGGCCATCGACCGGGGTGATCTGGCCGGCGTTGTACTTGTCCAGCAGGCCGTACTTCTGGCTGACCACGTAGTCTTCCTGGCCGTGGCCGGGGGCGGTGTGCACCGCACCGGTACCGTCCTCGTCGGACACGTGTTCGCCGTTCAGCACCAGGATTTCGCGCTGCGGGTAGAACGGGTGCACCAGCAGCTGGTTTTCCAGCGCAGCGCCGGTGGTTTCACCGTGCAGCACCACGCTTTCGACGCCATAGCGCTGCAGGGCGCGCTCGGCCAGCGCAGCGGCCAGCACCAGCCAGCGGCGCTTGCCGTTGTGCGCCGGGCCTTCGGCCAGCACGTAGCGGATGTCCGCGCCCAGCGACACGGCCAGCGAGGCCGGCAGCGTCCACGGAGTGGTGGTCCAGATCGGCACGGCCACTTCGACGTCGCCCGGCAGGCTCACGCCGAACGCCTGGGCCACGGCCTGCGCATCGCGCGCGGCGTAGGCCACGTCGATCGCCGGCGATTCCTTTTCCTGGTATTCGATTTCCGCCTCGGCCAGGGCCGAACCGCAGTCGAAGCACCAGTAGACCGGCTTGGCGCCGCGCACCAGGTGGCCATTGGCCACGACCTTGGCCAGCGCACGGATCTCGTTGGCTTCAAAATCGAAGCTGAGGGTCTTGTACGGGTTGTCCCAGTCGCCGGTCACGCCCAGGCGCTTGAAATCGGCGCGCTGGATGTTGATCTGCTCTTCGGCGAACTCGCGGCACTTCTGCCGGAATTCAACGGCGTCGAGCTTCACGCCGACCTTGCCCCACTTCTTTTCCACCGCGATTTCGATCGGCAGGCCGTGGCAGTCCCAGCCCGGCACGTAGGGCGCATCGAAGCCGGCCAGGTAGCGCGACTTGACGATGATGTCCTTGAGGATCTTGTTGACCGCATGGCCCAGGTGGATGCGGCCGTTGGCGTACGGCGGGCCGTCGTGCAGCACGAACAGCGGGCGGCCGGCGGCGTTGTCACGCAGCTGCTGGTAGAGCCCCTGCTCTTCCCACCGCGCCAGAATGCCCGGCTCGCGCTTGGGCAGGTCGCCGCGCATCGGGAATTCGGTGGCTGGCAGGTTCAGGGTGGTCTTGTAGTCCTGGCTCACGCAGTGGCTCGCAATCTATGTTCGGAAAGGAGGGCGCGCGCCTGCTCGGCGTCGCGGTGCATCTGGTCGGTCAGTGCCGCCAGATCATTGAATTTTTCTTCGTCACGCAGCTTGGCGACGAATTCCACGTCGATGTGGCGGCCGTACAGGTCGCCCTGGAAATCGAACAGGTGGGCTTCCAGCAGGGGCTCCACGCCCTCTACGGTCGGCCGGGTGCCGAAGCTGGACACCGACGGCCACGGCTGGTCGAACACGCCGTGCACCCAGGTGGCGTAGATGCCCGACAGCGCCGGGGTCTTCGGGAAACGCAGGTTGGCGGTGGGGAAGCCCAGCGTACGGCCGAGCTGGCGGCCGCGTACCACCCGCCCGCTGATCGCATAGGGGCGGCCAAGCAGATCGTTGGCGTGGGTGAAATCGCCGGCCTGCAGCAGCTGGCGGATACGGGTGCTGGAAATGCGCTCGCCATGCAGGTCGACCGCAGCGATTTCGCCCGCGGTGAAGCCGAGTTCGCCGCCCATGGCCTGCAGCAGGGCCAGATCGCCACGGCGGCGGTTGCCGAAGCAGAACTCCGGGCCGATCCACACTTCGCGCGCGCCCAGGCGGTGGGCCAGCAGCTGGCGCACGAAGGTTTCGGCCGGCATGGCGGCCATGGCGGCGTCGAAGCGCAGCAGGCCGATGGCATCCACGCCCAGTTCGCGCAGGATTTCGACCTTGCTGCGGGCCAGGGTGAGCCGCGGCGGTGGCGTGCCCTGGGCAAAGAATTCACGCGGCAGCGGCTCGAAGGCCACGGCCACCGCGGCCACGCCCAAGGCGCGCGCGCGGGCGACCGCGTGGCGGACCAGCGCACGATGCCCCAGGTGGAGGCCGTCGAATGCGCCGATACAGACCACGCTTCCGTTGGGGAACAGCTCCCCGCCCTCGACGCTTCTGAACAGCCTGCTCATCAACTCTCGTTCCGGCCCACCCGGGGCCGCCGCTTCAATGGTGTAACCCTGAAGTATAGCCGCCGTGGGCCCCGATCAATGCCCGCGCAGGTCGCGGGGGCGGAAGCCCATCGCCAGCATGGCCAGCAGATAGGTCAGGCCGCCGCCGCCCACCAGCAGGATCAGGCCGCCGATGCGGTGCCATTTGTCCATGCCGGTGAAGTCCGGCACCCAGTGCAGCAGGGCCAGCAGCACGCCGACCATGGCCACGCAGGCCACCAGCAGGCGCACGAGGTAGCTGCCCCAGCCGGGCAGGCGCTGGTAGACATCGGTCTTGCCCAGCCAGTACCAGAGCAGGCCCAGGTTCAGGTAACTGGACAGCGCACTGGCAATGCCCAGCGCCAGGTGCAGGCCCGGCTGCTTGCCGATGGCCTCCATCACGCCCTGCGCCTTCAGTTCCTCGGGCACCATCACCTGGTACAGCACGGCCAGCAGGGCGAAATTGAAGACCATGTTGGCCACCAGCGCGGCCACGCCGGCACGCACCGGGGTCTTGGTGTCCTGACGGGCGTAGAAGGCCGGCAGCACGACCTTCAGCAGGGCAAACGCCGGCAGGCCGAAGCTCAGGCCGTACACCGACAGCGCGGTCATGCGGGTGTCGAAGGCGGTGAACTGGCGGTACTGGAACAGCGTGGCGATCAGCGGCTCGGCCAGCAGCACCAGGCCCAGCATGGCCGGCACCGAGATCAGCAGGGTCATCCGCAGGCCCCAGTCCAGCGAGCGCGAGAAGCCTTCGCGGTCGGTGCTGACGTGGTGGCGGGCCAGCGCCGGCAGGATCACCGTGCCCAGGGCCACGCCGAACACACCCAGCGGCAGCTCCAGGAAACGGTCGGCCAGGGACAGCCAGGACTGCGAGCCGTCGGTCATCTTGGCGGCGATCAGGGTGTCCAGCAGCAGGTTGATCTGCGCCACCGACGAGCCGAACAGGGTCGGCACCATCAGGGTCAGCACCTTGCGCACGCCCGGGTGGGTCCAGCCCCAGCGCGGCAGGGTCAGCAGATTGATGCCCTTCAGCGAAGGCAGCTGGAACAGCAGCTGCAGCGCGCCGGCGGCCAGTACCGCCCAGCCCAGTGCCAGGATCTGCTTTTCCGGGGTGCCACCCAGCCGCGGCGCCAGCCATAGCGCACCGGCAATCATGCACAGGTTGAGGATGACCGGGGTCAGCGCCGGCATCGCGAATTTCTGGAAGCTGTTGAGCGCGCCGCCGGCCAGGGCGGTGAGCGAGACGAACAGCAGGAACGGGAAGGTCAAGCGGAACAGGTCGACCAGCAGGGTCTGCTTGACCGGGTCGGTATCAGCACCACTTGAGAACGCGACCGCCAGCTGCGGCGCGAAGATCAGCGCCAGCGCGGTCACCACCAGCAGCGCCCCGCCCAGCGTGCCCGCCACCCGCGACATCAGTTCGCGCAGTTCGGCGTGGCTGCGGGTCTCCTTCACCTCAGTGAACACCGGCACGAAGGCGGTGGAGAACGACCCCTCCGCAAACAACCGGCGCAGGAAATTGGGTATCCTGAAGGCAACCCAGAACGCATCGGTGACCGCATTGGTGCCGAACGTGGTAGTGATCACCTGATCCCGGACCAGTCCGAGAACCCGCGAGACCATGGTCATGCTGCTGAACGACAGCAGGCCCCGCAACATCTTCGGTGAACTCACTCAGCGTCCCTCTTGACAATCGACTTGACGTGCATTTCTCGGGCCATCATACTAGCTAGCTTGCTGTTCCCATAACACCGATTTTTTCAGGAAACCACCACCGTGGCCAATATCAAGTCCGCCAAGAAGCGCGCCAAGCAGACCGTCGTGCGCAACGCGCGCAACGTGGCTCAGCGCTCGATGCTGCGCACCGCTGTCAAGAAAGTGATCAAGGCGCTGGACGCCAACGATGCCGCCGGCGCCGAAGCCGCCTTCGCCGTTGCCCAGCCGATCCTGGATCGCTTCAGCGCGCGTGGCCTGATCCACAAGAACAAGGCTGCTCGTCATAAGAGCCGCCTGAACGACCGCATCAAGGCCCTCAAGGCTGCCTGATCCGGCATTGCCGCCCCGCCCCTACGGGGTTGGGCAGCAGACAAAAGCCCGGCCCCGGCCGGGTTTTTTGTTGCCTGCGATTTGGGAACGGCGCATGGGGTCAGATCCCTTTTCCTGCGGAAAAGGGATCTGACCCCTGTCCACACGTCCGGGAGAAAACAAAAACCCGGCCGAAGCCGGGTTTTCCGCATGCAGCCCCAACAGCGCCTTACGCGTTGCGGGCAGCCTCCAGCTCGTCTTCCTTCTGGCGATCGAAGAAGGCCATGATCCGGCTCATGATCGGGAAGGTGCCTTCGCGGCCCAGCGCCGAGACCAGGAACCACGGCTCCTTCCAGCCCAGCTCGGCCACGATCTGTTCGGCGGCCGCCTTGGCTTCGTCCTCGAACATCAGGTCGGCCTTGTTCAGCACCAGCCAGCGCGGCTTCTGCAGCAACTCCGGGTCGTGCTTTTCCAGTTCGCGCTCGATGGCACGCACCTGCTCGACCGGGGAAATGCCTTCCACGCCGCCCTCCATGGGGGAAATATCCACCAGGTGCAGCAGCAGGCGGGTGCGCTGCAGGTGGCGCAGGAACTGCGCGCCCAGGCCAGCGCCGTCGGCCGCGCCCTCGATCAGGCCCGGAATGTCGGCGATGACGAAGCTACGGTAGTTCTCCACCTTCACCACACCCAGGTTCGGGTACAGCGTGGTGAACGGGTAGTCGGCCACCTTCGGCGTCGCCGCCGAGACGGCGCGGATCAGGGTGCTCTTGCCAGCATTCGGGAAGCCCAGCAGGCCGACGTCGGCCAGCAGCTTCAGTTCCAGCTTCAGCGTGCGCTCTTCACCCGGCTCGCCCGGCAGCGCCTGGCGCGGCGAGCGGTTGGTCGAGCTCTTGAAGTGCATGTTGCCGAGGCCACCGCGGCCGCCCTGCGCCACCAGCAGGCGATCGCCGTGCTGGGTCAGGTCACCGATGATTTCGTCGGTGGCCACATTGATGATCACGGTGCCGACCGGCACGGTGATGGTCAGGTCTTCGCCGCCCTTGCCATAGGCCTGACGGCCCATGCCGTTCTCGCCGCGCTGCGCCTTGAAGATGCGGTCATGGCGGAAGTCGACCAGGGTGTTCAGGTTTTCGTCGGCGCGGATGTACACGCTGCCGCCCGCACCGCCGTCGCCGCCGTCCGGGCCGCCGAGCGGAATGAACTTCTCGCGACGGAAGCCAATGCAGCCGTTGCCGCCGTTGCCGGCGAACACTTCGATTTCTGCTTCGTCTACCAGTTTCATTGTTTCGATGCCTGCGATGGGCGCGGCCTGCGTGCCGCCACCTTGCTTGAATGTCGTGCCGGGTGCGCCCCGGCTGCCGGGGCCGCGCCCCGCGATCGGGCCGTGCCCGTTGTACCACTGATTCCAACGAAAAGCCCCGCCGAAGCGGGGCTCTTCATGCAGCGTGCGATTCGACCAGCGAGGCCATGCCGGGGCATGGCAGCCAGCCAAGCCTTATCAGGCTTCGACCGACACGACGCTGACGGTGCGACGCTTCTTGGCGCCCTTCACCGAGAACTCCACCTTGCCGTCCACGAGGGCGAACAGGGTGTGGTCGCGGCCGAGGCCGACGCCCGAACCCGGGTGGAACTGGGTGCCGCGCTGACGCACGATGATGTTGCCCGCCTCGATGGCCTGGCCGCCGAAGATCTTGACGCCCAGGTACTTCGGGTTGGAGTCGCGACCGTTGCGCGAGGAGCCTACGCCCTTTTTATGTGCCATGACTGCTTCTCCTGATGCTTAGCCGGCGATGCCGGTGATCTCGATTTCGGTGTAGTACTGACGGTGACCCTGACGCTTCATGTGGTGCTTGCGGCGACGGAACTTGATGATCCGGACCTTGTCAGCACGACCCTGGGACAGGACCTTGGCGGTGACGGCGGCGCCCTTCAGCGCATCGCCCAGCTTCACGCCGTCGCTGTCGCCCAGCATCAGGATGTTGTCAAACTTGATCTCGCTGCCGACTTCGACTTCGAGCTTTTCGACGCGGAGCTTTTCGCCCTGCGCCACGCGGTATTGCTTACCGCCGGTGACCAGTACTGCGTACATGACCAGACTTCCTTTGTAGTTATTGTGGCCTATGGACTGTCGCCATCGAGGGCGAACAGAAGCGGGATTGTACGCAGATCAATGGCCGCCGGTCAAGTCAACCCCCGGGGAACGGGGTCAGATCCCTTTTCACGGCGTGAAAAGGGATCTGACCCCTTCATAAAGCGTGGTCTCACAGGGTGAGACACCGGGCTGGCATTGTCGCCCATTGCCCCCATCTGGTCAGCTCGGTAGGCTGACCGATTGCCGTCCCCCTGCTGGCCCGGCACCCAGCCAACGCCCCCCATAACCGGATCCCCCATGGCGATGGATTTCATCCGCATCCGCGGCGCGCGGACGCACAACCTCAAGAACATCGACCTCGACCTGCCCCGCGACAAGCTGATCGTGATCACCGGCCTGTCCGGCTCGGGCAAGTCCTCGCTGGCGTTCGACACCATCTATGCAGAAGGCCAGCGCCGCTACGTCGAGTCGCTGTCGGCCTATGCACGGCAGTTCCTGAGCGTGATGGAAAAGCCGGACCTGGACCACATCGAGGGGCTGTCGCCGGCCATCTCGATCGAGCAGAAGTCGACCTCGCACAACCCGCGTTCGACCGTCGGCACGATCACCGAGATCTACGACTACCTGCGCCTGCTGTATGCACGCGTGGGCACCCCGCGCTGCCCCGACCACGGCTATCCGCTGGAAGCGCAGACGGTCAGCCAGATGGTCGACCAGGTGCTGACCCTGGACCCGGAACAGCGTTACATGCTGCTGGCCCCGGTCATCCGCGACCGCAAGGGTGAACATGCGCAGGTGTTCGACCAGCTGCGCGCGCAGGGCTTCGTGCGTGTGCGCGTGGATGGCGAGCTGTATGAGATCGACTCCGTGCCGCCGCTGGCCCTTCGCCAGAAGCACACCATCGAAGCGGTGATCGACCGTTTCCGCCCGCGCGAGGACATCAAGCAACGCCTGGCCGAGAGCTTCGAGACCGCGCTGAAGCTGGGTGATGGCATGGCCTCGGTGCAGAGCCTGGACAACGCCGACACCGCGCCGACCCTGTTCTCCTCCAAGTATTCCTGCCCGGTCTGCGATTACTCGCTGCCCGAGCTGGAACCCCGCCTGTTCTCCTTCAACGCGCCGATGGGCGCCTGCCCGGGCTGCGATGGCCTGGGCATGGCCGAGTTCTTCGACCCGGCGCGCGTGGTGGTGCACCCGGAACTGTCCCTGGCCGCCGGCGCGGTGCGCGGCTGGGACCGCCGCAACGCGTACTACTTCCAGCTGATCGCCTCGCTGGCCAAGCACTACAAGTTCGACGTCGATGCGTCGTGGAATTCGCTGCCGGCCACCGTGCAGCAGGCCGTGCTGTATGGCAGCGGCGAGGATGCGATCACCTTCACCTACTTCACCGAAGCCGGTGGCCGCACCCAGCGCAAGCACCGCTTCGAGGGCATCATTCCGAACCTGGAACGGCGCTACAAGGAAACCGAATCGGCGGCGGTGCAGGAAGAGCTGGGCAAGTACATCAGCGAACACGCCTGCCCCGAATGCAAGGGTGCGCGCCTGAACCGGGCCGCGCGCAACGTGTTTGTGGCCGACCGCCCGTTGCCCGACCTGGTGGTGCTGCCGATCGACGAGGCGCTGAAGTTCTTCAGCGAACTGAGCCTGCCGGGCTGGCGCGGCGAGATCGCCTCGAAGATCGTCAAGGAGATCGGCGAACGCCTGGGCTTCCTGGTCGACGTGGGCCTGGATTACCTGACCCTGGAACGCAAGGCTGACACCTTGTCCGGTGGCGAGGCGCAGCGCATCCGCCTGGCCAGCCAGATCGGTGCCGGCCTGGTCGGCGTGATGTATGTGCTCGATGAGCCGTCCATCGGCCTGCACCAGCGCGACAACGAACGCCTGCTGGGCACCCTCACCCGCCTGCGCGACCTCGGCAACACGGTCATCGTGGTCGAGCATGACGAGGATGCGATCCGCCTGGCCGATTACGTGCTGGACATCGGCCCGGGCGCGGGCGTGCATGGCGGCGAGATCGTCGGCCAGGGCACCCTGCAGGACATCCTGGATGCACCGCGCTCGCTCACCGGCCAGTACCTGTCGGGCAAGCGCAGCATCGAGATCCCGGCGCGCCGGCACAAGCCGAACCCGAAGATGACGCTGCACCTGCGTGGTGCCAGCGGCAACAACCTGAAGGGCGTGGACCTGTCGATTCCGTCGGGCCTGCTGACCTGCGTGACCGGCGTGTCCGGCTCGGGCAAGTCGACCCTGATCAACGACACCCTGTATTCGCTGGCCGCCAACGAGATCAACGGCTCCTCGCACCCGATCGCCCCGTACAAGGAGATCGACGGCCTGGACCTGTTCGACAAGGTGGTGGATATCGACCAGTCGCCGATCGGCCGCACCCCGCGCTCGAACCCGGCCACCTACACCGGCCTGTTCACGCCGCTGCGCGAACTGTTCGCCCAGGTGCCCGAAGCGCGTGCGCGCGGCTATTCGCCGGGCCGTTTCAGCTTCAACGTCCGCGGTGGCCGTTGCGAAGCCTGCCAGGGCGATGGCCTGATCAAGGTCGAGATGCACTTCCTGCCGGACGTGTACGTGCCCTGCGATGTCTGCCACGGCAAGCGCTACAACCGCGAGACGCTGGAGATCCTGTACAAGGGCTACAACATCAACGACGTGCTGGAAATGACCGTCGAGGATGCGCTGAAGCTGTTCGAGCCGGTACCGTCCATCGCCCGCAAGCTGGAAACCCTGGTGGACGTGGGCCTGAGCTACATCAAGCTGGGCCAGAGCGCGACCACGCTGTCCGGCGGTGAAGCGCAGCGCGTGAAGCTGTCCAAGGAACTGTCGCGCCGCGATACCGGCCGCACCCTGTACATCCTCGACGAGCCGACCACCGGCCTGCACTTCCACGACATCGAAGCGCTGCTGGGCGTGCTGCACAAGCTGCGCGACGAAGGCAACACGGTGGTGGTGATCGAGCACAACCTGGACGTCATCAAGACCGCCGACTGGATCGTCGACCTCGGCCCGGAAGGCGGCCACCGCGGTGGCACCATCCTGGTGACCGGCACGCCGGAAGACGTGGCGGCCTGCCCGCAGTCGTACACCGGCCAGTTCCTGGCCCGCATGCTGCCCTCGACCAGCGCGCGCCCGGAGCAGCCGGCCGCCGTGGCCAACAAGCCCGACGCCCGCCCGCCGCGCAAGGTGAAGCCCGAGAAGCCGGCCAAGGTGGCGAAGAAGGCCGTGGCCGCCAAGAGCACCGGCAAGGCCAGCAAGAGCACGACGAAGAAGAAGGACGCCTGATGAGCAGCGAACACAAGATCCTGGCCCGCATCCCGATCAGCGTGCGCTGGCGTGACATGGACAGCATGGGCCACGTCAACAACGCCAAGTACATTTCCTACCTGGAAGAAGCGCGCGTGCGCTGGATGCTGGGCGTGGACGGCGTGTCGATGACCGACCGAATCGCACCGGTGGTGGCCGCAACCAACGTCAACTACCGCCTGCCGATCGTGTGGCCCAACGACATCCTGGTCGAACTGTTCGTCGAGCGGCTGGGCAACAGCAGCGTGACCATCGGCCACCGCATCGTGGACCAGCAGGACGATACCAAGCTGTATTCGGATGGCAACGTGGTGGTGGTCTGGATGGATACGCAGACCGGCAAGAGCGCACCGCTGCCGGACGCGATCCGCAGCGCGTCCACCTGATCCGCCCTTGGTAGATGCCGACCTTGGTCGGCGTTTCGCACGCCGGGCATGGCCCGGCGCTACCGTTGCAATTCAAAGGACTGAGATGATCCACCACACCGAACTGCGCGACCTGCTGCCCGGCATGGTCCCCTTCCCCGCCGATGTCTTTCCTGCCGACCAGGCCTGGCTTGGCCAGCACCTGCTGCCACTGCTGAAGATCGACCTGGGCGTGTTGCGGCCTGAACTGGCCGGCCAGGTGGCGACCCTGCTGTGCCCGATCGAGCCGTATGAAGGCTGCATCGGTGACGACACCACGGAACACCACAACGCGTTCACCGCCAGCAACTGGATCGCCTTCGCGCTGACCGCCGACAACCAGATGCGCTTCCTCGGCAACGAAGCGTACTTCCTGGGCGATGCGGTGGATGATGACGACGCACGTGCGCACGTGGCCGAGATGCGTGACAGCCATGACCAAGCCAAGGCGTACTTTCAGCAGCACGGCGGTCTGGCGAGTTTCTCGCGCTACGGCGATGGCGAACCGGAAGAACAGGCATGGCTGAACCAGATGGGCGGCCCGATCTGGTTCGGCAACTGGACCGGGTACACACGCATTCCGCCTGCCTTCGTGATTGAAGACCTCGCCGGTACCACCCAGCGCGGCAATCTGCACTTCCGTAACAGCAGCGACCACCTGCCCGATGATGGCATCCGCATCACCCGCGATGACCAGCCGTTCTTCCATGTCGCCAGCGTAGCCGCCTACAACTGGTGCGCCGCCGGTGCTGATGCGATTGTGATGTTCTACGAACCAGTGAGCCGCACCGTGCTGTTCACCTACGACTGGTCGTAGACCACCGTGGTAGTGCGGCCGCTGGCCGGCAATTACTACGCTGCCGGCCAGCGGCCGGCACTACCGGATGCTGCGGCGGCCATCGCCGGCTAAGCGTTACGGGGCGGCCTTGCGTACCGTCAACGTTGCACTCACTTCGCCACCGCCCTCCAGCTGCAACCGCAGCGGCACCGCCTGCCCCTCCTTCAGGGCGCCCTTCCCCTCCATCAGCATCAGGTGCAGGCCACCCGGCCTGAGTTCGGCGCGTGCGCCCGGCGCCAACGGCAGACGCTCAACCTCACGCATCCGGCTGACACCATCGACAATCGTGGTTTCGTGCAGCGACACGTCACCGAAGCTGGCACTGCGGGCGCCGCTGATGGCCACCGCTTTCGCGCAGCCGTTATGGATAACCCCGTAGCCAGCGGTCATCGGCATGGCCGGGTTTGGCGGCAGGCGCGCCCAGCCCTGCTGCACGGTGACGCAGGCCGGCGCGGCGGTCGCCGCCGATGCTGCGCCCGCACACAGCAGCAACAATACGCCAACGAATGGTTTGGTTATCATCGCCTCAGATTCCTGTCCGCAACGAGACCGCAGCATGACGACGCTCATCGAGGTGATCAACCATGGCCCCATCCGCGAGCTGCGCCTGGCGCGGCCACCGGTCAATGCACTGGACACCGAACTGTGCCGCCAGCTGATCCACGCCATTGAGCTGGCGATGGCAGAAGACGTGCACGGTATCGTGCTGTCGGGCAGCGAGCGGGTCTTCACTGGCGGCATGGATGTGCCGCATCTGCTGTCGCACGGCGATGACAAGCACAAGTTGCTGGACAGCTGGAACGCCTTCTTCGGCGCCGTGCGCACCGTGGCCGAGAGCCGCATCCCGGTGGTGGCTGCGCTGACCGGCCATGCGCCGGCCGGCGGCTGCGTGCTGGCACTGTGCTGCGATTACCGGGTGATGGCGCGCAGTGCCGATCCGGCGCGCCCGTATGCGATCGGCCTGAACGAGGTGCAGGTGGGGCTGGTGGCGCCGGAAGGCATCCAGCGCCTGCTGCGCCGCGCGGTGGGCGTGCACCGCGCCGGCATCCTGCTCAGCACGGGCGCGCTGGTGCCGGCCGAGCAGGCGCTGCAGATCGGCCTGGTGGATGAACTGGCCGAGGGCGACCTGGTGGTGGCACGCGCCATTGCCTGGCTGCAGCACCTGCTCAAGCAGCCGCGCCAGCCGATGCTGCTGACCCGCGCCATCGCCCGCGCCGATCTGCACGAGGCCCTGCACCCGGACCTGATCCAGCTGGATCGGTTCGTCGAGGCCTGGTTCGCGCCGGATGCGCAGAATGCCCTGCAGGCGCTGGTGGCGAGGCTGGGCAAGTAGCCGCTGCGCCTCGCCCGGGGTCAGAGCCCTTTCGCAAAGCGAAAGGGATCCGACCCCTGACCGGTATAATCGAGCCTTCTTCACTGCTGTGGCCGCCCCCTTGAACGACACGCCCGAACCCGTCGTCTCCGAGCTGATCGACCTGCTCACCCTGGAGCGGCTGGAGGACAACCTGTTCCGCGGACAGAGCCGCGACATCGGCACCAAGTACGTGTTCGGTGGCCAGGTGCTGGGCCAGGCACTGGCGGCCGCGCAGGCCACGGTCGACAACGGCCGCCACGTGCATTCGCTGCACGCTTATTTCCTGCGCGCAGGCAACATCGACCACCCCATCGTCTATGACGTGGACCGGACCCGTGATGGCGGCAGCTTTTCCGTTCGCCGGGTCACGGCGATCCAGCACGGCAAGGTGATCTTCTTCTGTGCGGCCTCGTTCCAGCAGGCCGAGACCGGCGCCCAGCACCAGCACAAGATGCCCGAAGTGCCGCAGCCGGAAGACATCGAGCCGAACCGCCCGCTGCCGGCCGAAGTGCTGGCGCGGCTGCCGATCAAAGTGCAGCGCTGGCTCTCGCGCGGCGGTCCGTTCGAGTTCCGCCATGTGTACCCGCGCGATGAGCTCAACCCGCCCAAGCGCCCGCCCTACCACCAGGTGTGGCTGCGCCTGAGCGAACCGGTGGGCGATGCGCCGGAACTGCACCAGGCCCTGCTGGCCTATGCCTCCGATTTCCATCTGCTGGGCACCGCCACGTTCCCGCACGGCATCAGCTACTACCACCCGCACGTGCAGATGGCCTCGCTGGACCACGCGATCTGGTTCCACCGCCCGTTCCGCGCCGACGATTGGCTGCTGTATTCGCTGGACAGCCCCAGTGCGCAGGATTCGCGCGGCCTGGCCCGTGGCCAGTTCTTCACCCGTGATGGTGTGCTGGTGGCCAGCACCGCCCAGGAGGGCCTGATCCGCGTGGTACCGGACCAGGCTGCCGCGGCCGCCGTGCCGGCCAAGGAGTAAGCGATGCGCCAGATTTTCAGCAGCCAGCGCGTGGAAACCGTCGAAGGCGTGGCCGAGCTGCTGCGCGGCCACGGCATCGAAGTGAAGGTGACCAACGGGCGCTCGTACAAGACCCGCCGCCGTGGCCAGTTCAGCTACACCGACCTGGGCAACAGCCAGGGCTACCCGGCGGTCTGGATCGTGCGCGCCGACGACCAGCCACGTGCGCGCGAGATCCTGCGCGACGCACGCCTGCTCGACACTACCCGCCGCGACCACCCCACGGCCGAATTCGCCTTCCGCGATACCGCCGAAACCGCTGGCAGCGGCCGCAGCTGGGCCTGGCGCATCCGCATTGCCCTGCTGGTGGTCATTGCCGGCGTGGCCCTGGTGATCGGCCTGCGCCACCGCGGCCCCCCGGCACCTGCAGCACCGGCCCCGGCCCCGCAGGCCCAGCCGCAGCAGGCACAACCGGCCCCGCAGGCCGCACCGGAAGAAGAAGAAGTCCGCGTGCGCATCCAGCCGTCGACATAACAACGGGGAGTGCCGGCCGCTGGCTGGCAACGCACGGCCGACGAAGCTGCCGGCCAGCGGCCGGCACTACCGTATTGGTCACATCTGCCGCGCGGCTCCGTCTTGGGACACAATCCCAGCAGGAGCTGCCGCCATGACGACCTTCGCTGCAACCATCGACGAAACGCTGGAACGCGAGCTGACGGCCGCCAGCAATGGCTGCCAGCATGCCTATGGGCGCATCGTGCTGGCCTGCCAGAACACGATCACCGCCATCGCGCTGGCCATCACCCGCGACCGCCAGGCCAGCGAAGACATCGCCCAGGAAGCCTTCGTCAAAGGCTGGCAGCAGCTGCACCAGCTGCGCAGCTCCACCAGCTTCCTGCCCTGGCTGCGGCAGATCACCCGCAACCTGGCGCGCGACTGGCTGCGCACACAGCGCGGCCGCCCCCTGAGCGGCGATGCCGCCGACGTGGCTCTCAGCATGGCGGCCGACCCGGCGCCGGGCGCTGCCGACCGCCTGCAACGGCTGGAAGAAGAACTGGCCGCCGAGGACATCATCTCCGCCCTGCCCAGCGACAGCCGCGAAGTGCTGCTGCTCTACTACCGCGAGGGCCAGCGTTCGCAGCAGGTGGCCGATCTGCTGGGCCTGAGCGATGCGGCCGTGCGCAAACGGCTGTCACGCGCGCGGGCGCAGGTGCGCGATGGCCTGCTGCAGCGTTTCGGCGAATTTGCCCGCAGCACTGCACCCAGCGCGGCCTTCGCAACCACGGTCGTGTCGATGGTGCTGATTGCTGCACCGGGTACGGCCAGCGCGGCGATCCTGCTGGGCACCGGGGTGGGCGTGGGCGTGGGCGGCAGCAAGCTGGGCCTGGGCGGCGTCAGTGCCGCTGGCGGCACCGCGCTGGGCTCACTGACGGCGGCCATCGGTGAAAGCCCACTGGTCGGCAACGGCTTCAACGCAGGCATCGTGGTCGGCGGGGTGATCGGCGGCTTCGTCGGCTGCTACCTTGGCGGGCGGTACCTGCTGCGCTTCGCCGAAACGCCCACCGAGCAGGCGCAGATCATGCGCTTCGTGCGCTACAGCACCCTCACCGCGATGGGCATCTGCATGGCGGTGCTGATCGGTGAAATGCTGAAGGCACCGACGTGGATGGTGACCTCCTCGCTGATGCTGGGCATGGGCGTGGTCAGCTACCAGTGCCTGGGGCCGCTGCAACGGATCATGGCGCCGTTGATCGCCCGCGACAATGCACGGCGCGGACGTACCGGGCGCAACTGGGTGTTTGAATCCATGTACGGCCGAACGGCGATCATCAGCTGCTGCGTTGTCCTGCTGCTGGCGATCATGGGCCTGCACTGGCTGGAACTGCAGGGCTGATCAATGAAACGACAACGCCGGCACGAGGCCGGCGTTGTCGTTGTTCACAGCAGCGGGGTTCAGCGCGGCGGCTTCGGTGCATTGCCATCACGCGGGCCGCCATGGCGCGGGCCACCGTGCATCGGACCCTTGGCGGCATCGAACTCGGCCTTGCTCAGCTGGCCGTCCTTGTTGGTGTCGGCTGCGGCGAACCACGCATCACGGTGCTGCTTCATGCGCAGCTCGCGGTCGGCCTTGTCCAGGTAGCCGTCCTTGTTGACGTCCAGCTGGTCGAAGCGCGCCGCCAGACGCGGGTCGGCCTTGGCCTCCTCGCGGCTGATGCGGCCGTCCTTGTTCACGTCCAGCTTGGCCATCCAGGCACCGGCGCCACCGCGACGGCCATGCTTCCAGCGCGGCAGCTCGTCACGCGACAGCTTGCCGTCCTTGTTCTTGTCCAGTTCGTCGAACTTCGCGGCCAGGCGCGGGTTGGCAGCGGCTTCGCTGCGGTCGATGACGCCATCGCCATTGGCATCCAGCTTGGCATGACGCTGCGCCGGGGAGTTCGGCGTGGCCGGGGTATCGGCGGCCAGCGCGATGCCGGTGGCGGAGGTGCCCAGCAGCAGGGCCAGCAGCAGGGGGGTACGGATCATGGAGTCACTCCTGGTATGGGATTGCGTCGGGGTGAACACTTCACCCTCGGGAGACAACAACGCCCGGCCGCGACATCGGTTGACGCATGCCCCGGTTACGTTCATCCGGCGGACAGTCGCGGCCATTGCGACGCGCTGGGGCTATGCTGTGCCCATGGCGATCCACGGCGACAGAGACGACGAACTGAGGCTGTTCCAGACCGGCGAGCACCCCTGCGGGTACTGGTCGGACCGGGTTGCGCGCGATCTGGTGCTCGATCCGCAGGACCGTCGCCTGGGCGGGCTGTACCCGCTGGCCCTGAGCTGGGGCTTCCGCCGCAGCGGTGATCTGGTCTACCGCCCCCACTGCGCGCAGTGCCATGCCTGCGTGGCCGTACGCATCCCGGTGGCGCGTTTCGCCGCCGACCGCAGCCAGCGCCGCTGCGCCACGCGCAATGCCGATCTGGAAGTGCGCATCACCGCGGCCATGCCGCGCCAGGATCTGTTCGATCTCTACCACCGCTACCTGACCCATCGCCACGCCAACGGGGGCATGGATGACCACGGCATGCACGAGTTCGAGCAGTTCCTCATCGGCAGCTGGTCGCATACCCGCTTTCTGGAAATGCGCCTGCCCGGCCACGACGGCCAGCCCAGCCAGCTGCTGGGGGTAGCGGTGACCGACGTGACCGAACACGGCCTGTCGGCGGTCTATACCTTCTTCGACCCGGACCATGCCGCGCGTGGGCTGGGCACCTTCGCCATCCTGCAGCAGATCGAGTGGGCCCGCCGCGAGGGGCTGCCGCACGTGTACCTGGGCTACTGGATCCGCGACCACCAGAAGATGGACTACAAGCGTCGCTACCGCCCGCTGGAGGCCTACGACGGCCGCCGCTGGCATGATTTCGACAGCGAACTGGACGGACGCTGACAAACCGCTGACACCGGGCCGGGTGCACAATACGGCCATGAACATCCTCCGCCGCCACCCCCTGATCCTCGCCCTGGCCCTGCTCTGCGGCGCCAGCGCCCCTGCCTTCGCCAAGTCCCCTGCGATGACCGAAAAGCCGTCCTCGACGCTGCGTCTGGCCACCTACAACACCTCCCTGTACTCGGATGATGCCGGCGGCCTGATCAAGGAGCTGGAAGGCGACAGCGAGCACGCGCGCAAGATCGCCGCGGTGCTGCAGCAGGTGCGCCCGGACCTGGTGCTGCTGAATGAGTTCGATTTCGACGACGCCCACCGCGCGGCCGACCTGTTCCAGAAGCGCTATCTGGAAGTGGCCCAGCCCGGTGGCGGCAAGCCGCTGCACTTCGCCTACCGCTATCTGGCCCCGGTCAATACCGGCGTGCCCAGCGGCCTGGACCTGGACGGCAACGGCACGGTCGGCGGTGAAGGCCGCAGCCGTGGCAACGATGCCTGGGGCTACGGCCTGCACCCGGGCCAGTACGGCATGCTGGTGCTGTCGCGCTACCCGATCGACGAAGCCAAGGTGCGCAGCTTCCAGCTGCTGAAGTGGAGCACGATGCCCGGCGCGATCCGTCCGGTGGACCCGCGCACCGGCAAGAGCTTCTACAACGACCAGGTGTGGTCGCAGCTGCGCCTGTCCTCGAAGTCGCATTGGGACGTGCCGGTGAAGACCCCGGCCGGCGTAGTGCACGCGCTGGTCTCGCACCCGACGCCGCCGGTGTTCGACGGCCCGGAAAAGCGCAACGCCGCACGCAACCACGACGAACTGCGCCTGTGGCAGGAGTACCTTTCGGCCGGTGACAAGCCGTGGCTGTGTGATGACCAGGGCCACTGCGGCGGCCTGGCCCAGGATGCGCGCTTTGTGATCTTCGGCGATCTGAACAACGACCCGGTGGACGGCGACGGCCGCCACGATGCGATCGTCAACCTGATCGAGAACCCGCGCGTGCTGCGCTACCCCACCCCGCGCAGCGTCGGTGGCGAGCAGACCAGCCTGGCCTATGCGGCCAAGGGCATCGTGCGCAAGGGTGCCCCGTTCCACGCCACCGGCGATTTCGGCCCGAAGTCCGGCACGATGCGCCTGGATTACGTGCTGCCTTCGACCGGTTTCGAGTACATCGGCAGTGGCATCTTCTGGCCGGCCAATGAAAGCCCGGAAGCGAAGATCGCCGACGGCAGCGACCACCACCTGGTGTGGGTAGACGTGAAGTAGAGCCGACTGGGTAGAGTCGACTGGGTAGAGTCGACTGTTAGTCGACTGCATGGAAAACGTACCGACCAACGGTCGGTACCTACCGCGGATGCAGCACCAGCCCCCCCCCCTTGGCCCGAGACGTTTTGATGTCCGTGATCGCCATCGTTCTCGAAAAAGATGATGTCAGCCCTGCCGCCTTGCTCAAGCTCCATATTGAAAATTGCTGGTGAAGAGCGCCTTTACGTGAAGTGCTATGAAATCCCCCACGGTGAGCGCTATGCCGACAATGCAGATCTGAATATCTTCAGTATTGATGAATCCTTGGTGGAGAGCATTCTGGATTCCGCCGACAAGGAAGTGCAGCGACAGCGTGAGAGTTAGTGAAGAGTACCGACCAACGGTCGGTACCCACCGGGAAGTTACGGGCGCAGTTCGACGCCGATGGCGTCGGCGGCATCACGCGCGATCGCACGCGCGTCTTCGATGGTTTCCGCGCGCGCCAGGGTCACGCCCACGCGGCGATGGCCGTGCACGCTCGGCTTGCCGAACAGGCGCACCGCGGTGTCCGGCACCTGCAGCGCGGCGGCTACGTCGTTGAAGTACGGCACGCCTTCGCCATGCGCCAGCAGCGCGCACGAGGCCGACGGGCCGCTCTGGCGGATGACCGGAACCGGCAGGCCGAGGATGGCGCGTGCATGCAGGGCGAATTCGCTCAGTTCCTGCGACACCAGGGTCACCAGGCCGGTGTCGTGCGGGCGCGGAGAGACTTCGCTGAACCACACCTCGTCGCCCTTCACGAACAACTCGACGCCGAACAGACCCCAGCCACCCAGGTCATCGGTGATCGCACGCGAGATTTCTTCCGCGCGCGCCAGCGCAGCGCTGGACATCGGCTGCGGCTGCCAGCTTTCGCGATAATCGCCATCCTTCTGCAGGTGGCCGATCGGCGCGCAGAACGAGGTGCCACCGGCATGGCGCACGGTCAGCAGGGTGATCTCGTAATCGAAGTCGATGAAGCCTTCCACGATGCAGCGGCCGGCACCGGCACGGCCGCCGGTCTGCGCGTATTCCCACGCCGGGGCGATGTCCGCCTCGCTGCGCAGGGTGCTCTGGCCCTTGCCCGAGGACGACATCACCGGCTTGACCACGCACGGCAGGCCGATGGCCGCCACGGCGGCGCGATACTCGGCCTCGGTGTCGACGAAGCGGTAGGGCGAAGTCGGCAGGCCCAGGGTTTCGGCGGCCAGGCGGCGGATGCCTTCACGGTCCATGGTCAGGCGCGCGGCGCGCGCGGTCGGCACCACCCGCAGGCCCTGCTCCTGTTCCAGCTGGACCAGGGTCTCGGTGTGGATGGCTTCGATTTCCGGCACCACCAGGTGCGGCTGCTCCTGCGCGATCAGCGCGCGCAACGCCATGGCGTCAAGCATGTCGATCACGTGCGCGCGGTGCGCGACCTGCATGGCCGGGGCATCGGCATAGCGGTCGGCGGCGATCACCTCCACGCCGAGGCGCTGCAGTTCGATGGCCACTTCCTTGCCAAGTTCGCCCGAGCCCAACAGCAGGACGCGGGTGGCGGAGGGGGACAACGGGGTTCCAAGCTTGGCCATGGCGGGGGTCCGGCAGCGATGTGAAGGCGGGGGGGCATTCTAGCCGGTCTGCCCGCGCCAGCCGACGAACGGCACTTGCCGACTGATATCAATTTGATATCTTCCTATCGAACCCTCAAGGACGTACTCCCATGAAAGAGAAGTCGCTTTCCTCCCTCAACGGCTTGAGCACGCTTGCTGGCGCCCTGCTGGTCGCGCTGGCTGGCGGAGCGCTGTTCGTGCTCGGCGTCGCGGCCAAGGCGACCGCCGGCTCGCCGAACCTGCTGATGCTGTTCGGCGGGGTCGTGATCGCAGCGCTGGCCATTTTCGCGCTGGCCGGCCTGTACACCGTGCAGCCCAACCAGGCGGCGGTGCTGAGCCTGTTCGGCAAGTACGTGGGCACCGTCAAGGACAACGGCCTGCGCTGGAACAACCCCTTCTACAGCAAGCGCCGGGTCAGCCAGCGGGTGCGCAATTTCGAGAGCGGCAAGCTGAAGGTGAACGAGCTGGACGGCAGCCCGATCGAGATCGCCGCGGTGATCGTCTGGCAGGTGATCGACGCCTCCGAGGCGGTCTACAACGTGGACGACTACGAAAGCTTCGTGCACATCCAGTCCGAATCGGCCCTGCGCGCGATGGCCACCAGCTACCCGTACGACCAGCATGAGGACGGCCAGTTGGCGCTGCGCAGCCACGCCAACGAAATTTCCCTGCACCTGAAGAACGAACTGGCCGAGCGCCTGGCCGATGCCGGCGTGCAGGTGCTCGACGCGCGCATCAGCCACCTGGCCTACGCCGCCGAGATTGCCCAGGCCATGCTGCAGCGCCAGCAGGCCAACGCGGTGATCGCCGCGCGCACCCGCATCGTGGCCGGTGCGGTGGGCATGGTGGAAATGGCGCTGGCCGAACTGCAGAAGAACGGCGTGGTGCAGCTGGATGAGGAACGCAAGGCGCACATGGTCAGCAACCTGCTGACCGTGCTGTGCTCGGACCGTGGCACCCAGCCGATCGTCAACGCTGGTTCGCTGTACTGAACCCTCGCAACGGGGCGCCCCGGCGCCCCGCCAGGAGCTTGCATGAGTGAGAAGAAAGCCTACCCGCTGCGCATCAATGCCGACGTCCTGGCCGCCGCGCAGCGCTGGGCTGACGACGAGTTGCGCAGCCTCAACGCGCAGATCGAGTACGTGCTGCGCGACGCCCTGCGCAAGGCAGGACGCCTGCCGAAACCCAAGCCATCGTCGGAGGACAAGGAATGAGCAAGCGTTGGAGCTACCTGACTGTCGAAGTCAAACCATCATGGATGGGTGTGCACCAGCCGGAGGAGGTCCAGGCTGAGCTGAGCCGCCAGGGCCAGCTCGGCTGGGAACTGGTCAACATCATCATTCCGGCGCCGATGCGCCCGGCCATGCTGATCTTCAAGAAGGAGCTGTGACCATGCGCCTGCGCCCTACCCTGTTTGCCGTCGCACTGGCCGCCCTGAGCGGCGGCGCCCTGGCTGCCGAACCGCAGCAGGTCGCCACGCAGCTGCTGGACCACCTGCAGGCCGGGCGCATTGCCGAGGCCGAAGCGATGTTCACCCCGCAGATGGCTGCGGCCGTACCGGCCGAGCGGCTGCAGGGGCTGTGGCAATCGCTGGGAACGCTGGAGCAGCGCGGTACCGCGCGCAGCAGCGAACAGCAGGGCGTGCACCTGGTGGAAGTGCCGCTGCAGTTCGCCAGCGGCGCGGTGGTGGCGCAGGTCGCGGTGGATGCGCAGGACAAGGTCGCCGGCCTGATGCTGCGCCCCGCCCCAGCGGCCAAGGCCGCGCCGCCGCCGGCCGACGCGAACTACACCGAGACGGATTTCAGCGTGCCGCAGGCGCGCGGCGCCCTGCCGGGCACGCTGACCCTGCCCAAGGGCAAGGGTCCGTTCCCGGCCGTGGCACTGGTGCATGGCTCGGGCCCACAGGACCGCGACGAAACCATCGGTGGCAGCCGCCCGTTCCTCGATCTCGCCCGCGGCCTGGCCGCGCAGGGCATCGCCGTGCTGCGCTACGACAAGCGCACCTTCGCCCGCCCGCAGGATTTCCGCAGCGGCACCTTCACTGTCGATGACGAAACCACCGACGACGCGGTGGCCGCGCTGACTGCGCTGGCGGCCAGCCCGCACATCGATGGCCGCCGCGTGTTCGTGCTCGGCCACAGCCAGGGCGGCATGCTGGCCCCGCGCATCGCCAGCCGCTGGCCACAGGCTCGCGGCGCGATCCTGTGGGCGGCCCCGGCACGCACCCTGCTGGAACTGCTGCCCGAACAGAACCGCTACCTGCTCAGCCTGGACGGTGACATCAGCGCACAGGAACAGGTCTTCCTGGACACGCTCGACGCGCAGATCGCCGCTGCGCGCGGCAGTGCGCCGGTCGCCGCCAGCGAACTGCCGCTGGGCGTGCCGCAGACCTTCTGGAAGAGCATCGAAGCGGTCAACGCACGTGCCGACGCAGCGGCGCTGCACAAGCCCCTGCTGATGCTGCACGGTGGTCGCGACTTCCAGGTGCCCGATGCGGACTGGCAGCTGTGGAAGCAGGCACTGAACGATCGCAGGGACGTGCAGTGGCAGGCCTACCCTGCCCTCAACCATATCGGCGTGGCCGGCAGCGGCCCCAGTTCGCTGAAGGAGTACAACCAGCCCGGTCATGTGGACGCCACCCTGATTGCCGATGTGGCGCGCTGGGTGGAGGCGCAGCGATGAGCGGCAGCGATCCGCGCGTGTTCGACGTTGCCGAGAGTTCGCCGCTGCGCGTGCTGTGGATTATCGGCCCGTTGCTGCTTGTGTTCGCTCTGTCCCTCTGGGCCGAGCTGAAGCACGCGCCGGCAGGGGCACCGTGGATGGAGATCACCCTCAGCCCACCGTTCTTCCGCTTGTGGGGCAGCGCGGGCTGGAGCCTGGCCGTGCTGGTGCTGATCGGCGCCGGACTGGGCACGGCGTTCTTCCGCCGCAGGGTCAGCCTCGATGGCGATGTACTGGACGTGCGCTCGACCCTGTACCGCCGCCGCACGCCGGTGGCGCAGATGCAGCTGGACCAGGCCGAGGTGGTCGACCTCGGCCGTGACCGCCGCTATGGCCTGCGCCTGAAGACCAATGGCTACTCGATGCCGGGCTTCCATTCCGGGCATTTCCGCCTGCAGGGTGGCGGCAAGGGCTTTGCACTGGTGACCGACCGCGAGCGCACGCTGGCCATTCCGGTACGCGGCGGCAGCACCCTGCTGCTCAGCCTGGATCGGCCGCAGGCCCTGCTGGAGGCGCTGCGCAAGGTGGCTGCCGCCGCGCCACGGCAGTAAGCTGCGGGCATGCACCCTCGCACGCCCCTGCTGATCAACACCGAGAGTCTGGAACTGTGGCCGGCCGCGCTGCTGCGTGCGCGCAGCAACCTGGATGCGCGCCTGCTGGCGCGTGCGCGCTGGGTACTGCGGCGCAAGCGCGATGGCCGTTACCTGGCCGCAGTGCTGGCGCAGGGCGTGCACTCGCTGGTGCCGCACCTGCCGCGCGAGCCGGGCGTCGAGCACGCGCTGGCGTTGCTGGACGACGCCACCGGGGCACGCCCCTTTGCGGCAACGCTGGACGCACAGTCGCTGCCCCTGGCGGGCCTGCAGCAGCACCTTCAGCAGTTGGGCCTGGATGCGCAGCAGTACGCGCAGCAGAGCGGGCTGGCACTGGAGTGCGAGCCCTGCGTGCTGCATTTCGCTGGCCGTGACCGCTTCGGCCGCCCGCTGTGGCTGCGCCGTGGCGCCGCGCAGGGCTGGCGCCGCATGCGCCTGCACGCCGCGCGCGATGGCATCGCACTGGATGCGATTTCCGGCTTCCGCAGCCACGCCTACCAGCTGGGCATCTTCGAGCGGAAGCTGGCGCGCGGCCTGTCTGTCGATGAGATCCTGAAGGTCAACGCGGCACCGGGCTTCAGCGAACACCACAGCGGCCATGCGCTGGACATCGGCACACCGGGCGATGCGCCGGCCGAGGAAACCTTTGAAGCCACCGCCGCCTTCGCCTGGCTGCAGGCACATGCCGGCACGCATGGCTTCCACCTGAGCTACCCGCGCGACAACCCGCACGGCATCGTCTACGAGCCGTGGCACTGGTGCTGGAACAGCGCACGCTGAGGCAGTCGAGCATGGCTCGACTCTACACAGATCATTTGAACGATCCGGGATTCCATCCACGCGTGGCGTGGATCTACCCCCCGCCTGCGGCGGGCGTCACCGCCGCAGTGCGTTGATCGCCAGCAGCACCCAGCCCGCCATCAACGTGGTGCCGCCCACCGGAGCAAAGCGCGTCGGCCACTGCCACAGTGCAGCGCCGGCCAGGCTGCCGGAAAACAGCAGCACGCCCAGCAGCAGCGCGTACAGGCCCAGATGCGCGATGAGCCCCTGTGCGCGCGGGCCGACCGCCAGAAGCACTGCGCCATGCGCGAAGGCGTACAGCGCGGCCATGTTCAGATGCTGCTGGGCCAGCGGCTCGGCCACGCCGTGCGCGGCATAGGCGGACAGGCCGATGGAGGCTGCGGCCAGCAGTGCGCCCACGCAGGCCAGCAGGGAAGGCTTACGCGCACGTCGATCCGGATTGAACATGACTGTTCCTTGCGCAATGCGCCACAGGGGCGCAGATCAAAAAAAAACGCGCCGCAGGAAGCGGCGCGTTTTCGTATCCAACACTACATGGGTCAGCCGAGGCTTACTTGACGGCCCAGTAGATGTCGTAGGTACCTTCCGGGGTGAACGACTTGTCCAGACCGTCCTTCCAGGATTCGTACGGGCGATCGACCACTTCCGAACCGTTGGTCACAGCCCAGGCACGCAGCGCGTTGCGGGCGATGTCCAGGCCAGCCATGTGGCCGGTGTAGGCAGCATGGGCCGAACGGTGCGGAGCCACGCGGACGTACTTGACCGGTGCACCGCCGTCGATCTTGACGCTCAGTTCTTCAGCGCCAGCGCCTTCAGCACCCTTCTTCTTCACCGGCTGGGCGATGTCGAAGGCGTACTTCTCAGCACCGAAATCGGTGGTGATGATGCGGAACGGGCCAGCGGCTTCGAGACCATTGGCCTCCATCACGCGCTTGATCCACTCCTGGTTGTCCTTGATGGACTTGGTGATGGTGTCCTGGCCGCGGTCGACGTTACCGGCGTTGACGACCAGCAGGTCTTCAGCCGGCACTTCCACGATACCCAGATCGGTCAGCGGGGCTTCGGCGGTGCGGTAGTCGACGTTCGGCACGGTGGCCAGCATGTTCGCCATGCGCGACAGACCCATCTTGATGTCGTCGCCGATCTGGCGGCTGACATACAGGCCTGCGTAACGACCGAACAGGTCGAAGCCGTACTTCACCGAGTAATCCTGGGTGATCTTGACGTTACGGCCACCCTTGCCGGTCGGCTCCAGGGTGAAGGTGGTGACCTTGTCGTGGCCCTTGGTCGGGTCTTCGACGGCGATCACAACACGCTTGTTCTCTTCCGAATCGGTGATCTTCCAGGAACCGTTGCCCAGCTCCTTGGAGGAGAAGTCGAGCGTGGCACCCTTGCCGGAGGCCGGGCCGGACAGCTTCAGGTCAACGGCGGGATCGCGCAGTACCAGCGGGTTCCAGTCCTTGAAGCGGCGCAGGCTGTTGACCGTGTCGTACACGATCGTCATCTTGCGGTTGGTCTCGATGCTTTCGGTGATGTGACGCTCGCCCGGCAGACAGACGCCAATAATGACGAACAGGCCAGCCACGATCCCCAAGGCGATCAGGAACTCGATAATACGGGTCATTCAGAGAGTCTCCGGGGCCGATCCCACGGCCGGGTTGATTGAAGCGAAGCGCCAATCCTAGCAGGCTTCGCAGGCATTGTTTATCGGATTGGCGCACCGGTTTCCGTGCCGGCTGCGTATTTGTATGGACAAAGATTTTGAAGGGTAACGCATCCTGCCCCCCGGGATGTAGAGGGGCACGACGCCCCGGCACCGGGGCTTTCACCCAAATCATTGTCGCAAAAGGACTTTTTCAGACCAGCTGGAGTTCAAACGCCTTCAGCACGGCGCGGGTGCGGTCGCGCACCCCCAGCTTGGACAGGATGTTGGACACGTGGTTCTTGATGGTCCCTTCGGCGACCCCCAGCGAATTGGCGATCTCCTTGTTGGAGAAACCGCTGGCCATCAGCCGCAGGATCTCGGTTTCGCGGTCGGTCAGCGGGTCGGGGCGGTCCAGGCTGACGAAGTCGTTGCGCATGTGCTCCAGGCCGGACAGCAGGCGCTGCGTCACCGCCGGCTGGACCAGCGAACCGCCGTCGGCCACGGTACGGATGGCACCGACCAGCTGCGCCAGGGTCACATCCTTGAGCAGGTAGCCCTTGGCCCCGGCCTTGAGCCCGGCCAGCACCAGCTGGTCGTCATCGAAGGTGGTCAGGATGATGGTCGGCGGCAGCTGTTCCTGCCGCGACAGCACCTGCAGGGCTTCCAGGCCGGACATCACCGGCATGCGCATGTCCATCAGGACCACGTCCGGACGCACCTGCGGGACCAGCTCGACGGCCTGGCGGCCATCACCGGCCTCGGCCACCACTTCGATACCGTCGTCGAGCGCCAGCAGGGAGCGGATTCCCTGCCGCACCAGGGTTTGGTCATCGACCAGGCAGACGCGAATCATCAACGCACTCCTTCAGGAACTTCGGTGAGGGCCGCCAGCACCGTTGCCGGTACCGTGGCCCGCAGGCGGAAGCCTTCGCCGGGGTGGGTGTCCACCTGCAGCTGGCCGCCACATTGTTGCAGGCGTTCGCGCATCCCGCGCAAGCCATTGCCCGCATTGACCCTCTGCGCGCCGACCCCGTCATCATTGGCCTCCACGACCACCTGCCCCGGCGCCTCACGGTACACCCGGATCCACAGGTGGCGGGCCTGGGCATGGCGCACCGCGTTGGTGATGATCTCCTGGGTGCAGCGCAGCAGCACGTGGGCACGCTGCGGGTCTTCCACGTTCAGCGGCTCCTCCACATCCAGCACGATGTCCAGCGAGGGCACATTCTCGGTCAGCGGGCGCAGCGCGGCGGCCAGGTCGATGGCGCCGGTCTCGCGCAGCTGGCTGACCACTTCGCGCACGTTGCCCAGCAGCAGCTTGGCCAGGGTATGTGAACGCTTGACGTGTTCCAGCGCCTGGCCCTCGGCCAGATGCCCGGCCACTTCCAGGTTCAGGGTCAGCGCCGTCAGCTGGTGGCCCAGCACGTCGTGCAGTTCGCGCGAGATGCGGGTGCGCTCGTTCACCCGCGCGCTTTCGGCCAGCAGGGCGCGGGTCGCGCGCAGTTCGGCATTCAGGCGGCGCTGCTCATCACGGGCCTCGGTCTGCTGCCGCGCGACCAGGCTGGTCACGAAGATGAACATGGAAAAGCCGCCATACAGCAGTGACTGCATCACTGCCTCGAACAGCGGGAAACGCAGCAGCACGTAATAGACCGGGGCCACCGCCAGCTGGCTGACCAGCAGCCACAGCACGCCCAGCCGCACCGAGAGCATCCACGGGATGACCCCGGCGGCGACCATCATCAGGATGCTGCCCAGGCCCGAGCCGCTGAGGAAGCTGACCCCCAGCGCGGAAATGGTGAGCAGCAGGAGCAGCCCGCGGTCCAGCCAGGTGGTGTGGCTGTCGCTGCGCAGCGAGCGGGTCAGCCGGAAGTAAGCGGCGCCGAAGGACAGGTAGGCCAGGAACAGCAGCACAGCCCAGCCGCCCATGTCGGCACGGGCATGCAGGTTCTCGAACTGCGAATAGGCCAGGGGCAGGCCGACCATGACCCAGGTAAACAGGCCGGCCAGGCGGAGGACACGGGTATGGCTGAGGACTCCCAACATGCCAGCACTCTACGGTTGAACCCCGCCTGCTGCACTCCCACGGAAGTCATGCCTGCCCTTCCCCCTGTTCATGCCGCAGCCCGCCCCGGGCATGCAATAATCGTGCGCAGGGTCCGTTGATGGACCAACCGCGTTACCCCACGGAGTCACAATGTCGATTGTCATCCGCGACGTGCGCGAGCACGAGCTCGATTCCGTCCTGGCGTTGAACAACAATGCAGGCCTGGCCATCCTCCCGCTGGATGCCGCGCGCCTGCACCTGTTCTACGAAACCGCTGAGTATTTCCGCGTCGCCGAGCGCGACGGCAACCTGGCCGGCTTCCTGATCGGCTTCGGCAGCGACAGCCAGCACGACAGCAGCAACTTCGCCTGGTTCAAGCAGCAGCTGGCCACCCCCTTCTTCTATATCGACCGCATCGTGGTCGCCAGCCGCCGTCGCGGCGGTGGCGTCGGCCGTGCGTTCTATGCCGATGCGCAGAGCTTTGCCGAGCTGCGCTACCCGCAGATGACCTGCGAGGTGTTCCTGGACCACGGCGCCGACGCCGCCCTGCTCTTCCACGGCAGCTTCGGCTTCCGCGAGCTGGGCCAGAACACCATGCCGCACGTCGATGTGCGCGCCAGCATGCTGGCCAAGGAACTGTGCAGCTACCCGTGGGTACACGAAACCTACGGCGGCAAGCTGCCGGATGTGGCATGGGCGCGTGACCGGCAGCTGCCGGTGCAGGCACAGCGGCCGACGGGGACCTGAGCGTGGCGGTGAATTTCGATTACGAACAGGCCGGTGAACTGAAGATCGGCCAGGTGGGCATCGCCAACCTGCGCATCCGTACCCTTGATGTCGAACGCCTCGTGCAGGAAATGCAGGAACGCGTGAACCGTGCGCCGAAGCTGTTCGGCCGCGCGGCCGTCATCCTGGATTTCGGCGGCCTGAGCCAGGTGCCCGACGTGGCCACCGCGCAGGCGCTGGTGGATGGGCTGCGCAGCGCCGGCGTGCTGCCGGTGGCACTGGCCTACGGCACCACGGCGGTCGACCTGCTCTCGCAGCAGCTGGGCCTGCCGCTGCTGGCCAAGTTCCGTGCGCAGTACGAGCGTGCCGAGGCCGAACCGGCCCCGCCGCCGCCCGCACCCGCACCCGAACCGCGTCGTGCCGCCAAGGCCGAACCGGCCGCGGCGCCCGTCGCCCCGGTGGGCAAGGTGGCCGATGCCGCCGCACCGCAGCCGGGCCGCATGCAGCTGGGCAACGTGCGTTCGGGCCAGCAGCTTTACGCGGAAAACTGCGACCTGACCGTGATGGCCACCGTCGGCGCAGGCGCCGAGGTCATCGCCGACGGCAGCATCCATATCTACGGGACCCTGCGCGGCCGCGCGCTGGCAGGGGCCCAGGGCAACACCGCGGCACGTATTTTCTGCCGTGATTTCCATGCGGAACTGGTCGCCATTGCAGGCCATTACAAGGTACTGGACGATGTGCCGGACAACCTGCGCGGCAAGGCCGTGCAGGTGTGGCTGGAACAGGACCAGATCAAGATCGCTGCGCTGGACTGACGCAGCCCCCAAACAGAATCATCAGGAGAAGTCCTTTGGCTGAAATCATCGTAGTCACCTCCGGCAAGGGCGGCGTCGGCAAGACCACTTCCAGCGCGAGCCTGGCCTGCGGCCTGGCACGGCGCGGCAAGAAGGTGGCCGTGATCGACTTCGACGTCGGCCTGCGCAACCTCGACCTGATCATGGGTTGCGAGCGCCGCGTGGTGTACGACTTCGTCAACGTCGTGCACGGCGAAGCCACCCTCAAGCAGGCCCTCATCAAGGACAAGCGCTTCGACAACCTGTACGTGCTGGCTGCCTCGCAGACCCGCGACAAGGACGCGCTGACCCAGGAAGGCGTGGGCAAGGTCCTCAAGGACCTGGCCGCCGACGGCTTCGACTACATCATCTGCGACTCCCCGGCCGGCATCGAGAAGGGCGCCTTCCTGGCGATGTACTTCGCCGACCGCGCCGTGGTGGTGGTGAACCCGGAAGTGTCGTCGGTGCGCGACTCGGACCGCATCATCGGCCTGCTGGACTCGAAGACCCACAAGGCCGAATCGGGCCAGAACGTGCCGGCCTTCCTGCTGCTGACCCGCTACACCCCGGTGCGCGTGGAAAGCGGTGAGATGCTGAGCATCGCCGACGTGGAAGAAGTGCTGGGCCTGAAGGCGATCGGCGTGATCCCCGAATCGGGCGACGTGCTCAATGCCTCCAACAAGGGCGAGCCGGTCATCCTGGACGTGGAATCGGCCGCCGGCCAGGCCTACGACGATGCCGTTGCACGCATCCTCGGCGAAGAGCGCCCGATGCGCTTCACCAACGTCGAGAAGAAGGGCTTCTTCAGCAAGCTGTTCGGAGGGTAAGCATGGGCCTGTTCGATTTCCTCAAAGCGAAGAAGACCACCGCCGAAACCGCGAAGAACCGCCTGCAGATCATCATCGCGCAGGAACGCAGCAACCGCGGTGGCCCCGATTACCTGCCGCTGCTGCAGCGCGAGCTGCTGGAAGTGATCAAGAAGTACGTCAACATCGACGTCGACGCAGTGAAGGTCGACCTGGTGAAGGATGGCCAGCACGATGTGCTGGACATCTCCGTGGCGCTGCCCGAAGGCCCGGAAAAACCCTGACCCCCTGCCCCGCCCGTGCCTGCATGGGCGGGGCCGCGTGACCCCGCATGACCGACACCCCGCCCGAACCGAACGTGACCCGCGTCGGCGATATCGCCTTCGCCGATGCGCAGCGCCTGCTCGCCGCGCATGACCTGCGCCTGCACCATGTGGCCGCGGGCGAGCCGATTCCCGGCAGCTACTGGGGCGAACCGGAGGCCGGCATCATCGCCAGCGATGTGTACGTGCGCGACGACACGCCCGTGCATTCGATGCTGCATGAAGCCTGCCACCTGATCGTGCTGCCGCCGGAGCGGCGCGCGCAGGTGCATACCGACGCCACCGATTCGGTACCCGAGGAAGATGCCACCTGCTACCTGCAGATCGTGCTGGCCGGCCGGCTGCCCGGGGTAGGCAGCGAGCGGCTGATGGCCGACATGGATGCGTGGGGGTACACGTACCGGTTGGGGTCGACCAAGGCGTGGTTCGAGCAGGATGCCGAAGACGCGAGAGCGTGGTTGATCGAACGCGGGTTGCTGGAAGCGTAAAGCCGCGGGCGCGGTTGGACATGGGCGCGTGGCGACGCGCTGGACCCCACGGCGCCCATCGTTTCACTCGGCGCGGTTCGAGCAGGACGCCGAAGACGCGAAAGCGTGGTTGATCGAACGCGGGTTGCTGCAGGCGTGACGCGCCGTGAACCGGGGTCAGATCCCTTTTGCTGCGCAAAAGGGATCTGACCCCATCCCCCCGTGCACGATCACCCCTGCCCGGCCAGCGCACGCAGGGTGATGCCGACGATGTAGGCCAGGTACGTGCCGGTGGCATAGCCCATCGTACCCAGCAGCACGCCGACCGGTGCCAGCGCGGGATGGAACGCAGCAGCAACGACCGGCGCCGAGGCCGGGCCGCCGATGTTGGACTGCGAGCCGATGGCGAAGTAGAAGAACGGCACTTTCAGCAGCTTGCCCAGGCACCACAGCAGCACGATGTGCACGGCGATCCAGATCAGCCCCAGCAGGAACAGCCACGGGCGGTCCAGCAGCGCCAGCAGGTCCATCTGCATGCCGATGCAGGCGATGAGGAAATACAGCAGCAGCGAACCCAGCCGTGAGGCGCCCGCGCCTTCCAGCGTACGCGCGCGGGTGAAGCTCAGGCTGAGGCCCAGCGTGGTCGACAGCACCACCACCCACACGAACGGGGCATCCAGGCTGAACTGCGAGGCCCAGCTGACATTCGCCTTGAACCACGCCGCCAGCGGCGCGCCGATGGCGTGCGACAGGCCGACGCCTCCGAAGGCCACCGCCACGATCAGCATCAGGTCGGTCAGGCTGGGAATGCGCTCATGCTCGGCCTGGAAGCGTGCGATGCGCTCCTTCAGTTCGTCGATGGCCGAGGTATCGGCGCCACTGCGCGCGTCGATCCTCGCCGCGCGACCGGCCAGGAAAATCAGCGCCGCCATCCACACATAGCCCACGCCGACGTCGACCACGGCGAACTGGCCGAAGGTGGTCGCGTTGACGTCGAAGACTTCGCGCATGGCCAGCATGTTGGCGCCGCCTCCGATCCAGCTGCCGGCCAGCGCCGCCATGCCGGCCCAGGTATCGCCGGCCACGGTGTCGGGATGGATCGCGCGCATCACCAGGAAGGCCACCACGGCACCCAGCATGATGCTGGCCGAGGCGCCCAGGTACATCAGCACCAGTTTCGGGCCCAGCCGCAGGATGCCCTTGATGTCCACCGCCAGCGTCAGCAGGATCAGCGCCGCCGGCAGCAGGATGTCGCGTGCGATGGGGTTGTAGAGCTTGGTGTTCTGCCCGTCGATGAGGCCGACGGTGTTGTAGATGCCGGGGATGAGATAGCACAGGAGCAGCGCCGGCACGAAGGTGTAGAAGCGCTTCCACGGGCCGTGCTCCCGCGACGCGGTCCAGAACACCGCGCCGAGGGTGGCGGCGATCAGACCGAAGACCACGATGTCGTTCTGGATCATGCAGGCGCTCTGGTACGGGGTCGGATCCCTTTCGCCACGCGAAAGGGCTCTGACCCCAGGGACGATGACGGGGTCAGAGCCCTTCCGCGGTGCGGAAGGGATCCGACCCCTCGGCGCTGCAGCGGCTTATTCGCCGATGTGCTGCTTCAGCCAGGCGTTGACGGTGTCATGCCACAGGATGCTGTTGTTCGGCTTCAGCACCCAGTGGTTCTCGTCCGGGAAGTACAGGAACTTCGATTCGATGCCCTGGCGCTGGGCGGCAGTGAAGGCAGCCAGGCCCTGTTCGACCGGAATGCGGAAGTCCTGCTGGCCATGGATGACCAGGATCGGCTTCTTCCAGTCGGCCACGTGGTTGACCGGGTTGAACTTCTCGAAGTTGGCAGCCTTTTCGTACGGCGTGCCGCCCTGCTCCCATTCGGTGAACCACAGTTCTTCGGTGGCGTAGCCCATCATGCGCTGGTCGAACACGCCGTCATGGTTGACCAGGCACTTGAACGGGCTGTTCCAGTTGCCGGCGATCCAGTTGACCATGAAGCCGCCGTAGCTGGCGCCCAGTGCGCAGGCCTTGTCGCCGTTGAGGAAGGAATACTTCTTCAGCGCGGCATCCCAGCCCTTCTGCAGGTCTTCCAGCGGACGGTCGCCCCAGTGCTGGCTGATCGCATCGGTGAAGGCCTGGCCGTAGCCGGTGGAACCGTGGAAGTCGATCATGACCACGGCATAGCCCTGGCCGGTGTAGGTCTGCGGGTTCCAGCGGTAGCTCCAGCCGTTGCCGAAGCTGCCCTGCGGGCCGCCGTGGATGAGGAACGCGACCGGGTAGGACTTGCCTTCCTGGTAGTTGTGCGGCTTGACCACGTAGCCGTGCACGGTGTCGTTGTTCCAACCCTTGAAGCTGAACTGCTCGAAGTCGCCGAAGGTGACGTCCTTCAGCACGTCGCCAGCGGCCGGGGTCAGCGCGCGCAGTTCGCCGATCGGCTGGCCGGCGGCCGGCAGCAGGCCGACGAGCACCTGGTCGTTGCTCTTCAGGCTGTTGCGGGTGATGGCCACGCTGTTGCCGGCCACGCTGACCGAGGACACGGTGCCATCACCGATGACCTTGGTGGCCTTGCCGCTGGCCACGTCGATCTGGAACAGCGGGTGCTCGCCGAGGTCGTCGGTGGTGGTGTAGATGCTGGCGCCATCGCTGGACAGGTTGATTTCACCGGCCGAGCGATCCCACTGCGGGGCAATCTCACGGGTCTTGCCGCTGGCCACGTCCATCGCCATCAGGCCGAAGCGGTCGGCCTCGAAGCCCGGGCGCTTCATGGCGCGGTAGAACAGGGTCCTGCCGTCGGCGCTGAACACCGGGCCGGCATCCCAGGCCGGGTTGGACGCGGTCAGGTTGACCGGGGCCTGCTTGCCGGCGGCATCGAAACGGTACAGGTCGAAGTTGGTCGACCACGGTTCCTGCTTGCCGGCCACGCGGATGCTGGCGACCACGCTGGCGCCATCCGGCGACCAGGTGAAATCGTCATTGCCACCGAACGGCTTGGACGGCGCGTCGCCATCGATGGTTGCGCTCAGCGCCGAGGCGCCCTTCACCGGGCCGGCTTTGGCGGCCGGCAGCGGCGCCACGAACAGGGTGTTGCGACGGCCGTCGTTCCAGGTGTCCCAATGGCGCACGAACAGCGAATCGAAGACCTTGCCGCTGGCCTTGGCATCGGCCACGTCCTTGAGCTTCTTCTCGGTGCAGGCCAGGTCGGAGGCACAGGCCTGGAACACGCCGGCGCTGAACAGCACGCGGTCGTCCTGCGGCGAGACGTGGTAGCTGTCCACGTCCACCGGGAAATCGGTCAGCTGGCGCGGGGTGCCGCCACTGATGGCCTGCGCGTACAGCTGCTGGCTGCCGTTCTTCGCGCTGAGGAAGTACACGGTCTGGCCGTCCGCGGACAGCGACGCCGAATTGACGTTCCAGCCGGCCGGGGTGATCTGCTTCGGCGGCGCCGCATCGCGGGTACGCAGGTTGCGCGCGAACAGCGCGGTGCTGGCCTTGAGGTTGGCATCGGTGGTGCGCTTGGCGAACACCACGGTGCCACCGTCGGCGGTCAGGACCGGGGCGGAGACACGATCCATGGCCACCATGTCGCGGATTTCCAGGCCACGGGCAGCGGCAACGCTGGGCAGGGCGGCCAGCAGGGCCAGTGGCAGCAGGGCATGACGCAGTTTCATCGGGATCTCCGCAGGACGGCAAAAAACCGATGGTAGGCCTGTGCAGGCGGGGCTGCCAAGGCCATCGGTCATGGCCGCCGGCCAGCGCCGATCCCACCGCCAGAAACAGCAAACCGCGCCGTAGCGCGGTTTGCGGGGGACGACGGTAGTGCCGGCCGCTGGCCGGCAACCAGGCAGATTGCCGGCCAGCGGCCGGCACTACCGGGTCAGAGCCATTCCCGTCGGGAAGGGATCCGACCCCATGGGTTACGCCATCGCGCGCTTGCCGGTGCGGTAGATCAGCCAGCCGACAAGGAACAGCACGCCCAGGCCGATCCACTGCGCGGCCGGCAGGTGGAACGGCAGCGCCAGCACGTCGGCCTGGCTGCTGATCACGATCGGCACGGCGATGGCGATACCCATCAGCGCCTCGCCGGTGATCAAGCCAGCTGCGAACAGCACGCCCGGCTTGTGCACGCGGTCGCGGCCTTCTTCATCATCGCCACGCACCTTGTGGAAGCGCTCGACCAGGTAGGCGATCAGGCCGCCCAGGAAGATCGGCACCATCAGTTCCAGCGGCAGGTAGATACCGATGGCGGCGGCCAGCACCGGCACACGGAAGCGCGAACCGCGCGACTTCAGCCAGCTGTCGAAGGCGATGATGACTGCACCGACCACGGCACCGATGCCGATGAAGGTCCACGGCAGTTCGCCACCGAACAGGCCCTTGGCTACCGAGGCCATCAGGTTGGCCTGCGGGGCGGCCAGCGCGTTCGGGTGCAGTTCGGACTTCACGCCGATGCCGTAAGCGGTGGCCAGCAGGTTCAGCACCGGGGCCATGATCAGCGCGCACGAGAACGCGCCGATGCCCAGCATCAGCTGCTGCTTCCACGGGGTGGCACCGACGATGTAACCCGCCTTGAGATCCTGCAGGTTGTCACCGCCCACGGCGGCCGCGCAGCACACCACCGCACCGATCATGATGGCGGCCACGGCGCCCAGCGGCGCACCACCGGTACCGACCGGCTTGAGGCCGTCGGCGCCCAGCAGCACCACCAGCACCGCCGAAGCGAACAGGATGGTGGAGATGGTGATGCCCGAGACCGGGTTGTTGGACGAACCGATCAGGCCGGCCAGGTAGGCCGAGACGGAAACGAACAGGAAGCCGGCGACGATCATGATGATGGTCATCGGGATCGACACGTGCCACTGGCCGACGATGGCCTGGTACAGGGCCAGCAGCGGCAGCACGAAGACCACCAGGGCGACCAGCATCCACTTCATCGGCAGGTCGCGTTCGGTATGGGCCAGCACCGGCCCGCCACTCTTGCGCGCGGCAGCGAAGCCACTCTTGACGCCGTTCAGCAGCGACTTGCGCAGCGAGATCAGGGTCCAGATGCCGCCGATCAGCATTGCGCCGACACCCAGATAGCGCATCTTCGCGCCCCAGATGGCGAACGCCGCTTCGGTGGACGAGGCGGTGGCGACCGACGCGGCCAGGGCCGGATCGGTGTTCATGAAGAACGCCTGGTAGATCGGGATGGCGATGTGCCAGGTCAGGATCGAGCCGGACACAACCACGATGCCGACGTTCAGGCCGACGATGTAGCCCACGCCCAGCAGGGCCGGCGACAGGTTGGTGCCGATGAAGGCGGTGATCTTCGAGCTCCCGACGTAGGCCGAGGTCGACCAGGCATCAGGAATCAGGCGCAGGCCGCTTTCGGCGGCCAGCTTGACGAAGGCGCCGATGACGGCCGACAGGCCGAGGATCTTCAGGCCCGGGCCGGGGTTCTCACCGGCCTTCAGCACTTCGGCCGCCGCCTTGCCTTCCGGGAACGGAAGCGGGTCTTCGACGATCATGGAACGGCGCAGCGGCACCGAGAACAGCACGCCCAGCAGGCCACCCAGGCCTGCGATGCCCAGCACCCACCAGTACTTGAAGTCCGGCCAGTAGCCCATGATGACCAGCGCCGGGATGGTGAAGATGACACCGGCGGCGATGGACGAACCGGCCGAGGCGCCGGTCTGGACAATGTTGTTTTCGAGAATGGAACCACCGCCCAGCAGGCGCAGCACGCCCATGGAAATGACCGCCGCGGGAATGGCGGTGGCGATGGTCAGGCCTGCGAACAGACCGAGATAGGCGTTGGCCGCCGACAGCACCACCGCCAGCACGATGGCCAGGGCCACTGCGCGGAAGGTGAGCTGCTTGGGCGCAGCGTCATGGTTCATGGAAGCCCCTGCTGGCAAAAAATCCCTTGCACGCTAGCGTTCAGGGAGCGGCAAGTCCAGCGTGCCAAAGGATGGGGCTGCCGGCAGGGTGCAACCGCCCTGCACGCGCACCGGCAACCGACCCATGCAGCAAAGCCGGGCTGGCGGCACTGCAAATGATATGTTATATCTTTCTGTTGATACGTTGCCGTTCCCACGCATGCCCCCTTCCCCCTCCCCCCGGCTGGCCTCCATCGACCAGCTGCGCGGCACCGTGATGCTGCTGATGCTGCTGGACCACGTGCGCGAGACGTTCTTCCTGCAGCACCAGGTGGGCGACCCGATGGATGCCGCCAGCGTGTCCCCTGCCCTGTTCGCCTGCCGCCTGCTGGCGCATCTGTGCGCCCCGGTCTTCGTGCTGCTCACCGGCCTGTCGGCGTGGCTGTATGGCCAGCGCCAGGCCGACCCGCGCCGCGCCACCGCCGCTTTCCTGCTCAAGCGCGGCCTGTTCATGGTGGTGCTGGAACTGACCCTGGTAAACCTTGCCTGGACCTTCCAGTTCCCGCCCGAGACGCTGTACCTGCAGGTGATCTGGGCCATCGGGCTGAGCATGATCGCGCTGGCCGGCCTGCTGTGGCTGCCGCGCCCGGCGCTGCTGGTACTGGGCGTGCTGCTGGTGGCCGGCCACAACCTGTTCGATGACCTGCGCGTGGAAGGCAACGGCGTGCTGGCCGTGCTGTGGAAAGTGCTGCACCAGCGCGACTGGATCGAGGCCGGCGCGCTGCGCCTGCGCACCTCCTACCCGGTGCTGCCGTGGATCGGCGTGATCGCCCTGGGCTACCTGATGGGGCCGTGGTTCGCCCGTGACCGCGACCCGGCGCAACGCACGCGCTGGCTGCTGTGGGCCGGGCTGGGCGCCCTGGCGGCCTTCGCCGCGCTGCGCCTGGCCAACGGCTATGGCGAGACACCCTGGCAACACCAGGACAGCACCCTGCGCACGTGGATGAGCGTGTTCAACGTGACCAAGTACCCGCCCTCGCTGCAGTTCCTGCTGCTCACCCTGGGCGTGGGGCTGTTGCTGCTGCGCCTGTACGAATGGCCGCCGCTGGCGCGCGCCCTGCGCCCGCTGGGCGACATCGGTGCCGCGCCGATGTTCTTCTACCTGCTGCACCTGTACGTGCTGAAGCTGCTGTACGTGGCCGCGCTGGCGATCTGGGGGCCGACCCACGGCAGCCTGTACGCGCTGGATTCGGTGGCCGGCCTGCTGCTGGTGGCCTGCGCTTTGGCGGTGGTGCTCTACCCGCCCACCCTGGCATTTGCCCGGTTCAAGGCGCGCCGCCGCGATCTGGCGTGGCTGCGGTACCTGTAGAAGAAAGGGGACGGAGGGGATTAAGTCGTTTGCGGCACAAACGACTTAATCCCCTCCGTCCCCTTTTTTCCACGCATGGCGTGGATGTACCGGAAGCTGGCGCGCCTATACTTCCGCGATGAATTCCACTGCGATTGCTTCCGACGACTTCCTGGGGCACCCCAAAGGCGTCTACGTCTGCTTCTTCACCGAAATGTGGGAGCGCTTCTCCTTCTATGGCATGAAGGCGCTGCTGCTGCTCTACCTCACCAAGTACCACCTGTTCGGCGACAAGGCCGGCCTGGACCTGCTCGGCGCGTATGGCGGTCTGGTGTACTGCATCCCGGTGTTCGGCGGCATGCTCGCCGACCGCTGGCTGGGCATGCGGCGGGCGGTGCTGTTCGGCGGCATCCTGCTGGTGCTGGGCCACCTGGGCATGGCCTTCGAGGGCCATGCGGCCTACCGGGTGAACGGCGTGGTGGTGCGTGATACCTCGGCCCTGGCGGTGACCTATCTCTCGCTGGCGCTGATCATCATGGGCGTCGGCTTCCTCAAGCCGAACATTTCCACCATCGTCGGCAAGCTCTACCCGCAGGACGACCCGCGTCGCGATTCGGGTTTCTCGCTGTTCTACGCCGGCATCAACCTGGGCGCGCTGTTCTCCTCGCTGGTCTGCGGTTTTCTCGGCGAAGCCTATGGCTGGAAGTACGGCTTCGGTGCCGCGGGCATCGGCATGCTGGCCGGCCTGGCGATGTTCCTGTGGGGCCAGAAGTACCTGCAGGGCCATGCCGAGCCGCCGCAACCGGCCGCACTGAAGCAGAAGGTGCTGGGCCTGCCGCGCGAATGGCTGATCTACCTGTGCGCGGTCATCGGCGTGCTGCCGGTGGCATGGCTGATGTGGGCCGCCGGCAACGGCGCCTTCGCCCTCGGCGGCGAGATCAGCCTGGCGTTGATGCTGATGCTGGTGGTGCTGGGCGGCGTGCTGGTCTGGTTCGCCTGGTTCACCGGCAGCAAGTGCACGCCCGTGCAGCGCCAGCAGATGATCGCGCTGATGGTGCTGATCTTCATGGCGCTGGTGTTCTTCACGATGTATGAGCAGTCCTACGGCTCGTGGGTGACCTTCACCGACCGCCTGCTGACCAAGGACATCGTGCCGGCGCTGGTCATCACCGGCGGTACCCCGCTGCCGTGGTCCATCGTGTCACTGCTGCTGGCGCCGCTGGGCTTCGTGGTCAGCGCGCGCCTGTCCGAACGCCGGCCCGGCTCCAACGCACCGCGCGCGTTCTTCATCACCATCGTCGCGCTGATGCTGGTGCTGCTGGTGCGCGACTGCCTGGTGATTCCGCAGACTGCGGGTTCGCTGACCTACCTGGGCGGCCTGTTCCTGGTGCTGCTGGCACCGGCCTTCGCCGCGCTGTGGACCTGGATGGACCGCCGCGGCTGGGAACCGGGCAAGCCGGTGAAATCGGCCTGGGGCCTGGTGATCGGCGCGCTGTCTTTCGTGCCGCTGGCGCTGGCCGCGCAGCAGGTGGGCGCGACGGGTGAAATGGCCAGCGTCTGGTGGCTGGTGCTGGCCTACTTCCTGCTGGCCAGCGGCGAAATGTGCCTGTCGCCGGTCGGCCTCTCGGCGGTGACCCAGCTGGCGGTGCCGCGGGTGATGAGCCTGATGATGGGCACCTGGTTCCTGGCCACCGCGTTTTCCGAAACGCTTGCCGCACTGTTCGGCAAGCTGGCCGCGATCGAAGTGCCCGAGGGCGAATCACTGGACATGGTGGCGGCCGCAGGCGCCTATGCGCACCTGTTCTGGCTGCTGATGTGGATCGGCCTGGGCTGTGCGGTGGCCGCCTTCATCGCCGCGCCGCTGCTGAAGCGGATGATGCACGGGGTCAAATGACCCCGTTGCAGCACTGACCGCTCAGGGCGCGCTGGCCTTGCCCGCTGTGACGGCTGCGGCGGTCGCCCCACCCAGGCTGCGTGCGAGGAACGCCAGCAACCGGGTGTAGTAATCGCGCTGGTTGGCATCGCCATACAGGCCATGCCCTTCGCGCGCGTAGTACACCGCTTCCACCGGCACGCCAGCCTGCTTCAGCGCCGCCTCCATGCGCTCGGTGTGCTGCACCGGCGCACGCTGGTCTTCGCGGCCCGCAGCCAGCAACACGGGCACTTTGATGGACGCAGCCAGGTTTACCGGCGATACCGCCGCAAGCCCGGCAGGATCACCCAGCCAGTCGCGCAGGTAGTTCAGGCCCGAGGTGCGGTCCTGGATGTCGCCGCGCTTGAACATCATCGGCAGGTCGTAGACGCCCACATAGCCTGCGGCGCACCGGTACAAGGCCGGCTCACGCACGGCCCCCATCATGGCCGAGTACGCGCCGTAGCTGGCGCCGTAGATGCAGATGCGCTGCGGATCGGCGATGCCCTCGGCGATGGCCCAGCGGGTGGCGTCGGTCACGTCATCCTGCATGGCCCGGCCCCATTGCTTCGCGCCGGCCTGGATGTGGGCGCGACCGTAGTTGCCCGAGCCACGGAAATTGATCTGCAGCACGGCATAGCCGGCCGCCGCCAGCAGGTGGTTGTCACGCTCGAAGCCGCCCTCATCGAACTCGCCGATCGGGCCACCGTGCGGGACCACCACCATGGGCAACCCACGGCCGTCGCTTCCCGCAGGCACGGTCAGATAGCCGTGCAACGGCAGGCCATCGCGCGCAACCAGGCTGACCGGGCGCACGCTGGCACCACCGTCACGATCAAACCAGCGATGGCGCGCGGTCAGGAACGCCGCTTCGCGGGTCGCGGTGTTGAACAGGAACCAGTCACCGGGATTGCGCCCCGAATCGACCTTGACCAGGATCCGTGCATTGTCCGCAGTGGCCGACAACAGGCTGACCACCTGGCCGGGGAACGCCTTTTCCAGCATGCGCTGGATCCGCGCAGTGGGCGATTGTTCGTCGAAGAACGCGCTGCGCGGGACTGCCCCCACGAACTGCACGCCCACCGGCACGCGCGTACCGGGCTGGTGAATGATGTACGTCGGGTCGACCACCGTGTCCTGCAGCATGGTGCGGCGCTCGCCGCTGCGCGGGTTCCAGCTGACCACGGCATCGGGCCCATGGACCTGTTCCACCACCAGGTAAGCCAGTTGGTTGTCGGCTGAGAAGCCGACGGGCCGTTCGATGCGCTGGCTGCTGCCTTCGTCGTTGAGCAGGGTCCAGCGACCGTCGTCCTGACGGTAGTAGAGCTTGTTGATGTTGTCCTCTGCGGCGCCATGGGCGAAGCGCAGGACACCGTCGTTGTCGGTGGTGAACGTGGCCCGTTGTACCGGTGATCGCGATACCAGCACGCGCCGGCCGGTGATGACATCCATCCGTTCCAGGCGCGCGCTGGTGTCGTTGGCGAACGGCCACAAGGAAATGAGCACGTTGCGCTCATCCCCCAGCCGTGGATCGGCAACGAACGCGGCGACCGGCTCGACCACGCGCCCGCTGACCTGCCCGGGCTCATCCGGGCGCGCGCGGTAACCGACCAGCAGGTCGCCGCGCTTGCCGTTGGCATCCATCGCGTACAGTTCGCCGGTGGGCCGCGGTGCATCGAGCGCGCCCCATTTCTCGGCCAGGCCGATCAGCAGCCGGTTGTCGCTGACCCAGTCGACGCTGTTGGCGTGGTTGTTGCGCGGCGGGCGGAAATTGCCGACCAGTTCCAGGGTGCTGGTGCGCAGGACGGCGACCGCCGTGGCCCCGTCCAGCGGCACGGTCATGGCCAGGTACTCACCTGTGGGCGAGAGCTGGATGTCGTTGAATTCGGCACGGCGCAGGTAGTCGTCCAGCGCGATGTCGGCCGCACGGACAGGGCTGGCGCCGCACAGCGCGAGCAGCCCGGCGATCAGGAACACAGGCTTCATGGGATTCCCCCATGCCGGGCAGCCTGGGCTGCCCGGCATGCTGAGGCGCACGAACGGCGTGCGCCGGTTGGCGTTACGGTGCCTTGCTGCTGCCTGCCGGCGGCGTGGCGCTGGCCTGCGCCCCACCCAGGCTGTTGGACAGGAACGCCAGCAGGCGGGTGTAGTACTCGCGCTTGTTCTCCGGACGGTAGAAACCGTGGCCTTCGGTGCTGTAGTACAGGCTCTGCACCGGCGTGCCGGCCTTCTTCAGCGCCGCTTCCATCCGCTTGGTGTGCTCGATCGGGGCGCGCTTGTCTTCGCCACCGGCCGCCAGGAACACCGGCACCTTGATCTGCCCGGCAAGGTTGACCGGAGAAACCGCGCCCAGCTTCGCCGGGTCGCCCAGCCAGTCACGCAGGTAGGTCATGCCCGACCCTCGCTCCTGCACGTCACCACGGCTGAACATCATCGGCAGGTCATACACGCCCACGTACCCGGCCGCACACTGGTACAGGCCCGGTTCGCGCACGACCCCCATCATCGCCGAGTACGCGCCATAGCTGGCCCCGTAGATGCAGATGCGATCCTTGTTGGCGATGCCCTGCGCGACCGCCCATCGGGTTGCATCGGTGACGTCATCCTGCATGGCGCCGCCCCACTCCCTCGCACCTGCTTGGGCATGCGCGCGGCCGTAGTTGTCCGAGCCACGGAAGTTGATCTGCAGCACCGCATAGCCGGCGTCGGCCAGCAGCTGCGATTCCATGTCATAGCGCCCGGAATCGAAGACCTGGTACGGTCCACCGTGCGGCAGCACCACCATCGGCAGGTTGCGGCCATCACTGCCGTGCGGCAGCGTGAGGAAACCATGCAGCGGCAGGCCGTCGCGGGCCTTCAGGGACACCGCGCGCACCGGCGCGGTCTTGTCCACGTCCAGCCATTCACTGCGGCTGATCAGGTGTTGCGCCGCCTTGGCCACCGTATCGAACACATAGAAGGCGCCCGGATCATTGCCGGTCCAGGTTTCCACCAGCACCTTGCTGCCGTCGCGCGTGCTGGAGGTGATGTAGACCGGCTGTTTGAAGGCCGCTTCCAGGCTGTGGTACAGGCGTGCATCGGCCGAGGTCTCATCGAAGAACCGGCTGCGGGTGGTATCACCCACGTACAGCGCGCCCACCGGCACGCGGGTGCCGTTGCGGTAGATGATGCGGTACGGATCAACCACGTCATCGGCCAGCACCGTGCGCCGCTCGCCGGAGACCGGGTCCCAGCTGACAATGACGTTCGGCCCCTTCGGCTGCTGCACGTTGAAGTACGCCAGGCGGTTGTCTTCGGAGAAGCCGATGGCGGTCTCGACCCGATGGGTGACGGCTTCGTCGTTCACCAGCACCCACGGAGTGTTGCCCGCCGGGCGGTAGTACAGCTTGTTGACGTTGTCGCTGCCCGCACCTCGGGCGAAACGCACTTCACCCTTGTTGTCGGTGGTGAAGCTGGCATTGCGGACCGGCGAACCGGCGACCTGCACGCGTCGGCCCGAGGTGACGTCCAGCCGCTCGATGCGGGTGTACGGATCCTTGCTGAACGGCCACACGGCGACCAGCACGTTGCGGTCATCGCCGGCCAGTTCATCCGTGAGGAAGGCGGCCACCGCCTCCACTTTCTTCGGCTGGATGCGGGTGCCGGGACCGTTGCCCTCTACCCGGTAGCCGACCAGCAGCTCGCCGCGCCCGCCATTGGCGTTGATCGCGTACAGCTCACCGGTCGGTTGCGGCGTATCCAGCGAACCGAACTTTTCCGACAGCTCGATCAGCACACGCTCGTTGCTGACCCAGTCAAAGCCTGTGGCATGGTTGTTGCGGGGCGGACGGAACGTGCCTACCGGCTTGTTGTCCGCGGTCTGCATGATGACCACCGCGGTGCTGTCCTCGAACGGCAGCGTGGCGGCGTAGTAGTCGCCCCCGGGCGAAATCTTGATGTCCTTGAACGATTCCTGGCGTACGAACTTGTCCAGGTCCACGGCACCGGCCGCGGTCGGCACCGAACAGGCCAGCGCCAGCAGCGCGGCCATCATTGTCTTGCGCATCCTTCCCCCTATACAGCGGACACCCTGTCCGCCCCTTGATTGTAGGCAGGCCAATACGCGACCTGCCAGTACTCGTTCAACCCGCCGCGCTCACGGCGCCCGGCTCCCCCGCCGGGCGGGTGCCGCAACCGGGCCTGCGGTGGCGCCGCCCAGGCTGTCGGCCAGGAACGCCAGCAGATGGGTGAAGTAGTCGCGCCGGTTGGCGTCGCGGTACAGGCCATGGCCCTCATGGCGGTAATAGAGCGTCTGCACCGGTACGCCGGCCTTCTTCAGCGCTGCAGTCATGCGCTCGGTGTGCACCGGCGGCGCCCGCTGGTCGTCCCGGCCCGCCGCCAGCAGCACAGGCACCTTGACCTGTGCGGACAGATTGACCGGCGACCAGCGGGCCAGGTCATTTGCGTCACCCAACCACTCGCGCAGGTAGGTCTTGCCCGAGGTGTTGGCGCGGATATCACCGCGGACGTGCATCAGCGGCAGGTCATACACCCCGGCAAAACCTGCCGCGCAGCGGTAGAGCCCCGGCTCGCGCGCCGCCCCCATCATGGCCGCATAGGCGCCATAGCTGGCGCCGTAGATGCAGATGCGCCCGGCGTCAGCCCAGCCCTGCGCGATGGCCCAGCGCGTGGCATCGGTGACATCGTCCTGCATCGCCCGGCCCCATTGCTTCTGGCCCGCCAGCAGGTGTTCGCGGCCATAGCCGGAGGAGCCGCGGAAGTTGACCTGCAGCACGGCGTAGCCGGCTGCGGCGAGCATCTGCGTCTCGGCATCGTAGCCGCCCTTGTCGAATTCGCCGAACGGCCCACCGTGCGGCATCACCACCATCGGCAGCCCACACAGTTCGCGCCCATGGGGTACGGTCACGAAGCCACGCAGCGCACGCCCATCGCGGGCATCCAGCTGGATCGGCCGCACGCTGGCACCCTCGGCCGGGTCGATCCATTCGCTGCGGCTGATCAGGTGGCGCGCTGCCTTGCTGGTGGTGTTGTAGAGATAGACGTCGCCGGGGTTGCTGCCCGACCACGATTCGACCAGCAGGGTCTGCCCATCGTGGGTGCTGGACGTCACCACCACCGCCGCGCCCAACCCCGCCTGCAGGCTGCGGTAGAGCCGCGCTTCGGGCGATGCTTCGTCGAAGAAGCGGGTGCGCGGGGCTTCGCCCAGGAACAGTGCACCTACCGGCTGCCGGGTACCCGGTCGCAGCAGGATCTGCGCGGGGTCGAGCACGGTGTCGCGCAGTACCTCACGCCTCTCACCACTGGCGGGGTTCCAGGCAACGATGGCATCGGGGCCTTCGGCCTGTTCCACCTGCAGATACGCGACCGCACCGCTGTCATCAAATCCCAGCGCCACTTCCAGGTGGCCGCTGGCGGCCTCGTCGTTCACCAGCACCCAGGGGCTTCCCTCACCCTGCCGGTAATAGAGGCGGACCTTGTTGTCGGCGTCGCGTGCCCGTGCAAAACGCACGTTGCCCTGGTTGTCGGTGGTGAACGAGGCACCGGCCATCGGCGCCTGCGCCACTGCCGTGCGGCGGCCGGTCAGTACGTCCATGCGCTCGACCTGGGTGGAGGCGCTGCTGAAAATGGGGGTGACCGCAACCAGCACGCTGCTGTCGTCATCGCGCAGGTCGTCGGCGAGGAAAGCCATGACCGAATCGGCCGGCATCACCGATCTGTCGCGGCCGCGCCCGGGCGAACGGAAGCCCACCAGCAGCTTGCCTTCCTTGCCATCGGCGCTGACGGCGAACAGCTCGCCGGTCAGGCCCGGACGGTCCAGCGGGCCGTCGGACACGCCCAGGCCCACCAGCAAGCGGTCACGGCTGACCCAGTCGAACGTGCCGACGTGGTTGTTACGCAGCGGCCGGAAGGACCCCACCATCTGCATGTCGGCCACCCGGAACACCGCCAGCGCCGTGCCGGCTTCGACCGGCGCGGTGGCAGCCACGTATTCGCCCGTGGGTGAGATCTTGATCTCGGTGAAGACCTCTTCTTTCAGGAAGCGATCAAGATCGACCGTCGCTGCGGCAGCCGGCATCGACGCCAGGACCAGCCAGGCGGTGAGAAACAACGTGCGCATCCATCCCCTTTGCCGCGGACACCCTGTCCGCCTGCGGGGGATTCTAGGCAGGCGCGGCCTCCGACCGCCAGCACCCCATAAAAGAGCGGCGGCACCGTTACCGATGCCGCCGCAGCCACGACCTTGGAGAGAGTGTGGTGTGGGTGAAGCGCTCAGTGCACCCCGCGGATGGCCAGGGTGAGCGCCAGGATGCTGAGGATGACGGCGATGGTGCCGTCGAGCACGCGCCAGGTGCTGGGCTTGGTGAACAGCGGCGCCAGCAGGCGGGCTCCCAGGCCCTGCGCGGTCAGCCACAGGCAGCTGGCGGTGACCACACCGGCGGCGAACGCCATGCGTGCATTGCCGAAGTTCTCGGCAATCGAACCGATCACCATCATGTCCAGCCAGAAATGCGGGTTGATGAGCGAGAAGCCCACGGCGGCCAGCAGCACCGCACGGCGGCTGCCGTCATCGCTGTCGGCCTCGCCCATGCCACCGCCACCGGCGAAGGCACGGCGCGCGGACTTCATCGCATACCAGGCCAGGAAGGCCACGCCGGTCCACAGTACGGCGCTGGTGAGCCACGGCAGCGCCGAGGTAAGCGTGCGCAGGCCGGCCACGCTGGCGAAGATGAAGATCGCATCGATGGCCGCGCAGGTGGCGACCACCGGCACGATGTGCTTGCGCAGGATGCCCTGGCGCAGGATGAAGGCGCTCTGGGCACCGACCACGGCGAACAGGCCGACGCCGGTAGCGGCACCAGAGAACCAGGCACCGAGGCCGGTGCTGGCGGAGATGACCGAGAACATGGGATTCACTGCCTTGTCTTGCTGGGGGGACGGTGCCTCGCGAAGGCGGACAGCACCGGAACGGGCGCCATTGTCGCGCCGCAACATTCAAAAGACGAGCTAAACTTCCTAAACCAACATTAGCGGAGCTTAATTCGATGCGCATCGATCATGCCCAGCTGCGGGCCCTGGCGGCGGTCATCCGCGAGGGCAGCTTCGACCGTGCGGCGCAGTCGCTCAATGTCACCCCGTCGGCCATCTCGCAGCGGGTGAAGGCGTTGGAGGACCGGATTGGCCGCCTGCTTGTCAAGCGCGGCACACCGGCCACCGCCACCGCCGAGGGCCAGCTGCTGGTGCAGCTGGCTGAACAGACCGCACTGCTGGAACACGACGCGCTGCATCGCATGGGGCTGGCCGATGAGGACCTGCCCCAGGCCAGCATCCCCGTGGCAGTGAACCATGACAGCCTGGAAACCTGGTTTCCGCAGGCCGCGCAGCAGTTCGCGCAGAACACCGGCACCACCCTGGACCTGCGCGTGGAGGACCAAGACCACACCGTGGAGCTGCTGCGCCAGGGCACTGTGCTGGGCGCCGTGACCACGCTGGATGAGCCGGTGCAGGGTTGCCAGATCCATGCGCTGGGCAGCATCCGCTACGCGGCCACCTGCACCCCGGAGTTCCGCGAGCGCCACTTCGCCAAAGGGGTGACGGCGCAGGCGCTGGCGCAGGCGCCGGTACTGGTGTTCAACCGCAAGGACGACATGCAGTCGCGCTTCGCCCGGCGGATGGCGGGGGATGAACTGCCCAGCACGGCGCCGACCTGGTGGATTCCCTCCACCCGGGCCTTCGTGCAGGCCAACCTGGGCGGCCTGGGCTGGACGATGAACCCGCTGCCGCTGGTGAAGCGGCACCTGGATGCGGGGCGACTGGTGTACGTACGGCAGCGGGCATGGGAGGACGTGCCGCTGTACTGGCAGCACTGGAAGGGGGATGTGCAGACGATGGCGCTGCTGACCGAAGCGGTGCTGGAGGCTTCCAGCACGCTGGTCCGGCGCAAGCGGTAGTGCCGGCCGCTGGTCGGCATGCTGCGGCTGGTAGGTGCCGGCCGCTGGTCGGCATGCTGCAATTGGTGGATGCCGACCGTTGGTCGGCATGGGGTCCCATCCCATTCCGCCGCAATGGGATGACACCCCATTTCCATGCCAGCATCACGGCAACCGTTGAGGGGGCTGAGTCATGCAGACAGACCCGGTATTCCTGCATATCCGCGTGGTGATGGGCATCATCCTGGGCCTGTCGATCACCACGCTGCTGAAGGGGGTGGCGCAGATCATCGAGCACCCGCAGCGGCGCGGCTGTTCGGCGCTGCATCTGTGCTGGGTGGCATGGACGCTGGTTTCGCTGGTCACCTTCTGGTGGTGGGAATTCCGCCTGATCGAGGTGCACCGCTGGACGTTTGAAACCTACCTGTTCGTGATCGGGTACTGCGCCATGTGGTTCCTGCTGTGCGCGCTGCTGTTTCCTGATGATCTTCGTGAGTACCGCAGTTACGGCACCTATCTGATGCAGCGCCGGCGCTGGATCTTCGGCGTGATCGCGGCGTTGACGCTGCTGGATCTGGTGGATACCGCGATCAAGGGACGAAGCCGCTGGCAGCTGCTGGGCGAAGCCTACCCGCTGCACACGGCCCTGATGCTGGCGATCTGCGTGCTGGGATGGCACCTGCGCACGGCGCGCGCGCAAGGCGTGCTCGCCGGAGTGGCACTGGCCTACCAAGTGGGCTATTTCGCCGCGGAATACTTCACAATCGGCAGTGACTGAATGGCTCCGCCTGGCACCGCCCGGCGCTACCGGTTCCGCACCACGCACAAGGACGCTGCATGCCCATCCACTACCGCCCTGCACTACCCGCTGATGCGGCCGCCTGCATCGATCTGCGCGGGCGCACCCGAGAAAACGCCTTCAGTGCCGCGCAGCTGGCCGAACTGGGCATCACCGTGGACAGCTGGGCGGCCGGCATCGCCGAGGGTGATTTCATCGGCCGCATCGCCGAAGACGACGGCACCCTGGTCGGCTACGGCTTCGCCGACCGCGACAGTGGCGAGGTGCTGGTGCTGGCCGTGCTGCCGGACCACGAAGGCCAGGGTATCGGCCAACGACTGTTGCAGGAGGTGATCGCGCTGGCCCGCGCGGCCGGGCATGCACGCCTGTTCCTGGCCTGCTCGGCCGATCCGCGATCCCGCTCGCATGGTTTCTACCGCCACCTGGGCTGGCGGCCGACCGGCGAGGTGGACGAAGCCGGCGACGAGATTCTTGAACTGCGCTGAGTACCGGCCCGCTGATGCTGTCGCTTGGGCTGCCGGGCCCGGAGAACAGCAAGGAGACAACATGTACCGCCACGTGATCTCATTGATCGCTGCCGTTGCTGCCACCACGCTGCCGGCGTACGGCAAAGAACCGCTGTCCGGGATCGAACTTCATGCGCGCTGCGTGGACGATACCCAGTGCCGTTTTCGTGGCGACACGCTCGTTGTGGAGCTGGAACTCCGCAATGCAGGCAGCGAGCCTGCGAGGCTTCCCCTGGAATACATCCGCAGCCGCGGACCCTCGGTGAAGGTGAAGGACAACCGATCTGGAAAGGTGACTGCCCTGCGCTCAGGCATGGCCCCGGCAACACTATTGGACCAGATGCAGGAACTGCAGGCGGGCCGCTCCCTGCGCATCGGCTTTCCGATCAAACCGCAGGAACTTGCACGGTCCGCACTGCGCCCGATGGATGTGACACTGCAGTTCTCGGTCAATCTAAAGCCGGGTGCAACTGGCGCCGAGGCGCAGGTGGTCCAGGCAGAGTTGAACGTGATCGATGCCGAACCGGCGGGATGATGTCCTGGGGACGCCAACTCAGCGCGGCGCACTGCCAGCAGGGTCGGTGATACGCAGTTCGCTGCTGACGACGCGTGCCTGCCCACCACGTACACCCGGCGCCAGGTTGACGCTGAATACCGCCGATACGTCGATCGGGCGACGGTCGAAATGGCTGATCTCCGTCGGCAGGATGCGCCAGGGAAACCGGAAGGACTGCCCAGGTCGCAGCGTCTGCAGTGACTTCAGCAGACGCGCATCCGGCGGATTGATGGCCAGCGATGTTTCCTTGCCCGAATGACGGTCCACCAGCTTCACGCTGGGCCCACGCCGGCGATAGAACTCGGCCGGCACCTGCACGTCCTCACTCCCGGCATTGCGCAGTTCCAGCTCCACCCGGATATCTTCACCGAGGAAGTGGCAGGGGGCATTGTCGATGCAGCGCGCGCGGAGTTCGAGTCCGTGGAACGTTTCCTGCCCGGATACAGCTGGAGGCATGGCGAGTGCGAGGGCGATCATGAGACGGGGCATGTGATCTCCCTGACGTTTACTTGCCGGCTTGGCGATCCTCCGGCTGCTGCGCGATACGGACCCGGCTTTTCACCAGTTCCATTTCTTCGCGCGGCTTCTGCGGCACCAGGTTGAGGGAGAACTCGACGCTTACATCGATCGGGTGAAGAGCGAACGACTGCAGCAGCTCCGGCATGACCGATCGGGTCATCCGGATGGACTGACCCGGCGCGAGCGCTTCCAGTTCGTTGACCAGAGATCGGTCCGGGTGAGGCGTGCGCAGCCAGGTCGATTTGCCGGAGTGGTTGTCCATCACCTGGACGCGGGGCCCCATGCGATGCAGGTATCGGATGGGCAGCTGCACGCTCTCCCGTCCATCATTGCGCAGTTCGAGTTCGACCACGATCTCCTCGCCAGTGAAACGGCAGGTGGGGTTGTCGATGCAGCGGGCATTGAGAACGATCATCGCAGGCGGCTCACTGTCAGTTGCGGTAGCTTGGGGTACGGCGAAGAAAACAAGGAGTGGAGCAAGGGTCAGATAATGTCGCATGTGATCTCCCGGCCGATTTCGCGGGTCAACAGCTCCCGTACCTCCAGCGCCACGGACCAAGCATGGAAGGGCCTGATCACTTCGCTGGACGACATGATGGTCTCATCCTCGCCCGGATCGTCTTCAGCCGGCAAGGCGACGATCTTGTTGGCATCCAAGCTGCCATCGGGGCGAACGTACTGCACATTCCATGTCTCTGGCGCGTAGGAATACTCATCAGGCAGGCCAACGCAATGGCCGAACTCATGGGCGAACGTGAGCAGATCCGTCGCGATGGACACATCCACTACGGGATAGTCGAGCTGCTCCCGATCAAAGCGGGTATGCACACGCACCGTGTAGTCGTGCGAAGGCGCATCCCATTCCACTGCATAGCGGATGGGGAAGGTACGGATTCCGCACAGGGGATCATTCACCGACAGCCGCAGCTTGCCGTTCCAGTGCCTGTCGATGCCTTCCTGCATCTGCCGCTTGGCGGCTTCCAACTGCGCGCTGCTGACACCCGGCTGCGCAACTGCTCGGGCCCGGATGAATACGAGGGCATCCCCTTCCGACTTGAGGGGTACCTGAATCCGGAAGGTTACCCTCGAGATCAGCGGGACGCGTGTGCCGTCCAGCTCGGTGGTCTGGTAATAGCGCCCGTCGATATCGCGGTCGACCAGAACCTCATGATCACGCACCCAGCACTGCGGTGCCTCGGTGCCTGGCGGCGCAAAACCCGGCGTCCTCAGCTCCGGCTTCTTCAGCAACACCTTTGCGACCGAAGCAACTGCGCCAAGTGCGGCCATCGCCTTTCCACCCGCACCGCCACCACCGCCACCACCCACAACATGCGCACGCTGCTGCTGGCCAGCCATCAGGGCGCAGCCGCAGCTGGCCTTGTCGCCCTCGCGCGCGACCGGCTGGCCGTCGATGACCAGGCTGGCATCGCCGCTGACGATGGAACCGGGCCCGTGGCGGGCACAGATGACCCGGTCGCCCACGCGGGCTACCGCGCGACCTTCGATATCGGTGTGGGGGGAACCTGAAAGAACCGAGCCGCCCGTCTGCAGGGCGTCGCCAACTACGATGAGCATCCGTGACATCGGTGCGCGGCCCCTCCATGGCCGGTCGTTGCGGGGTATCAGCCCACTAGTGTAGCGCCGCAGGCCTGCGAGCGGGATGGTGCATCGCACCAAAACAAGACCATAAAGGGTTAGAATCGCGCCAGGATGCTGCAAGGCTTTGTTTCTTCACGCCATTTGCCGTTCAGGCGCGCATCCTGACCCCCTCCCCACGCCCCAAGTCATTCCCATGAAGAAATTTGGCAAGGCTCTTCTCGCCCTGCTCGTGCTGGTGCTGCTGGCCGCCGCGCTGTTCCTGTACTGGCCGCTGACCCAGCGCTCGGTGCCCGCCGCCAGCAACGACAAGCCGGTCGACGTCGTTCTGGTCGGCGCCGGCATCATGAGCATCACCCTGGCCACTTACCTGCAGGAGCTGCAGCCGGACTGGAACATCCAGGTCTACGAGCGGTTGGACACTGTGGCCGGCGAAAGTTCGGACGGCTGGAACAACGCCGGCACCGGGCATTCGGCATTCGCCGAGCTGAACTACACCCCGGAACTGCCCGACGGCAGCATCGAGACCAAGCGCGCGGTCGGCATTGCCGAATCGTTCGAGGTCTCGCGCCAGTTCTGGTCGCACCAGGTGAAGGAAGGCCGGCTGAGCCAGCCGAGCGACTTCATCAACCCGACTCCGCACATGAGCTTCGTCTGGGGCGACGACAACATCGCCTACCTGCACAAGCGCCAGCAGGCCCTGGTGAAGAATCCGCTGTTCTACGGCATGCAGTACTCGGAGGATCCGGCGCAGATCAAGCAGTGGGCACCGCTGCTGATGGAAGGCCGCGACCCGAAGCAGAAGGTCGCTGCGACCTGGATGCCGCTGGGTACCGACGTCAATTTCGGCGTCATCACCCGCCAGCTGGCCGCCGGCCTGCAGCGCAGCCCGAATTTCGGCCTGCACCTCAACCATGAAGTGCGCGCGCTCCGGCAGAACGCTGACAAGAGCTGGAACGTGACGGTGAAGGACCTCAAGGCCGGCACCGAAACCACCACCCACGCCCGCTTCGTGTTCATCGGTGCCGGTGGTGCTGCGCTGAAGCTGCTGCAGATGTCGGGCATTCCCGAATCGAAGGATTACGCCGGTTTCCCGGTGGGCGGCCAGTTCCTGGCCTTCCAGGGCGCGGACGTGACCTCGCGCCACCACGTGAAGGCCTACGGCATGGCCGAAACCGGTTCGCCGCCGATGTCGGTGCCGCACCTGGATGCGCGCAAGCTGGACGGCAAGCCGGTGATCCTGTTCGGGCCGTTCGCGCTGTACAGCACCAAGTTCCTCAAGCACGGCTCGTGGTGGGACCTGTATTCCTCGGTCAACCACAACAACGTCGGCCCGATGCTGGAAGTGGGCAAGGACAACCTGGACCTGGTGCAGTACCTGATGGCCCAGGCGCGCCTGAACGACGCCGACCGCCAGGCCGAGCTGGTGAAGTACTTCCCCAACGCCAAGCCGGGTGACTGGAAGCTGGTGACCGCCGGCCAGCGCGTGCAGATCATCAAGCGTGACCCGCTGAAGGGCCCGGTGCTGCAGTTCGGCACCGAGATCGTGACCGACAAGGACCACACCCTGGCCGCGCTGCTGGGTGCTTCGCCGGGTGCCTCGACCTCGCCGCCGATCATGCTGGACCTGATGGCCAAGGCCTTCCCGGAGCAGATGAAGGCCGGCTGGGAAGCCCGCCTGCGCCAGATCGTGCCGTCGTACGGCCAGAAGCTCAACGAGAGCCCGGCGTTGACCAACCAGGTCCGTACGCTCACCAGCCAGACCCTGCACCTGCCCTACCTGGAGGTGCCGGCTGAAGGCGCGACAGTAGAGAACGCTGCAACGCCTGCCCCGGCCCCGCCGGAAAAGCGCAACGCCAACGAAGAGCTGCAGGCGCTGTAAGCCCGCTCGCTCTGCAGGACGCACGGACGGCCACCTTCGGGTGGCCGTTCTTGCTTGTGGCGTCCCCGCAGCTGGGGGCAGAGCCCTTTGCGGAGCAAAGGGATCCGACCCCGGGGTCGGATCCCTGCGCCGCAGGCGGAGGGCTCTGATCCCTTGCCGGTCCGCAGACACTATTTCCCGGTGTCACGAATTGTAATGTTGTTAAGAACGATTTACATTTGCGTCCCGCACGACGCCCGCATGCCTCCCAGATGGATCTGAGCCCACCCGACGCAGCCGCCCGGGTGCTGGCCGACGGCTGCCGCTCCCACCCCCTCTTCCATCTCGCCGAGCCCTCCATGTCCCTGCCTGCCCGTTCCCCCCTGCCCCGCCGTGCGCTGCTGCCGGCCGCCCTGCTGTCCTGCCTGGCCATGGCCGCGCCCGCCGCATCGGCCGCCGAAGCCGCTGCCGACGCCAGCGACGCCAAGACCCTGGACCGGGTGAGCGTGCGCGCCGAACAGACCGCGGCCCCGTCGAGCACGACCCGCCTGCCGATCACCCTGCAGGAAACCCCGCAGTCGTCCAGCGTGATCAGCCTGCAGCGCCTGCAGGACGAATCGCTGTTCAGCATCAACGATGTGATGCGCAACGTCACCGGCGTCAGCGTGTCCTTCTATGACACCCAGCGCCCGCTCTACTACGCGCGTGGTTTTGCCATCACCGATTTCCAGGTGGACGGCATTCCCACCTACAGCGGTTCGACCAACCAGGAATACGACACCGCCTTCTACGACCGCGTGGAAGTGATCCGCGGTGCCAATGGCCTGCTCAGCGGCGCTGGCGTGCCCTCGGCCACGGTCAACCTGCTGCGCAAGCGCCCGGGCAAGGAATTCGACGCTTCGTTCTCGGTCAGCGCCGGCAGCTGGGACTACCGCCGCATGGAAGCGGACGTGACCGCGCCGCTGACCGCCGATGGCCGCTTCCGCAGCCGCGTGGTGGCCGCCTACACCGATCGTGATTTCTATTACGACCGCTACAAGGAAAACAAGATGGCCGGCATGGCCGTGCTGGAAGGCGACGTGACCGACAGCACCACGGTCACGGTGGGCTACCAGACCCAGGACAACAACCCGGTGGGTTCGACCTGGGGCACCGTGCCGTTCTTCGACAGCCAGGGCAATTTCGCCCACCTGCCGCGCTCGACCAACCTGTCGCCGAAGTGGAGTTACTGGCAGCGCGAGACCAGCACCGTGTTCGCCAACCTGGAACAGCGTTTCGGTGACGACTGGCTGCTGAAGATCAACACCTCCTACACCCGCGGCAACGTGCAGAACGTGCGCCTGTACGGCACTGGCAACCCGAACCCGGTCACCGGCTCGGGCATCTTCCTGCGCGCTGCAGCCGGCGATGCGGAAGACACCCGCCGCAACGTGGACGCCTACCTGACCGGCACCTTCAGCCTGTGGGGCCAGGAACACGACGTGACCCTGGGCACGCAGTGGTCGGACCTGGAAGGCACGACCAACACCACCACGCTGAACTTCCCGACCGACTGGGCGCGCTGTGGCAATGAACGCTGCTACTACATTCCCAATGTCTACGACTGGAACGGCGACATTTCCGAGGTGACCTACACCCGTACCGGTGCGCGCCGCGTGGCCAAGACCACCCAGAGTGGCGTGTACCTGGCAACCCGCCTGCGCCTGGCCGACCCGCTGGCACTGATCGCCGGTGCGCGCCTGAGCCGCTGGGAAACCCGCACCCGCGCCTACAACGCAGCCGGTGCCTATACCGCCACCAGCGGTGCGTACAAGGTCAGTGATGAAGTCACCCCGTACGTGGGCCTGGTCTACGACATCACGCCGGCCGTTTCGGTCTACGCCAGCTACACCGAAATCTTCAACCCGCAGAACTACAAGGACAAGAACGAGAACCTGCTGGCGCCGGTGCAGGGCTCGAACGTGGAAGCGGGCATCAAGACGCAGTGGTTCGACGGTCGCCTGACCGCCAATGCCGCCGTGTTTGAAGCCAAGCAGGACAACTACGCCGTGCGTGACATGAGCGTGCCGGATGGTTCGCTCAGCGATGGCAGCTCGGCCTACATCGGCGTCAACGGCACCAAGGCACGTGGCTGGGAGATGGACATCAACGGCGAGATCCTGCCGGGCTGGACGGTCAACGCCGGCTACACGCACGTCAAGGTGACCCGCGCGGCGACCGACCTGCTGTACGCCAACCCGGCCGAAGATCTGCTGCAGTTGAACACCCAGGTGCGCCTGCCCGGCGTGCTGGACCGCCTGAGCGTCGGCGCGGGCGTGCAGTGGCAGAGCAAGGTGCAGGGCTACAACATCCCCTACCCGCTGGGCGGCACGGTGACGGTGAACCAGCCGGCCTACGCGCTGGTGCAGTTCAACGCCAACTACCGCATCACCGACAACTGGACCGCGACGCTGAGCGTGCGCAACGCCCTGGACAAGACCTACTGGGCCAACCTGGACTACAACAACTACGGCGAACCGCGCTTCGTGGCCACCAGCCTGCGCTGGAAGTTCTAAGCCACCAGTAAACCGGTGCCCGGGGTCGGATCCCTTTCCGCAGGAAAGGGCTCTGACCCCATCCGCCGCCTGGGAAGCCGGTGGGTGCCGACCGTTGGTCGGCACGCGGGGTCGGATCCCTTTCCGCAGGAAAGGGCTCTGACCCCATCCGCCGCCTGGGAAGCCGGTGGGTGCCGACCGTTGGTCGGTAAGCGGGGTCGGATCCCTTTCCGCAGGAAAGGGCTCTGACCCCATCCGCCGCCTGGGAAGCCGGTGGGTGCCGACCGTTGGTCGGCACGCCCTTCGCCACGACCCTGATCGTCGCCTACCTGAATGGGCCCGCCTGAGCGCGGGCCCTTTCTTTTTGCTGCACTGCGGGTTGCACACCCCTCCATAATTATGCCGTAATTATTTCAACGCCATCTGGAAGCCGGTCGATGAACCCGAGCTGGGACACGCTGGAACGCAGCCGCCAGGCCCGTCTGCAACGCGCCGCGCCATGGGCCAAGGGCCACCTGGTCGCGGCCACCGACGTTGCCGAACTGCTGCACGCGCTGCTGGAGCCGGGCGACAAGGTCTGCCTGGAAGGCAACAACCAGAAGCAGGCCGATTTCCTGGCCCAGGCCCTGGCCGACCTCGACCCGACGCGCGTGCACGACCTGCACATGGTGCAGTCGGTGCTGTCCCTGCCCTCGCACCTGGACGTATTCGAGCGCGGCATCGCCTCGAAGCTGGATTTCTCGTTCTCCGGCCCGCAGTCGGTGCGTCTGGCCAACCTGGTGGCCGAAGGACGTATCCAGATCGGCGCCATCCATACCTACCTGGAACTGTTCGGCCGCTACTTCATCGACCTCACCCCGCGCGTGGCGCTGGTCGCCGCGCAGGCCGCCGACCGCCACGGCAACCTCTACACCGGGCCGAACACCGAAGACACCCCGGTGATCGTCGAAGCCACCGCGTTCGGCGGTGGCATCGTCATCGCCCAGGTCAACGAAATCGTCGACACCCTCCCCCGCGTCGATATCCCCGCTGACTGGGTCAACTTCGTAGTGCAGGCGCCGCGCCCGAACCATATCGAGCCGCTGTTCACCCGCGACCCGGCACAGATTTCCGAAATCCAGGTGCTGATGGCGATGATGGCCATCAAGGGCATCTACGCCGAATACGGTGTGAACCGCCTCAACCACGGCATCGGCTTCGACACCGCAGCCATCGAGCTGCTGCTGCCTACTTACGCCGAATCGCTGGGGTTGAAAGGAAAAATCTGCCAGCACTGGGCGTTGAACCCGCACCCGGCCCTCATTCCCGCCATCGAATCGGGCTTCGTCAAATCGGTGCATTCGTTCGGTTCGGAACTGGGCATGGAGAAATACATCGCCGCCCGTGGCGATGTCTTCTTCACCGGCGCCGATGGCTCGATGCGCTCCAACCGCGCGTTCTCGCAGACCGCCGGCCTGTATGCCTGTGACATGTTCATCGGTTCCACCCTGCAGATCGACCTGCAGGGCAACAGCTCCACCGCCACCCGCGACCGCATCGCCGGCTTCGGTGGTGCACCGAACATGGGTTCCGATGCCCGCGGCCGCCGCCACGCCAGCGACGCGTGGATCAAGGCCGGCCAGCAGGCCGCACGCCCCGGCGAGATGCCACGCGGGCGCAAGCTGGTGGTGCAGATGGTGGAAACGTTCCGCGAGCACATGGCGCCGGCCTTCGTCGAACGCCTTGACGCCTGGGAACTGGCCGAGCGCGCCAACATGCCACTGCCGCCGGTCATGATCTACGGCGATGACGTCAGCCACGTACTCACCGAAGAAGGCATCGCCAACCTGCTGCTGTGCCGCACCCCGGAAGAACGCGAACAGGCGATCCGCGGCGTTTCCGGTTACACCGCCGTGGGCCTGGCCCGCGACCGCGCGATGGTGGAAAACCTGCGCGACCGCGGGGTGATCCGTCGCCCGGAAGACCTGGGCATCTCGCCACGCGATGCCAGCCGCGATCTGCTGGCCGCGCGTTCGGTGAAGGACCTGGTGCGCTGGTCCGGCGGCCTGTACGACCCGCCCAAGCGCTTCCGCAACTGGTAAGGGACAGAGCATGGAAACCCTCGACTATCGATTCGACGGCCGTACCGCCGTGCAGTTCCCGCACGACGCGGTGCTGGTGGGCGTACTCGCCTCGGGCAACCTGGAAATCCTGCTGGAGCCGGCCGCACAGGACGGCGCGATGACGGTGCGCATCATCACCGCCGCGCAGGGCTTCGGCACCATCTGGCAGGCGGTCATCGCAGACTTCGCGCAGCGCCATCCGCTGCGCGATGTGCGCGTGTCGATCAACGATGCCGGTGCGACCCCGGCCGTGGTCAGCCTGCGCCTGGACCAGGCCGTGGAAACCCTGCTGGCCGGAGGCACCCCATGAGCCACGTACAGCGCCACAGCTTCTACGAAGCGGATGCACGCGCGCGCATTGCCGGGCTGGTCGACGCCGGTTCGTTCCACGAATTCCTCGGCCCCGCACAGCGGGTCATGAGCCCGCATCTGGCCCAGTTGGACCAGCCGGCCGCCTTCGACGATGGCATCGTCGTCGGCGAAGCCACGCTGCAGGGCAGACGCGTGCTGCTGGCCGCACAACAGGGTGAATTCATGGGCGGCGGCGTGGGCGAAGTGCACGGCGCCAAGCTGACCGGCCTGCTGCGTCGCGCTGCGGAAACCCGCCCCGACGGCGTACTGCTGCTGCTCGATACCGGCGGCGTACGCCTGCATGAAGCCAACGCCGGGCTGATCGCCATTTCCGAAATCATGCGTGCCACCTTGGGCGCACGCGCGGCCGGCGTGCCGGTCGTCGCGCTGATCGGCAGCGGCAACGGTGCCTTCGGCGGCATGGGCATCGTCGCCCGCTGCTGCACCACGGTCATCATGTCCGAAGAAGGCCGGCTGTCGTTGTCCGGGCCGGAAGTGATCGAGACCGTGCGCGGCGTGGAGGAGTTCGACGCGCGCGACCGCGCCCTGGTGTGGCGCGTGACCGGCGGCAAGCACCGCTATCTGATCGACCAGGCGCAGGTGCTGGTACCCGATGCCATCGATGCGTTCGCCCGCGCGGCCGCCGAGGCGCTGCAGGCCGACGCCACCAGCACCGATACCGACGCTGCCTTGAGCGTCCTGCAGGCGCGCCACGCCGCATTGACGGCGCGCGCACAAGCCTGGGGCGAGTGCCGCGACGGGCTGGAGATCTGGGCCCGCCAAGGCATTGCCGATCCGGAGCGCCTGCCACTGCTGGATACCGACGCCTTCCTCGCTGCCACCGCCGACCGGAGCCTGCCATGAGCGCACCGCTGCAGACCCTGCTCGACGCCCTGTTTCCCCGCGGACATCGCATCGACATCCGTGATTCGGTGCTGACCGGCACGGCCACCACCGAGGATGGCGAGGTGACGGTCATCGGCACCACCGACCGCATTGAAGTGGGCGTGGACCATGCGCTGGCGCTGGCTGAAACCGTGCTCGCCAGCACCGCCACGCATCCGCAGCGGCCCATCGTGATGCTGGCCGACACTGCGGGCCAGCGCCTGGCGCGCCGCGATGAACTGCTGGGCATCAATGGTTACTTCGCCCATCTCGCGCAGACCATCGACCTGGCCCGCCGCCGTGGCGCACGCCTGGTCACCCTGGTCTATGGCGAATCGGTGAGTGGCGGCTTCCTGTCCTTCGGCCTGATGGCCGACCACATCCATGCCCTGCCCGATGCGCAGGTGCGGGTGATGGACCTGCGCGCGATGGCAAGGGTGACCAAGCAACCGCTGGAAAAACTGCAGGCGCTGAGCCAGAGCTCGCCGGTGTTCGCGCCGGGCGTGGCCAACTACGTGGCGATGGGCGCGGTGGAATCGCTGTGGGAGGGCGACCTTGCCCAGCACCTGCTGCAGGCCCTGCGCACGCCCAGCGAGGGTGACCTGCGCGCCGCACGGGGTGCACAGCGCGGTGGCCGCGCCCTCGCTGCGGATGTCGCCACCAAGGTGGCGCACGGCGATGCCTGACCGGCCCGCCCGCCACACGCTGGTCTGGCTTTCGGCGCATGCCGATTGGCGGGCCGACGTGGCCGCGCACGAACCACGCCTGGCGGCATGGTTCGCGCAGGGCCTGCCGGCCATGGTGGCCCGGCGTGCGGTGGATGATCCCGATCCGCGCCTGCGCCTGGGGGTGCCGCTGCCGCCGGGCGAAGGCAAGCAGCGCCTGGCCCTGCGCGTGCCGCTGCGCGACGTGCTGCGCCAGCAGCTGCCTCCCGCCCTGGAAAACGTACTTGATGCCGGAGTTGCCAGCGACTGGCAGGCCGCCCTGCACGCGCTGGCGCGCTTTGCGCCGGCCCGTGTGTTCGGCGCCTTCGCCTGGCAACACCTGAGCGGCCTGCCCTACGTGCACGCGGCATCGGACATCGACCTGCTGTGGCAGGTGGACACCGGCCCGCAGGCCGATGCACTGGTCGCGTGCCTGCAGCGCTGGGAGCACGAACACGGCCGTCGTGTGGATGGCGAACTGTGCCTGGCCGACGGGGGCGCCGTGAACTGGCGCGAGTACGCGGGTGGCAGCCGCCAGGTGCTGGTGAAGCGCCTGGAAGGTGCCGCGCTGGAAGCCCGCGAGCGTCTGTTCGCTGCCACCGGAGCCGCCGCATGAACGCCCTCGCGCATGCTGCCCGCCCCCTGGCACACGCCATCGACAGTGCGCGGCTGGGGCGCCTGGCCATCGCCAGCCTGCATGCCGAGCTGGCCTGTGCGCCCAAGCCGGGCCTGGTCACCCCCTTTGATACCGGCAGCCATGACGACATGGATGCCAGCACGTTCCTGCGCAGCCTGTTCGCCCTGCGCCATTACTTCACCGCCATCGCCCGTGCCGGTGCCGTGGATGCGCCCTTCGCGCAGCTGCGCACGCTGGGCATCGCCGCCGAAACCGCCATGCTGCGCGCTACCGGCGGCACCAACACCCATCGCGGCGCCATCTTCAGCCTTGGCCTGCTGGTGGCTGCCGCCGCACGCTGCCGCCGCGAGCAGGGCCGCGCGGTATCGGCCGCGCAGGTCTGCCTGGCCGTGCAGCACTGGGCCAACGACTTCGCCGCTGCGCCACTGGATGCCTCCAGCCCCGGCCAGCGCGCACGCCTGCGCCACGGCGTGCCCGGCGTGCGCGAGCAGGCCGCCGCCGGTTACCCGGTGCTGCGCGTACTGGCCGTGCCCACGCTGCGCCACGCGCTGCAGCAGGGCCTGCCGCGCGACGCGGCGATGTCCCAGACCCTGATGCAGCTGATCGCGCAGGTGGACGATCTCAACCTGCTGCATCGCGGCGGCGCCGACGGCCTGGCCTGGGCCCAGCAGCAGGCACGCGGATTCATTGCAGGCGGTGGCACCTTCGCTCCCGGCTGGGAGGCACGCCTGCACGGCATCGGCAAGGACTTCGTCGCGCGCCGGCTGAGCCCCGGTGGCAGTGCGGACCTGCTGGCCTGCAGCCACTTCCTGCTGCAGCAGGAGGCTGTATGAGCCTTGCCCTGCTCTGCCCCGGCCAGGGTGCGCAGCATGCGGGCATGTTTGATCGCATGCGCGATCTGGCTGCCGGCCGCGAAGTACTGCAGGCTGCGGGCAGCGTGCTCGGCCGTGATGTCTTCGCCGCTGCCGCCGACGAGGCGCGCTTCGACAACGCGCTTGCGCAGCCGCTGCTCTGTGCGGCCACGCTGGCGCACTGGCAGGGCCTGCGCGATGCGCTGCCGGTACCGCTGCTGGTGGCCGGGTACAGCATCGGTGAGCTGGCCGCGCATGGCATTTCCGGCGGCCTGGATGCTGCGGCCACGTTGACGCTGGCGGCACAGCGCGCGCAGCTGATGGATGCCGCCAGCCCCGCCGATGCAGGCCTGCAGGCGGTGCTGGGGCTGCAACGACACACCCTGCAACCGCTGTGCGATGCACACGGCGCGCACGTGGCCATCGCCAACGGCGCGGACCACTTCATCGTCGGCGGCACGCGCAAGGCGTTGCAGGCGCTGGCCGATGCAGCGCGCGCACAGGGCGCGGAGGTCCGTCCGCTGCCGGTGCACGTCCCTGCGCATACGCCGCTGCTGCAGGCAGCGGTGGCCCCGTTCGCCGCCGCACTCGATGCCTCGCCCCTGCAGGCGCCGCGCGTGCCGCTGCTGGCCGGCATCGATGCGCGCCCCGTGCGGGATCGCGCGGCGGCGGTGCGCACCCTGTCGGCGCAGCTGGCACAGACCATCGAGTGGGCGCAGGTGATGCGCCAGGCCTTCGAGCGCGGCGCGCGCGTGTTCCTGCAGTTGGGGCCGGGCAATGCGTTGGCGCGCATGGTCGCGCCGGCCTACCCGTGCTGCCAGGTGCGCGCGGTGGAAGAGTTCCAGAGCCTGGACGGCGCGGCGGCCTGGGTCCGCACCGCGCTGGACCGGCTGCAGTAACGGGTTCGAGCAGCACGTATCACGCATCACGTTGTACGACGCCTTACCCCGTGATGGCGGGTCACCATCGAAGCTGTACGCGAGTCACGTGTCTGGGAGGGCGCATGAGTCCACAAATCGCAACGATCATCGGCCTGGTGATCATGTTCATCGTCGCCACCGCGATGCCCATCAACATGGGTGCGGTCGCCTTCGCCCTTGCCTTCATCATCGGCGGAGTCTGGGTCGGCATGGGCGGCAAGGAAGTGCTCGCCGGCTTCCCCGGCGACCTGTTCCTGACCCTGGTCGGCATTACCTACCTGTTCGCCATCGCGCAGAAGAACGGCACCATCGATCTGCTGGTGCACTGGGCGGTGAAAGCCGTACGCGGCCACATCGTGGCCATTCCGTGGGTGATGTTCGTGATCACCGCCGTGCTGACTGCCTTCGGGGCGCTGGGCCCGGCCGCCGTGGCCATCATCGGCCCGGTCGCGCTGCGTTTTGCCAAGCAATACAAGATCAACCCGCTGATGATGGGCCTGCTGGTGATCCATGGCGCGCAGGCCGGTGGCTTCTCGCCGATCAGCGTGTACGGCGGCATCACCAATGGCGTGGTGCAGAAGGCCGGCCTGGAAGTGACCGAGATGGCGGTGTTCCTGACCAGCCTCGGCTTCAACTTCATGATGGCGATCATCTGCTTCCTGGCCTTCGGCGGCATCGCGCTGATGCGCCGCGGTTCGATCACCGCCCCCGGCACCGTGGGTGGCGCTGACCTGGCCGTGGCCGCTGGGCCGCAGGCATCGTCGCGGCAGTTCGCCATCGAAGGCCACGGCGCGCTGGTCGCTGCCGGTGGCGGCACGCTGTCGAACGATCCGGCCGCGCTGGATGCGGTGGGCTTCACCCGCGAGCGTCTGTTCACCCTCATCGGCCTGCTGGGCCTGGGCGTGGCGGCACTGATCTACAACCTCAATGTCGGCCTGGTGTCGATCACCGTGGCGGTGGCGCTGGCCCTGCTCTCGCCGCAGAGCCAGAAGGGTGCGGTCGATGGCATCAGCTGGTCGACGGTGCTGCTGATCTGCGGCGTGGTGACCTACATCGGCGTGCTCGAACATGCCGGCGCGGTGGACTTCATCGGCCATGGTGTTTCCAGCATCGGCATCCCACTGCTGGGCGCGCTGCTGGTCTGCTATGTCGGCGGCATCGTGTCTGCGTTTGCTTCGTCGGCCGCGGTGCTGGGCGCGACCATTCCACTGGCGGTACCGTTCCTGATGCAGGGCCATCTGGGCGCTGCCGGAGTGATCTGTGCGCTGGCGGTGTCATCGACCATCGTCGACGTCAGCCCGTTCTCCACCAACGGCGCACTGGTGGTCGCCTCGGCGGCGAAGGAAGAGCGCGAGACGCTGTTCCGCCGCTTCCTGGTCTACAGCGGCCTGGTGGTCGCGTTTGGTCCGCTGCTGGCCTGGCTGGTGTTCGTGGTACCGGGCTGGATGTAAGCGCGAAGGGGCGCCGGAGCTTTCCGGCGCCCTTCGGAACGCGTGGTCGACCGTTGGTCGACTGCTCTTCGCACGAACGATAGCCGGTAGAGTCGACCGTTGGTCGACTGCTCTTCGCGTGAATGCCGGAAAACCCCGCGCTTCGCGCGATAGGCGGTAGAGTCGACCGTTGGTCGACTGCTCTTCGCGTGAATGTCGGAGAAACCCGCGCTTCGCGCGATAGTCGACTGACAGTCGACTCTACCCCCGTCGTTCCACCCCGCCGTCCCACCCCCTTCGTTCCACCCCGTCGTTCTCCGCACCGCTCTTGCCCGCCGCGTTACAGGTTCCACGCAGGGAGGCAGTACACTTTCCACCATGGCCATTGCTCCCGCTCCGCGTTCACCGAAGAAGCGCGCACCTCTTTACGAAGAGGTGGCCGAGCATGTGCGCGAGCGCATCTACGATTACCGGCTGCCGCCGGGCGAATGGATCGATGAGCCGGCGCTGTGCGAGGAACTGGGCATCAGCCGCACGCCGCTGCGCGAGGCGCTGAAGCTGCTGGCTGCCGAAGGCCTGGTGCAGATTGATGCCGGCCGTGGCGCGCGTGTCACCCGGCTCACTCTGGAAGACCTCAACCAGTTGTTCCCGGTGATGGCGATGCTGGAAGGCCGCTGCGCGCACGAGGCGGTCAAGCACATCGACGATGCCGGCGTGCAGCAGCTGGAAGACCTGCATGCAGCGATGGAAACGGCAGCGGCCAACGGCAACATCGCCGAGTACTACCGCAACAACTATCTCATACACGAAACCGTGCAGCACTACGCCGGTAACCCGTGGCTGATCCGCATCACCCACGATCTGCATCGCATCCTGAAGATGCACCGTGGCCGCCAGCTGCTGGCCCCGGGCCGCACGGCGCAGTCGCTGGCCGAGCACCGCGAACTGATGGACTGCTTCCGCCGCCGCGACGCCCAGGCCGCCGAACGCACGATGGAACGGCACCTGCTGAGCCAGGGCCAGGCACTGGCCGCCTACGTGGCCGATGGTGGGTTGTTGAACGTGCCGGCCCCGCTGCCGACCGAAGGCGGCGGCTGACCTGGCTGTCGCCTCGCCGGGGACGGCCCGGCGCTGCCGATGGCCGCGGCCCCGTAGAGTCGAGCTTGCTCGACTGCTTTTCCAGAGCCAGTCGAGCAAGCTCGACTCTACATCGCCTCAATCGCCGCAGCTGCCACCATCGCCGCCACTGTCGCTGCTGCAGTCCGATCCGCCATGGCTGTGGCTGCTGTGGCTGTCACCGGCATACCCACCCGAGGAATCGTAGCTGCCTACGAAGCTTCCCTCACTGCGGCTGACCGACCCGTCGGCGGTGGCGATCGCCATGCACAGGATCGGGCCGACCAACGGCAGCAGCCAGACCAGCAGCAGCTGCACCATCCGCCCTCCCACCGACACGTCGTCGCGCCGCACCACCACATACGTGGCGACCACGTTCAGACCCAGCACCAAGGCAATCAGGACCAGGGTGACAACCAGCATGCCGCAGCTCCTTGCGCAGGGGGTGGCGGCATTATGCCCCCGTCGCGCCCCCCGGTTCGCCCTGCCTGTCATGAAGATGGGACAATGTAGGGCGCGCCGGCCTGGCCCCCAGGGCCCGCCGGCCCCCTTGCACCACACGGAAGAAGAAGAACAACAACATGCTGAAAGTCATTTTCGATACCGACCCGGGCGTCGACGACGCCCTGGCCCTGCTGTACCTGCACAAGCACGCGCAGATCGACCTGGTGGGCGTCACCACCACCTTCGGCAACGCGTCGGTGGAATCGACCACCCACAACGCGCTGTACCTGAAGCAGGCCTGGGGCTTTGCCGCCCCGGTCGCGCGCGGTGCCGCCGGCCCGCTGCAGCCCGAAGCCACCCCGGAAGCCTGGCCGGTGCACATCCATGGCCACAATGGGCTGGGCAACCACCCGGTATCGGCCACGCTGGACGTGGAAGCCGATGCGCGCCCGGCCCACCAGCTGATCATCGACCTGGTCCGCGCCCATCCGGGTGAAGTGACCCTGGTCGCGGTCGGCCGCATGACCAACCTGGCCCTGGCCCTGCAGCACGCCCCGGACATCGCCGGCCTGGTGCGCGGCGTGGTCCTCATGGGCGGCGCCTTCCACGTCAACGGCAACATCACCCCGGCCGCCGAGGCCAACATCTGGGGCGACGCCGAAGCGGCCGACATCGTGTTCACCGCGCAATGGCCGGTCACCGCCATCGGCCTGGACGTCACCACCCGCGTGGAAATGGACCGTGACGGCCTGGACACGCTGGCCGCCATCGGCGGTGCCGACGCCGAACTGGTGCGTGCGCTGTCGCAGGACTACGTGGACTTCTACCTGCAGGCCGGGCACAAGGGCATGGTCGTGCACGACTGCTGCGCCTGCATCGCCCTGACCCGCCCGGAGCTGTTCCAGTTCGAGCGCGCCAGCGTGCGCGTGGCCACCGACGGCGTGGCCCGCGGCATGACCATTCCCAAGCCGGAAGGCCTGGCCTTCGGCCCCAGCGTGTGGGATGGCCACGTGCTGCAGTCGATCGCCATCGGCGTGGATGCTGCGGCGGTGCTGGCCGACATCGAGCAGACCCTGGCCGTCTGATCGCCTAGCGCCTGCCCCTGCCCGGGGTCGTCTCGGGCAGGGTCCACAGCACCGGCAGCACCAGCACCGCCACCAGCGCGATCATCGCGCCCGGCGCCGCCGCCCAGCCGCTGCGTTCCACCCACCATTGCGCCAGCCACGGTGTCGCTCCACCGAACACCGCCGTGGCCATGGTCACCCCTAGTGCCAGCCCGCTCACCCGACCCTCGCCCGGAAACTGCTCGGCCGTGGCCGGTGCGGCCACCGCGCTGACGCCGCCCGCCACGCAGGCCAGTACCACCGCCGCCACCGCAATGCCCAGCGGCGCGGCCTCGGCCATCCAGCCGAACATCGACAACGGCAGCAGTGCCGCCAGTACCGTCAGGCCCAGCAGCAGCGGGCGCCGCCCGAAGCGGTCGGACAGTGCACCGCACACGGGCGTGATCGCAATGACCGCCACTGCGGCAACCGTGGACAACCACAGCGCATCGCCTTCGTCGTGCCCCTGCGCGTGCAGGAAGGCCGGCACGTAGGTGATGCCGACGTAGTATGTGATTGAACCGAGTGCGGAAATCGCGAACGTGCGCGCCACCGCGCCAGGATGGTTGCGCAGCACGTGGCGCAGCGGCGTCGCCGGAATGCTGCCCGCGCGGCGCTGGCGCTCGAACTCTGGCGATTCGTGCATGCCCGAACGCGCGATGAGAATCACCAGTGCCAGCGCGGCACCGACGAAAAATGGAATGCGCCAGCCCCAGCCATCCAGCTGCGCGGGCGTCAGCATCGCCACGGTCACGGCGGAGAGCGCCACCGCCAGCAGCGCGCCCACTTCACTGGCGGCCGACGCCAGCGAAGTGACGAGGCCACGTCGTCGTGCGGGGGCGCTTTCCAACAGATAGGCCACCACGCCGGTGTACTCGCCCCCCACCGAAAACGCCATCACGCAGCGCAGGACCAGCAGCAGCACGCCGGCCGTGGTGCCTGCCGTGGCTGCGGTCGGCAGCAGGGCGGTAGCCAGCATGGCCGCCGCCATCAACGCCATCGAGGCCAGCAGCATCCAGCGCCGGCCGAGACGGTCGCCGAGGTGGCCGAAGCACAGCGCCCCCAGCGGGCGCATCAGGTAGGACACGGCAAACCCGGCCAGGGTGACCAGCATGGCCTGCTCGCCACCGCCGAAGAACACCCGCGACAACACGGTGGCGAAGTACAGGTACAGGGTGAAGTCGTACCACTCCACCACGGTGGACAGGCCCGCCACCCACATCGAGCGCTGCCGCGCCGCGGTCATCTCAGTCATTGCCGCAGGGTGTCACGGGCAGGGTGAGGGCGTGGTTCACCTGTACACGGGTGCCCTTGGGGTCGGATCCCGTTCCCGCAGGAAATGGGCTCTGCCCCCAACAGGCGGTGACGGGGTCAGAGCCCTTTGCCACGGGCAAAGGGATCTGACCCCGCCCGCTACCCCGGCAGCTGCAATACCGCCTGCAATCCACCGCCTTCGCGATTGCGAAGCTGCAGCGAACCACCCAGCGACTGCGCCAGCTGCACGGCGATGGCCAGCCCCAGCCCGGTTCCGCCGGTATCGCGGTTGCGCGAGCCTTCCAACCGGTGGAAGGGCGCCAGTACGGCCTGCAGTTGATCCTCGGGAATGCCCGGGCCACGATCGGAGACGCTGATCCACGGCCTGCCGGCAGCATCACGACCGGCATCGATTTCGGCACTGCCGGCATAGCGCAGCGCGTTGTCCACCAGGTTGCCGACCACCCGCCGCAGCGGCTGCGGCCAGGTCTGCACGGTCAGCCCCGACGGCGCGCCGCCTGAGACCGGCTTGCCCATGTCCTCGTAATCGCCGACCACGCTGGCCAGGAAGGCCGCCAGATCCATCGCCACCGGTACGCCGCTGGCAACGTGGCTGCTGCGCGCATAGGCCACGCCCTCGCGCACCAGCTGGCCGAGGTGATCCAGGTCATCCAGCAGGCGCTGCTGGGTGGCATCCTCAGGCAGCGTCTCCACGCGCAGCTTCATCCGCGTGATCGGGGTCTGCAGGTCATGCGAGATGGCCGCCAGAATCTGCAGACGCTCACTGACATGCCCACGGATACGCGCCTGCAGTGCGTTCAGCGCTGCCGCAGCGGTGCCGACTTCGGCCGGGCCATCTTCCGGCAGCCGCGGTGCGTCTTTACCCGGCTGCAGATGCTCCACCGCGTGCGACAGCTGCTGCAACGGACGCAACGCCAGGCGTACTGCCAGCCACGCGCACAGCAGCAGCACAGCCAGCTGCACCAGCAGCACGGCCGGCAGCCATCGCGCCAGCGGCAGGCCCGATGGCGTGACCTCGATGGTCAACGGCGAACCGTCGTGCAGGCGCAGTTCCACCTCGAACCGTTCTGGCAGGCGCGCCACCTGCCGTGCCTGCAGCGCATAGCGGTGCTCCAGGCTGTCATCGATGATGGCGGTGACCTGGCGCGCACGCTCGGTTTCAAGCGCCGGGCCGGACGCCGCCGGGCGCAGCAGGTAGCGGTAGGTCCGGCGTTCCAGGCGCGGCACCCAGGCCTGGCGCTGGTCGGCCGGCAGGTGTTCCAGCAGCGCCACGCTTACTGCCACGTCTTCGTCCAGGTTGCGCAGCATCATGCTGCGCGTGGCCTGGTAGCGCTCGTAGAACAACAGGCCGAACGACAGCGCGTGGGCCAGGGTCAGCCCGCCCAGCAGCACCAGCAGCAGGCGCGCGGACAAGGTGCGCGGCCACAGCAGGCGGCGCGCGGCGGCGTTCATTCCCCCGGCCCCAGCAGCTGCACCGGCACGCTGAACACATAGCCTTCGCTGCGCACGGTCTTGATGTAGGTCGGTTCGCGCGCATCATCGCCAAGCCGCTGGCGGACACGGCTCACCAGCAGATCGATCGAACGATCGAACAGTTCGGCATCGCGGCCCTGGGTAAGGCTGAGCAGCTGGTCGCGGCTGAGCACGCGGTTGGCATGGTCGAGGAACACCCGCAGCAGGCGGAACTCGGCGCCGCTGAGCGGATAGGCGGTGTCCTGTGCATCGAGCAGGTGGCGCGCGGTGGTATCCAGGCGCCACTCGCCAAACGCCAGCTGGCGGCCGGCCTCGGTCACCTGCAGGTTCGGCGGCAGCATCTGCGTGCGTCGGATCACCGCGTTGATGCGCGCCAGCAGTTCGCGCGAGGAAAACGGCTTGGTCACGTAGTCATCGGCGCCCATCTCCAGGCCGATGATGCGGTCGGTTTCATCATCGCGCGCGGTCAGCAGTACCACCGGCACCGCGCGATGCTTGCCCGCACGCAGGTTGCGGCACAGGCTCAGGCCATCCTCGCCAGGCATCATCACGTCCAGCACCACCAGGTCGACGGCGTGGGTGTCCATCAGCGCGCGCATTGCGCGGCCGCCATCGGCCTGGCTGACACGAAGACCATTGCGCTGCAGGTAGTCGGCCAGCATCTGGCGGATGTCGCTGTCATCGTCGACGACAAGGATGTGCGGTACGTGGTTCATGGCGTTCTCGATGGAGGCGGAGGACAAGGCCGCGCGGCGCGGCCATGGTAGCGCGGCTCAGAGGCTGGCCAGCAGGCGCTGGATCTCGCGTTCGGTACGTGCATAGTCGCCTTCACCGTAATGGCGGTAGACCACCCGGCCCTGCCGGTCGAGCAGGTACAGCGCCGGCCAGAATCGATTGCCCCACGCATTCCAGATGCGGTACTGGTTGTCCTGCACCACCGGCCAGCGGATGTCGAGGCGGTGGATCGCGTGGCGCACGTTGCTCTGCAGCCCTTCATAGGCGAATTCCGGCGTGTGTACGCCGATCACGCGCAGGCCCTTCGCGGCATAACGTGCATGCCACTGGTGCACGTACGGCGCGACGTTGAGGCAGTTGCTGCAGCCGTAGGTCCAGAACTCGACCAGCACCACTTCGCCACGCAGCTGCTCCAGGGTCAGCGGTGGGCTGTTGTGCCACGGCCCGCCGCCGCTGAAGCCCGCGCTGGGGGCGGCTTCGGCCGGCTGCGCACCGGCCTCCGGGCTGGGCCAGGCCAGCAGCAACGCAGCGGCACCCAGCAGGGCCAGCAGCAGCGGTACGGTATAGGCACGCAACGTCGTCATCGGTCAGCCCCCCTGCTCGGCCAGCGGCAGTTCGGCCGGCTTCACCCCGGCAGCTTCGAGGATGCTGTCGGCCACCTGCGCCGGGTGCGAAAGCAGCGATACATGGCTGCTGCCGATCGACTGCAGCTCCGCGCCGATGCGCCGCGCGGTGGCGACCTGCAGCTGCGGCGAGAGCATGCGGTCATCACGGCTGACCACATACCAGCTCGGCTTGCTGCGCCATGCCGCAATGGTCACGGTTTCACCCAGCGCACTCGCCTTCAGCGGCACCTGCGTGCTGTACAGCAGCGTGGCGGTCTTCTTCATCACATCGGGTGCGAAGTCCTGGGCGATGGCATCGGCCGGCAGGGTCAGGTAGCCGTCCTTCTCCTGCAGGCGGGTCAGCCCGGGGCCGACCGGGAAGCCTTCGCCCTGCTGCGCCGAGGACTGGCCGGCATCCGGTGCGAACGCGGCCACGTAGACCAGCGCCTGCACCTTGGGATCGTTGCCGGCTTCGGTGATGACCGTGCCGCCCCAGCTGTGCCCCACCAGCACCACCTTGCCCGGTGCGGCGGCAATCGCGCGGCGGGTGGCCGCCACATCGTCAGCCAGCGAACTCAGCGGGTTCTGCACAGCCACGGCCGGCAGCTTCCAGTCATGCAGGGTGGTGATGACCTTGTTCCAGCTGGAGCCATCGGCGAAGGCGCCGTGCACCAGGATGATGGTGGGCGGCGCGCCGGCATCGGCCTGCGCGGCGAGGGCGGGAGAGGTGGCGCCCAGCGCAAGGGCAGCGGCAAGCAGGGTGGTGCGGATCATGGGTGGCACTCCGGTGTTGGGAGTGACCATTTCCGCCTGCGGGTGTATCGCTGCTGTTTCGGCATGGAGCGGAGTTGTACCGGACTGTAGAGCGGCGGCGCGTTCCTACAGTTGGATACATTCGGCCACCGGCCATGGCACGGCACTGCCGGGTGGACAGGGTTCCCCGCACGTGTGCGCGCGACGGCCGCGGCGGCGCCGACGCGGCCTCTTTGTATCCGACTGTACGAAACCCCTGCCGTGGCCACAGTGGCTGACAAAACCCCGGGCAACGGCACACGTTGCCGATACCTGCGTGGCCCGGAATGGCCTCCATCGACCACTGGCCCGCAGGACACCCCGCATGATCAGCACCGCCGCTACCCACTACACCCCGCGCCTGGACGCCGTTGGCCGCTGGCTTTCGCCGCTGGCCCTGCGTGCCCTGCTGGCCTGGGAATTCTTCGAGTCCGGCCGCGAGAAGCTGGGCGGGCAGAACTGGTTCGCCGATCTGGAAGGCCGCTTCCCGTTCCCGTTCTCCACCCTGCCCGCTTCGCTGAACTGGCAGCTGGCCACGTGGCTGGAACTGGTGGGTGCGGTGATGCTGCTGCTCGGCCTGGCCACGCGTTCGGTGGCCTACATCTTCTGGGTGCTGACCATCGTCGCCATTGCCGCCGTGCACTGGCCCGACCAGTGGAACAGCCTGGACGAACTCTGGCAGGGCTATGCGATCACCGACCAGGGCTATGGCAACTTCAAGCTGCCGCTGCTGTTCCTGGCCATGCTGCTGCCGCTGATCCTCAACGGTGCCGGCACCCTCAGCCTGGACCGTCTGCTGGCCGGCCGGCAACACGCCACGCTCGGCGATGACGGCCTCGGCTGGGGCGTCAGCCTGATCGCCCTGCTGCTGCCCCTTGCCGCGATGCTGCCCGGCATCGGTTTCGGAGGCTCTCTGCTCGGTGGCGCCCTGCTGCTGGCGTACGAGCTGCGCCGTCGCCGCAGCGCCTGATCCACCACGTTCCTCCACACGCTTCCTCCCTTCATTTTCCGCCGCCCCGCGCGGCGTCCATCCCGCACGCCCTGCGTGCACTCCCAAGGAGTCATCACCATGTCCGTTTCGATCAAGAACCCCTCTGCCTCCCGTCTGCCGCGCATCGGCGCCATTGGCATCGCCCTGGCCGGAGGGCTGTTGCTGGCGGGCCAGGCCGCTGCGGTCCAGCCGTTGGCAATCAGTGCTGTGGCCATGAGCGCCGCTGCCGAAGGCAAGTGCGGCGAAGGCAAGTGCGGCGCCAACAAGGCCAGCACCAGCAAGCCCGCCGGCAAGGCCAAGGTGGCCGAAGGCCAGTGCGGTGAAGGCAAGTGTGGCGATGCTTCGTTTGCCCGCACCGACCGCGACCACGACGGCCGGGTCTCGCGTGCCGAGTTCAACGCCGTGGCAGGCGACCGCGCGGCGGAGTTCGATCGCATCGATGCCGACCACGACGGCTTCATCAGCGAACAGGAAGCGCACGACTACCTGCGCAGCGTCTACACCGCCCACGGCAAGCCGATGCCGAAGGGTCTGTTCTCCCGCGTCCACGACTGATTGCCCACCACCGGCGCCGCCCTCGTGGCGGCGCCACGGCCCCGGAGTACCCCGCATGTTCCTGCCCCTGCCCTCTGCCAGCGCCGGTCTTGGCCTGCGCCGCGGACTGATTGACGAGCTGCTGGCAATGCCCGCCGATGCCATCGACTTCCTCGAAGTCTCGCCCGACAACTGGATCGGCGTCGGCGGTGCCCACGGTGCCGCGCTGCGTCAGCTCAGCGAGCGCCACCGCCTGACCTGTCATGGCCTGTCGTTGTCACTGGGTGGGCCGGACCCGCTGGACAGCACCCTGCTGGCACAGACGCGCGCCTTCCTCGACCTGCACCAAGTGCAGCTGTACAGCGAGCACCTGAGCTACTGCGCTGCCGGCGGCCATGTCTATGACCTGTTGCCGCTGCCCTTCACCAGCGAAGCCGTGCACCACGTCGCCGGTCGCATCGCCCAGGTGCAGGACACGCTGGGACGGCGCATCGCGGTGGAGAACATTTCCTATTACGCCGTGCCCGGTGCGGACATGAGCGAGATCGACTTCATCAATGCCGTGCTGGCAGAAGCAGACTGCGACCTGCTGCTGGACGTCAACAACGTCTTCGTCAACGCCTGCAACAACGGCTACAACGCCTTCGATTTCCTCGACCGCGTGCCTGCGCACCGGGTTGCATCGCTGCATGTGGCCGGCCACTTCGACGAAGACGATGGCTTCAAGATCGATACCCATGGCGCGCCGGTAAAGGGCGTGGTCTGGGCGCTGCTGCGCGAGGCCTATGCGCGCATCGGCGTGCGCCCCACCCTGCTGGAACGCGACTTCAATTTCCCACCGCTGGCCGAACTGCTGGCCGAAGTCGCGCAGATCCGCCAGGCCCAGGCCGCGGTGGTACTGCCGGAGCGGGCCCATGGCTGAGTCGCTGGCCACCCTGCAGCAGCGCTGGGCCGACCATGTGCGCGACCCGTCGATGCCCGCCCCTGAAGGCGTCGAGGCACGCCGGCTGGCGGTATACCGTCGCCTGTGCATGGGCAGCCTGGACAGCCTGCTGGCGGGCAGCCTGCCGCGCCTGCGGGAACTGCTGGGCGAAACGCGCTGGCGTGGCCTGGTCGAGCACTTCTACGCGCGGCATGCCTGCCACACCCCGCTGTTCCCGCAGATCGCCAGCGAGTTCGCGGCGTGGCTGGCAGTGCAGGACACGTTCGCGCTGCCCGGCTGGGCGGCGGAGCTGGCGCACTACGAAAGCACGCAGCAGGCGCTGCACATCGAAGCACGTGAGGCCGGGCATCCGTTGCACCCCATGCCTGCGGGCAGCGACGTGCTGGTGCTCTCGCCGCTGGTGCGGGTACTGGGCTACCAGTGGCCGGTGCATGAAGACGCCGGGCTGGACGATGCACCCGCCAGCGAACCCACGCTTCTGCTGCTGCGCCGCGTGGAGGGCTACCACCTGCAGGTCGAGGAACTGGCACCGCTGGCGTATGCGCTGCTGTCGGCCTTTGGCAACGAGGGTGCGCGCATGGATGACGTCCTGCAGGCGCTGGCCGAGGCGCATGGCGTGGCCGCTGATGGACTGCGCGTGGTTGCCGCGCCCGTGCTGGGCGAACTGTATGCGGCCGGCGTGCTGGTGGCGCTGGCCGGCTTCTGAGATTGCCGGCCAGCGGCCGGCACTACCCCTATCTGATTCGAGGTTTGACCATGGCTGTTTCCAACACTTCCTTCCTGCACGGCTGGCGCTTGTTCGTGGCCATCGCCGTGGTGCTGATCGCCTTCGCACTGGCGGCATTCGCGCTGCAACCCGACGTGGCAGAAGGCAGCCGTGCCGCCATCCGGGTGACGGCGCGCACCTCGTTCCTGCTGTTCCTGGCCGCGTTCACCGCATCCTCGTTCGCCAGCCTGCTGCCCGGGCCGACCAGCCGCTTCCTGCTGCGCGAACGCCGGATCATCGGCCTCTCCTTCGCGTTCTCGCACCTGCTGCATGCCATCGCGATCACCGCATTCGGCATCCTCAACGCCGCGTTCTGGCCCGCACGCTCGGCCTTGGCCAATCTGCCCGGCACCATCGGCTATGTCGCCATCCTCGCCCTGGCCATCACCTCGCACCGTGGCATTGCCCGGCGCATGGGCCCCACCGCGTGGCGTCGCCTGCACGTGACCGGCATGTGGATCATCGCGGCGGTGTTCACCTACTCGTACTTCAAGCGCGTGCCGGGCAACTTCTGGTACGCCGTGCCTTCGGCGCTGCTGTTCACCGCCGTCGTGGTGCGCACCATCGCCAAGCGCGCGCAGTCGCTGAAGCGAAGTGTGCATGCACGGGGTCAGAGCCCTTTGCCGGGCAAAGGGATCTGACCCCCAAGGACCGGGGTCGGATCCCATTCCCGCACGGAATGGGCTCTGACCCCAGCAGGCATCACCGCGCGCGGCGCAGGGTGAACATCGTGATTTCCGAAGGCACGCCGATGCGCGCGGGGAAGCCCGCCCACAGGCCGGCGCCATTGCTGACGTACAGGGTCATGCCATCCACCTCGTAACGGCCGGAGACGTAACCGCCGTTGGCCCGCTTCACCAGCTGGTCCATGCCGATGATCTGCCCGCCGTGGGTATGGCCGGACAACTGCAGCTTCACCCCACGTGCGGCCGCCTCGACCGCATTGCGCGGACGATGATCGAGCAGGATGACCGGCGCCGCCGGATCGGCACCGGCCAGGGCCGCCTGCAGGTCGGGCTGCGGCAGGCCATAGCGGGCAGCCACCGGATCGGTGACGCCGGCAATGGTCAACGCTGCATCGCCACGCCGCACCTGGGTGTGGCTGTTTTCCAGCACCTGCATGTGCACCGCGCGGAAGGCCTGCATCCACGCGCTGTACTGCGCGTAATACTCGTGGTTGCCGGTGATGGCGATCACGCCGTCCGGCGCCTGCAGGTCACCCAGCGGACGGAAATCATCACGGCGCGCGTCCACTGTGCCGTCGATCAGATCACCGGTGATGACGATCAGGTCCGGCTTCAGTGCATTGCTCTCGGCCACCACCTGGCCCACCCACTCGCCGGTCAGCAGGCGGCTGGCGTGGATGTCGGTGAGCTGCAGCACACGGTAGCCATCGAAGGCCGCCGGCAGATCCTTGATCGCCACCTCGATCTGCCGCGGCTTGGGTACGGCCATGCCCTGGCTGACGCCATAGCCACTGACCAGCAGGGCCACCGCCGCCGCCAGCGGCCGCAGCAACGGCGCGCGCAACGCCGACACTGCACGCGGCAGGTGCAGCGCGCGTGCTGCCAGCAGTCCGGCATCGAACAGCAGCATCGCCAGCGCCAGCAGCAGCACGGCGGTGGAGCCGGTGGCCAGTACGGCGATGGCCATCTTCGGAATTTCCGGCGAGGCCATCGTGCCCCAGAACGTGGCGACGATGCGCAGCTGCACGGCCAGTGCAACCAGCAGCAACGACAACAGGGCCTTGGCCCACAGCGGCAGGCGCAACGGCCAGAACAGGCGCCAGGCCACGTACAGGCCCATCAATAAACCAATCGTACTCAGCACTGCGCGGATCCATAACGTGGGGCCCGCCATGGTGACGGGCAAAGGTTGCAAAGGGTAGAGTCGAGCGTTGCTCGACTGCCCCAATGGTAGAGCCGAGCCCATGCTCGGCCGCCCCAACGGTAGAGTCGAGCGTTGCTCGACTGCCCCAACGGTAGAGCCGAGCCCATGCTCGGCTGCCCCAACGGTAGAGTCGAGCGTTGCTCGACTGCCCCAACGGTAGAGCCGAGCGTTGCTCGACTGCCCCAACGGTAGAGCCGAGCCCATGCTCGGCTGCTGTTGAAGCAGTCGAGCAAGCTCGACTCTACGAAAAGCAGTCGAGCAAGCTCGACTCTACGTCGTCAGGCGCCGACCAGGCGCTGCACCCGGAGGCGGGCGATGCGGCGCTTCTCCATCGCCAGCACGGTGATGCGTACGTCGGCCACGTCCACGGCATCGCCTTCGTCGGGCAGGCGCCCCAGCTGTTCCAGCACCAGGCCGGAAATGGTCATGTAGTCGCTGCTGCGCGGCAACGACACACCCGCCAGGCGCTGCAGGTCATCCAGGGTCAGCGCGCCGTCGGCTTCCCACTGGTCCTCGCCCTGCGCAACCACGCCGTAGCGCTCATCCTGGGTGTCGGCCAGATCACCGGCAATCGCCGCCAGCAGGTCGTTGGCGGTGACCAGGCCTTCCACGCTGCCGTATTCGTCCACCGCCACTGCCAGCGGCACCGGGTGCCGGCGGATCAGTTCCAGGGCCTGCAGCGCGCTCGCGCTGGACAGTACGTACTGCGGCTCGCGCAGGTTGCCTTCCAGCTGCAGCGGCCTGCCCTGCAGCAGGTCGGCCAGCAGATCGCGGCTCTGCACCACGCCGCGTAGGCGGTCCAGATCACCCTCGCCCACCAGCAGGCGCGTATGGGGCGAGGCCACCAGGCGGGCCACCACGTCGTCCTGGCCACGCGTCAGATCGATCCACTGCACGTCGGCGCGCACCGTCATCACGCTCGACACCGGCCGGTCAGCCAGGCCCAGCACGCTGCGGATCATCTCGTGCTCGGCCGGCTGCAGGCGTTCCTCGTCCGCATGTTCTTCCTCACCGTGGCCATCGTCGTGGCCGTTGGCCGGGCGTGCGCCCAGCATGCGCAGCACCGCATCGGCGGTGCGCTGGCGGAACGGCTGGCGGCGCTCGTTGCGCTCGCGGTTGAAGCGTACCCACTGGTTGAACGCTTCCACCAGGATCGAGAACGCGATGGCCGCGTACAGATAACCCTTCGGAATCTTGTAGCCGAGGCCTTCGGCCACCAGGCTGAAACCGATCATCAGCAGGAAGCCCAGGCACAGCACCACCACCGTGGGATGCTTGTTGACGAAGCGGGTCAGCGGCTTGCTGGCCAGCAGCATCAGCACCATCGCGATGGTCACTGCGGCGTACATCACGCCCAGGTTGTCGACCATGCCGACGGCCGTGATCACCGAGTCAAGCGAAAACACGGCGTCGAGCACCACGATCTGCGCCACCACCATGGCGAAGCTGGCATAGACCTTCTTGCCATCTTCATGATGCTCGCGGCCTTCCAGCCGCTCGTGCAGTTCCATGGTGCCCTTGAACAACAGGAACAGGCCACCGCCCAGCAGGATCAGATCGCGGCCGGAGAAGCTGTGGTCGAACAGCGTCAGCAGCGGCTCGGTCAGTTTCATGATCCAGGCCAGCGCGGCCAGCAGTACCAGGCGCATCAACAGGGCCAGGCTCAGGCCGATCACCCGCGCGCGGTCGCGCTGATGCGGCGGCAGCTTGTCGGCCAGGATCGCGATGAACACCAGGTTGTCGATGCCGAGCACGATCTCCAGCACGATCAGGGTCGCAAGGCCCATCCAGATCGAGGGGTCAGCCAACCATTCCATTTCGGGTCCGTTTCTTCATGAGGTAAGGGAGAGAGGGGTCAATCGTCGTCCTGCGCCTGCAGCGGGTCATGCCCGAGCAGATCGCCCGGCGTGCACTGCAGTTCGCGGCAGATCGCATCCAGGGTGGAAAAGCGGATGGCGCGCGCCTTGCCGGTCTTGAGGATGGACAGGTTGGCCAGGGTGATGTCGATGCGCCCGGCCAGTTCGGACAGGGTCATGCCCCGTTCCTGCAACATGCGGTCGAGCGTGATGACGATCGCCATCAGATGACTCCATCGAGGTCATCGCGCATCGCCGCACCGACGGCGAACACGCGCGCCAGCACGAACAGCATCAGCACTGCGATCAGGCCGGTGATGGACATGCCGCCGCCGACTTCCATCCAGGCGAAGTCAGGCCCCATCCATGAGGCGTACACGCCGATGATGATCGACAGCACCTCCATCGCCAGCATCAGCCACGCCATGCGTTGCAGGCGCCGCGCATTGGCATGGGTGAACGGGCGCGCGCCGGCCGCCGAGCGCAGCAGCCGCGCCAGGTGCCGCAGGAACACCAGGCACAGCACCAGCAGGGCGACGATGGTGCCCAGGCCGATGCAGAAATGCAGGAACAGGTCACCGCCGTGGACGGCAGCGGCGTGCGCGTCGTGCACGCTGTCCAGCAGCCAGCGCCGATCGTAAGCCACCAGGGGAACGGACAGCAGCGCGGCCAGGATGCCCAGCCAGCACATCGCCCGTACGGCCTGCACGGCGGTCTGGGCCAGGGTGAACAAGCCTCGCGCGGGTTCGGCGCGGGCGGGACGAGCGGTCAAGCAGCCTCCGGCATGGGGCGGCCTCGCCGCCCAGGATGGATTTATCGATAAACGATATACCACATCACGGGCGATTGGATGAATCGCGTGCTCCGGGCAGGGCGGGTTGACACCGGCCCGGCCTCGCAGAATACTTAATTAACGAATTAGTTAATAAACGATCCATGGACCGTATCTTTGAAGCCCTTGCCTCCGGTGCCCGCCGGCAGATCCTGGCCTACCTCAGCGCCGGTGAACTGAGCGCGGGCGAGCTGGCCGAGCGCTTCGACTTCAGCAAGCCGGCGCTGTCCAGCCACCTGCGCATCCTGGAAGAGGCTGGCCTGATCGAACGCGAAAAGCGCGGCCAGTTCGTGTATTTCCGCCAGGTGCCCGAGCGCCTGGCCAACACGCTGTTTTCCTGGGCCGCCGAAGTGTGTCCGGTGGGTGGCCCACTCAAGCGCGAAGCCCGCGCCCGCCGCAAGTCCCCTGCCCGCTGACAAGGAGCACGACGATGCCTGGTTCGACCCGCAACAGCCGTTCGTTTCCAGGTGTCCAGCTCCCCGCGCAGGACGGCGCCGGCCCCATCGAAGTCACCCTCATCGCCCAGCTCGGCATCGGTGCCGGCGATGCGCTGGTGAAGGACGCGGGCGAGCGCCAGCGCCACCATCCGGCCTTCATCGATGCGCTGGATGAACCTTCCGCGCGCCTGGGCGGCATGCACCTGCAGCACGGCGATGCGTCCTCGTTGTACAGCTTCGTGGTCGAGGGTCGTGGCCACCCGTTCCACCGCCATGCGGGCCCGCGCATGTTCACCGCCATCGCTGGCAGTGCCGGTGCCGAGCTGCGCTTTTCCACCGCCACCGATGCACAGCTCGCCGGGGATCCGTCGGCGTTCGTGCGCAACCTACGCCGCTTCCGCATACCGCCGGACTGCCTGTTCACCGTGCGCTTTGGCGGCGGCACCTGGCACCAGTTCGCCTCCAACCATTCCGCCCACCCTGCCATGTTCGCGCTGTCGTGCCACAGCAATGAACTGGCCGGGGCGATGAACGAGGCCACCCGCGCGCGGGTGCAGGCCAACAGTGCCGACATTCCCAGTCTGACCGAGGTGCTGGCGCAGCCGCTCTGGCCGAGCGCCGCCATGCTGGCCACAGCGCCCCTGCTGCAGTTGTCACTGCAGGCCGCGCCGCCCAGCCTGTGTGCGCGCCTGTGCACGCAGACGCGCGCGATGCTCGGCCCGCTGCGGCGCATCAACCTGCGGCCGCTGCGCGGGTTCGTCGAACGCAGCACACCGCGCTACCCGGTACACAGCGGTCGGCCCGATGCGCAGGGGCTGCTGGCCAGCGCGCTGCCGCGCAGCCACTACCAGGACCTGACCGTGCTGACCCTGCGCAGTGGCCACTGCGCGCAGCACTCGGCCTCTGCCCTGCTGGCGGATGTACTGGACGGGTTCCTGCGCAATCCGCCCGGAGGCGTGGGACGCCTGATGGCCCTGCGCAACCGCCTGGTGGCACCGTTGCGCCTGCGCACCTCGCCGCTGGGCTGCCCGGTGTCGTCGCTGTTGTCGGCGGATCGCAGCCGCGTGTTCGCCGGGCGCTTTCCGGTGCTGGATGCGCGCGTGGACGACGCCGACCGCAGTGCCGAAGTGCTGCTCGGCGCCGATGACCGCCACCTGCGCTTCCGCGGCAGCGTGCGCGTGCAGTTCGACGACGACGGCCGTGTGCGGATCAGCCTGGGTTCGCGCGTGCAGACCCTCAACCGGTTCGGCCAGCTGTACATGGCGCTGATCGACGCCCTGCACCGCCACTACATCGCCCCGGCGCTGCTGCGGCGTGCGGTGGAACATGCGCTGGCGCCGGAGCTGGCCGACTGGGTGGATGAGGGTGTGGCGGCAGCAGGCTGAGCCGCCGGGCATGGCCCGGTGCTGCCGCGGATGATCAGACGCTCAGCTCGCCCTGGTCCTCGCCATCCCAGTACTGGATGCGCCGCGCGTGCACGTGGATCAGCACCAGCCCCGGCGTATCCACGCCCTGCTCGAACCAGCGTTGCAGATCCTTGACCCAGTGCTGGGCCAGCACGCCGCGTTCGCGGATGATCGTGGCCTGGCCTTTGACGTGGACGAACAGTGGCGGCTTGCCCAGCAGCGACTTGCTGCCGGTGAAGCCCAGCGCGACCCGGGAATCGGCCTCGATCTGGCGGACCATGTCGGTACTCTCCAGCGCGAAGAACCAGCTGTCACCGTCGTAGTCCACATCGCCGTTGTTGCTCATCGGCCGGCCATCGATCTCGCCGCCCGCGTGGGTCTGCAGCATCGCGAAATCGATGCCGGCCATCTTTTTTGCCAGTTCGGGCAGGGTAAGCGTGGTCATGTGCAGCGTCCGGGAGGAAGGGGAACCCAGCGTCCTCCGCCTGCGGTGACCGGCACGTGCAGTGGCGCTGGCGCAGCCTTCACGCCCATCCGGCGGGCATGGCCCCGCGCTGCGGGGCGCGGGTCAGATCCAGCCCTGGTCGACCAGCTCACGCTTCAGGTAGGCATAGAACACCGGGGCCGCCACCAGCCCGGCCAGGCCGAACGCTGCTTCCATCACCAGCATGGCCAGCAGCAGTTCCCAGGCCCGCGCCTGGATTTCGCCGCCCACGATGCGTGCGTTGAGGAAGTACTCCAGCTTGTGGATGACGATCAGGTACAGCAGGGCCGCCACCGCCACGTAGAACGACACCGACAGCGCGACGATGGTGATGATGGTGTTGGAGATGATGTTGCCCACCACCGGCAGCAGGCCGGCCAGGAAGGTGATCAGCACCAGCGTCTTCGACAGCGGCAGGTGCACGCCGAACAGCGGCAGCACGCCCAGCAGGAACACCGCGGTGAACACCGTGTTGAGCAGCGAGATCTTCACCTGGGCAAACACCACCTGGCGGAAGGCCACCGCCAGGCGGGTGGTGCGGCCGATCAGTTCCTGCGCCAGCGGGCCCATCTTCGGCAGCGGCAGCTCGTCGTACAGGGCGATCATGGCACCCAGCACCATGCCGATGAGGATGCGCACGCCCACCTGCACCACCGAGGTACCGGCCACGCCCAGCTGCCGCTGGTGCTCGGCCGCCCAGTCGTTCAGTGCCTCGCGCAGGCGCGTCAGGTCTTCGGGAATGTACGGCTGCAGCAGCGCCGGCACCTGGTGGCGCGAGGTGTTGAGGATGTCCATCAGGCGCGCCAGCAGCACGTCGGGGCCACCGGTCTCGTTGCGGAAGAACGACGCCACGCCGATACCAGCCAGCACCAGCGCACCGATGATGACAGCCGACAGCACGATGACGGCGACCGCGCGGGCGCGGCCCGGTGGCAGCTTGCCCTCCACGGTATTGGCCAGCACGTGGGTGAGCTGGAACACCAGCAGGCCCGACAGCAGGGTGACCACCAGGCCCAGCTTCAGCGCCAGCCACATGCCCAGCAGCATCAACAGCCAGGCGGCGATGCGCGCGGCAGGCGGTCTGGGCAGGGCGAGGGTCAGGTCGGTCATGGCAGGGCATCCACTGGGGTGGCCCATGGTAGTGGAATGGCGAGGCGGTTCCGGGACACGCGGCGGCGTTCCGTTCAGCCCACTGGCGGCCGTGCGCACGCCAGCGCACACTGGCGCCCCACCCACCCGCATGGATGCCCGATGCCCCGCCTGCTGCCCGTCGTTCTGGTCCTGATGCTGTGCCCGCTGCCGACGCTGGCCATGGGCGGCGAAGCCGACACCACGCCGTTGCCGCCGCAGGTCAAGGCGGATGCCGAGGCCATCGCTGCCTCGCTGCTGGAAGTGCAGCGCACCGACGTCGAACTGTCCTGCCCAAAGGCCGTCGAGAATGCACGCTACGGCGTGGAAACCATGCTGGAAGTGGGCGCGAAGAACGTGGCGGGCGGGTACATGGATGCGGCGAAGTTCGAGGCCATGGCCACCCCGATGCGCGGCCTGCTGCCGCAGATCACCGAAGCCGACTGCGAAGGCGCGACCGACGCGAAGCGGGACTTCTACCAGTGCATGTCCAGCGACTACAACCATGTGCTGGCCTGCGCGAAGGCCCACCTGCGCTAGCAGCCCGCGGAATGATGCGCCCGCCGCTCACCCCGCTGCGGGCGCGGCGGTCGATCCGCGCAGCATCAAGCTGAAATCCAGCGTCTGCTGCAGTGGCACATCGACGCGTTCGATGATGGCCAGCAGCAGGTTGACCGCACGTGCCCCGATTTCGCGCATCGGCTGGCGGACGGTGGTCAGCGGCGGCGTCAGGAAGCTGGACGAGGCGAGATCATCGAAACCGACGATGGACAGCTGGTCCGGTACGCGCACCCCCAGATCACGGCAGGCCGCCAGCGCGCCCAGCGCCATCTGGTCGCTGAAGCAGAACACCGCGGTGGGCGCGAGCGGCAGCGCGAGCAGCGCCTTCACCGCCGCATGGCCGGATTCCAGTGAAAAATCGCCGGGTACGACGCGCAGGCTGCGCAGCCGACCGCGCACCTTGCCGGCACTGCGCACGCCTTCCAGCCGCTGCTGGTGCAGCGGGTTGTCGGGGGGCCCGCCGACCACGGCGATTCGTTCGTGGCCCAGTCCGTACAGGTGGTCCATCACCGCGCGTGCGGCGGCGGCATTGTCAATGTGGACGCTGGGGATGCCCAACGCAGGGTCGAACTCGCAGCCGTTGACCACCGGTGCGGCGGCACCGAGCGCCTGCACGATCCCGCGTGCGGTCGGCGGCAGGCGATGCCCCAGGACGATCAGGCCGTCGGCCTCGTTGCGCCGGAGCATCTGCGCATAGCGTTCCTCGCGTTCGGGCTGGTGCTGGGTATCGCCCAGCAGTACGGCATAGCCGGCTGCCTGTGCCGCGTCTTCGGCGCCCTGCAGGATCTGCGCGAAGAACGGGTTGGCGATATCCGGCACCGTGACCAGGATCTTGCCGCTGCGCTGGGTCTTCAGCGTTCTGGCCACGGTGTTGGGCACGTAGCCCAGCGCTGCAGCCGCCTGTTCGATGCGCGCACGCGTGGCCGGGAGCACTTTGTCCGGGCGGGACAAGGCACGCGACACCGTGCCGGCAGAAACGCCTACGTGCTTTGCGATGTCGTAGATGGTTGCCATGGTTTCAGTTCCTGGTTCCGCTGTGCACTGCACAACAGGTCCGCGGGAGGCCCATGCTAGGGTAATGCAATCGATTGCATCGACGGCGAATCACGTTGAAGACGCTCAAGGGTCCAGCGCTGTTCCTGGCGCAGTTCATCGGCGACAAAGCTCCTTTTGATCGGCTCGACTCGATGGCCGGATGGGCCGCGGGTCTCGGCTATTCTGGCCTACAAGTCCCCACCACCGCGCCCCGGCTGTTCGATCTGGCCGAGGCAGCACGCAGCCAGGCCTATTGCGACGATGTGGCCGGCATGCTGGCCGGGCACGGTGTGCAGATCACCGAACTGTCGACCCACCTGCAGGGACAACTGGTCGCCGTCCACCCTGCCTATGACAGCCTGTTTGATGGATTCGCCCCAGTGGACAAGCGCGGCGATCCTGCCGCGCGCCAGGCCTGGGCGGTGGATCAGCTGATGCTGGGCGCACAGGCCAGCCAGCGCCTGGGGCTGACCGCGCACGCCACGTTTTCCGGCGCCCTGGCGTGGCCTTACCTGTACCCCTGGCCGCAGCGCCCGCCCGGCCTGGTGGACGAAGCCTTCGCCGAACTGGGCCGGCGCTGGCGCCCGATCCTGGATGCGTACGACGCGTGCGGGGTGGACCTCTGCTTCGAGATCCACCCGGGCGAGGACCTGCACGATGGCGCGACCTTCGAGCGCTTCCTCGAGGAGGTCGACCACCATCCGCGCGCGAAGATCCTGTACGACCCCAGCCACCTGCTGCTGCAGCAGATGGACTACCTCGGCTTCATCGACCGCTATCACCCGCGCATCGGCATCTTCCACGTCAAGGATGCGGAGTATCACGCCAGTGCCCGCAGTGGCGTCTATGGCGGCTACCAGGACTGGATCGATCGTCCTGGCCGCTTCCGCTCGCCCGGCGATGGCCAGGTCGACTTCAAGGGCATCTTCTCGAAGTTCGCGCAGTACGACTTCCCGGGCTGGGCGGTGCTGGAATGGGAGTGCTGCCTGAAGCACCCCGAAGACGGTGCACGGGAGGGCGCCGCCTTCATCCGCGACCACATCATCCGGGTCACAGAGCGCGCCTTCGACGACTTCGCCGACAGCGGGACGGACGCTGCATCACTGCACCGCATGCTGGGAATCTGAGCTGACACCGCCCCGGGAGGGCAAGCCATGACGCACGCCATGTCGCGCTTGGGCGCGATGATGTTTCTGCAGTTCTTCATCTGGGGGGCGTGGTTCGTCACCCTCGGCACCTACCTGGTGCAGGGCCCACTGCAGGCCAGCGCCAGCCAGGTGGCCACGGCTTTCCTCAGCCAGTCCATCGGCGCAATCGTCGCTCCCTTCCTGGTCGGTCTGATCGCCGATCGCTATTTCGCTGCACAGCGCATCCTCGCGGTACTGCATCTGGCCGGTGCGGTGCTGATGTGGCTGGCGTCGACGGCCACCAGCTTCAGCACGTTCTCCGCCTGCGTCATGGGCTACATGCTGCTGTTCATGCCGACGCTGGCGCTGGCCAACAGCGTGGCGATGCGGCACATGCAGTCGCCGGAAAAGCAGTTCCCGCTGGTGCGCGTGGCCGGCAGCATTGGCTGGATCATCGCCGGTGTGCTGATCGGCTGGCTGGGCTGGGAGCAGGCGCATCGGCTGGAACTGACGTTCCGGATGGCGGCCGTGGCGTCGCTGGCACTCGGCCTGTACTGCTTCACCCTGCCGCACACCCCGCCCCTGGCGCGGCAGCGTGATGCCGGGCTCGGCCAGATCCTCGGCCTGGATTCGCTGCGCCTGCTGAAGTCGCGCGCCTACCTGGTGTTCTTCCTGGCCTCCATCGCCATCTGCATTCCGCTGTCGTTCTACTACAACTTCACCAACCCCTATCTCAACGATCTGGGCGTGCGCGGCGCGGCCGGCCTGCAGTCGCTGGGCCAGGTGTCCGAAGTCCTGCTTATGCTGGCCATGCCATTCCTGTTCGTGCGGCTGGGGGTGAAGACCATGCTGGCCGTGGGCATGGCCGCGTGGGTGGTGCGTTATGCCCTGTTCGCCTTCGGCGATGCAGGCGGCGGCTTTTCCCTGCTGGTCATCGGCATCGTGCTGCACGGCATCTGCTACGACTTCTTCTTCGTCACCGGGCAGATCTACACCGATGCACACGCGGGCCCTGACGCACGCAGCAGCGCACAGGGCTTCATCACGTTGGCCACCTACGGCGTGGGCATGCTGATCGGCACCTTCCTGTCCGGTGCGGTGGTCGAGCACTACACCACCGCCGCAGGGCCCGACTGGCAGCAGATCTGGCTGTTCCCGGCCGGCGTTGCGCTGGCGGTGCTGGTGGCCTTCCTGCTGCTGTTCCGCGACCGCCCCGCCACCGCGGCCGCACCCACCACGCACTGAGGAGCGCACTCGATGCCCAGGCTTGGAATCGCCATCATCGGCACCGGCATGATCGCGGCGGTCCATCGCCGTGCCGCGCTGCTGGCCGGTGCGGACGTGCGTGGCGTGGCCGCCTCTTCGCCGCAGCGCGCGCACGACGTCGCACAGGCATGGAACGTTCCGCGCGCCTACCGCGATATCGAGGACGTCGTCGCGGATCCGCAGGTGCAGGTCGTGCACGTGTGTACGCCGAACCACCTGCACCGGCCGATGGCGCAGGCTGCCCTGGCGGCCGGCAAGCACGTGGTCTGCGAAAAGCCGCTGGCGACCACGCTGGGCGACGCGCAGGCATTGGCGTCGCTGGCCAGCTCGAGCAGCCTGATCGCCACGGTGCCGTTCGTCTACCGCTACCACCCGGTCGTGCGTGAAGCACGCGCCCGCATCGCGGCAGGCGACATCGGGCCACTGCACCTCATCCACGGCAGCTACCTGCAGGACTGGCTGCTGGACCCGGCCAGCAACAACTGGCGCGTCGACCCCGTGCTGGGCGGCACCTCGCGCGTGTTCGCCGACATCGGCTCGCACTGGTGCGATCTGGTGGAATGGGTCAGCGGCGAGCGATTCGCCGAGGTCAGCGCTGCCTTCGCGACGGTGATCGCCGAACGCAGCGCCGAGAGCGCGCAGAGTTTCAGCACCGCCGCAGCAGGCGGTGCGATGCAGGCGGTTGCCAGTGAGGATGTGGCCACGGCGATGTTCCGTACCGGCGCGGGCACACTGGCATCGCTGACCGTCAGCCAGGTCTCGGCGGGGCGGCACAACCGCCTCTGGTTCGAGATCGACGGCGCCAAGGCCAGCGTGGCCTTCAACCAGGAAGACCCCGAGCGGCTGTGGATCGGCCGGCCCGACCAGCGCGAAGAAACCTTCGTGCGCGGTCCGGGGGCCGGCAGCGCCGAGCAGCGGCGACTGTCGGCACTGCCACCCGGGCATGCGCAGGGCTATGCGCAATGCTTCGAGGCATTCGTTGCCGACACCTATCGCGCCATCGACGGCGGACAGCCGGAGGGCCTGCCCACCTTCGAGGACGGCGTGCGTTCGGCGCTGATCGTCGACCGCGTCATCGCATCGGCCAAGTCACGGGCCTGGACCACCATCGAATGATTCCCGGGAGGATGTACTGATGAAGGCTCCAACACGCAGGATCGCAACCCTCGCACTGCTGCTGTTCGCCGCCCTGCCCGCCTTCGCTGCGGAGAGCGGCGGCGCTGGAAAGCCCATCGCGGTGCAGATGTACACGCTGCGAAACGCCGGCACGCTCGACCAGCAGTTGAAGATCGTCCACGACGCAGGCGTGCACGCAGTGGAAACGGTCGGCACGCAGAACGTCAGTGCGGCCGAGCTGAAGCAGCTGCTCGACAAGTACGCGATCCGCGCGATTTCATCGCACACCGCGCTGACTGATCTGCGCAATGACCTCGACAAGGTGGTGGCCTTCAACCAAGCCATCGGCAACACCACGCTGGTGGTGCCCTACCTGGACAGCAAGGACCGGCCGACCGATGCCGCAGGCTGGGCGGCGTTGGGCAAGGAACTGGGCCGCCTCTCTGAGCGCGTGCGCGCCAAGGGCATGCGCCTGGCCTACCACAACCACGATTTCGAGCTGGTCGACTTCAACGGGCGTACCGGCCTGGAGCTGCTGTTCGATGCAGCAGGCCCTGGCCTGCAGACCGAACTGGACCTGGCCTGGGTCGCGCGTTCCGGGCATGACCCGGTGGTGATGCTGGGCAAGTTCCGCGGCCGCCTGTTCGCGGTACACGCCAAGGACAACGCACCCAAGGGCCAGGCCGAGGACGAAGGCGGATTCGCCGCTGTCGGCCAGGGCGTGCTCGACTGGAATGCCATCCTGCCGGCCGCCGAAGCTGCTGGCGTGCAGTGGTACATCGTCGAGCACGACCAGCCGCGCGACCCGGCCAAGGTCATCCAGGCCGGCGCCGACTACCTGCGCCAACACCTGACCATCGCCCCGCCCGCCCGCGCACCGCGCTAGCCCGCAAAGGAGCCTTGCTTGAAAACCGTCCTGATTCTGGTCCTGGGCGTCTGCGCGGCAACGCAGGCGTTGCCGGCATGGTGCAAGGAAGACCCCGCTGCGGGCGCCAAGCTGTACGCAGCGAACTGCGTGGCCTGCCACGGTGCGGACCGCGCGGGCATGCCCGGCACGTTCCCCGCGCTCACCGACATCGGCAAGCGCCTGCCCCCTGCGCAGATCAAGGAAAAGATCAGCAAGGGCGGCGGGCTGATGCCGCCCTTCTCCCAGCTGTCCCCGCAGGAAATCGATGACCTCGCCAGCTTCCTGGCGAAATAGACGCGCGCCTTACAGCTCGCGCACCCAGATGTTGCGGTAGCTGACCTTGGACGCGTGTTCCTGAAGGTAGAGCGGCGCGCATCCATGGGGCGAGTACGACGGCGCACCGATGTACTCCGTCTTCCCCGCCAGCACCGTGTCGTTCTGCACCAGCACACCGTTGTGCAGCACGGTGATCCGGGCCGGCGAGGTGAGCCCGCCACCGGCCGAGAACCGCGGCGCCTTCCAGATGATGTCGTAGGCCTGCCACTGGCCGGGCGCACGCGCGGCATTCACCAGCGGCATGGCCTGCTTGTAGATCGAGCCCGCCTGGCCGTTGGCGTAGGTCGGGTTGTCATGGCTGTCCAGTACCTGCAGCTCGTAAAGCTCCTGCAGGAAGATGCCACTGTTGCCGCGGTCCTGTCCGTCGAAGCCCTTGGTTTCAGTGGGCGTGCGCCACTCGATGTGCAGCTGCATGTCACAGAAGCGCTGCCGGGTGCGGATCCCCTTGCTGCCGGGAACCACCGTCATGGCCCCGTCGGCCACCGTCCACGGCACGCGCCCGCCCTGCTCCGCCTCCCACGCGGACACGTCTCTGCCATCGAACAGCACGATCGCATCGGACGGGGCCGCACCTGCAGGCGTGGCGACCTCGGCTACCGCCGCCCACACCTCGGTTTTCGCAGGATCACGTTCGCTGCCGGCCTGTGCAAAGGCCGGCGCCACAGCGAGCAAGCCTGCGGCCATCAGGAAAGGTCTGATCACTCTGTCATTCTCCATCAGCTGGTGGCCCAGGCCGGCGTGCCTGGCGTGTAGGCAAGGTCACCATCGTATCGTCCAGGCACGGCGACGTACTGCAGCACTTCGGTCGCGCCCTGCTTCGAGGTGAAGAAACCGAAGATGGCCAGCTGCTTGATCATGGTGAATGGATGCGGCGTCGCCTTTGCGGCCTCTGCGGTACCTGTCTCGCTCACGTCGATCGCGCGCTTCCTGGCTTCCACATCCAGCGTGCGCAGCAGCGTGCTGCGCGCGTCGGGTGCAAGGGCGACGAAGCTTCCGCCGGCGCGTTTGTCGATGTCGGCCAGGCCGGCGCGGAACGTGGCCTGCTGCCGGGCGGTGTAGCAGTCGGTCACGAACAGCGCCATGAAGGCGCCGGTTGCCGCGTCCTTCGCGCCCGGTGTATGCGTGCGTGGCAGGATGGTCTCGGCGATCTCATCGAGCGTGGCAATCTCGGCGTCGGTAAAAGGGACGCCCGCTGCGGCCGGCGGCAGCTTGCCGCTGGCCAGCGCAGGCAGGCCGACCATGGCCGCACCAGTGGCGGCGACAATCATCTTCAACAGTTCACGGCGGTCCATCACAGATTCCCCGCTTTCAGTTCGCGCACCGCGTGATCGGCCGCCCGCGCGGTCAGCGCCATGTAGGTCAGCGACGGGTTCACGCAGGCACTGGAGGTCATGCAGGCACCGTCGGTGACATAGACGTTGGGCGCATCCCAGACCTGGTTATGCGCGTTCAGCACCGACGTCCTGCGGTCACGCCCCATACGCGCGGTTCCCATCTCGTGGATGCCCTTGCCAGGAGCGTAGTCGTTGTCGTGCATCTCCACGTCCTTGACCCCGGCCGCCTCCAGCATCTCGGCGGCATCGGCGGCCATGTCCTTGCGCATCGCCATTTCGTTGTCACGCATGGCAACGTCCATCGCCAGTACCGGCAGCCCCCACTTGTCCTTGCGCTCGTGGTCCAGGCGGATGGTGTTGTCGTGGTGCGGCAGCATCTCGCCGAAGCCGGTCATGCCGATGCGCCAGTCCCCTGGCAGGCTCAATGCCTCCTTCAGGTCCGCGCCGATGTTCAGCTCGGCGATCTCGCGCGACCAGCCGTTGCGGCTGGCACCGCCCTGGTAGCCGAAGCCGCGCAGGTAGCCGCGCTTGTCCGTGGCGACGTTGCGGAAGCGCGGGATGTAGAAGCCGCACGGGCGACGGCCGAAGTAGTACTTGTCGTCGTAGCCCTCGACACGCCCGGAGGCTCCTGCGCCGAAGTGATGGTCCATCACATTGTGTCCGAGTTCGCCGGACGAGGAGCCCAGCCCGCCTTCCCAGACATCGGTGGCCGAATTCATCAGCAGCCAGGTTGAATTGAACGACGAGGCATTGAGGAAGATGACCTTGGCCGTGTACTCGTAGGTCTGGCCGGTCTCGGCGTCGAGGACCTCCACGCCACGCGCACGCTTGCGGTCCTTGTCGTAGAGCACTTCCTTGACGATCGAGAACGGGCGCAAAGTCAGGTTGCCGGTCTTCATCGCCGCCGGCAGCGTGGCCGCCTGGGTCGAGAAATACGCACCAAACGGGCAGCCGAGGATGCACTTGTTGCGGTACTGGCAGTTGACCCGGCCCTGCTCGGGCATCGGCTTGGTGATGTTGGCGGTGCGCGAGTGGATCATGTGGCGCGTTCCGCCAAAGGCTTTCCTGATCCGCGCAGCCACGTCCTTCTCGACGATGTTCAGCGGAATCGGGGGCAGGAACTCACCGTCGGGTAGTACATCCAGTCCCTCGCGCGTGCCGGCGATACCGGCGAATCGCTCTACGTGGTCGTACCACGGCGCGATGTCGTCATAACGGATCGGCCAATCCGTGGCGATGCCTTCCTTCAGGTTCGCCTCGAAATCCAGATCGGAAAAGCGGTAGCTCTGCCGCCCCCACATCAGCGAGCGGCCACCGACGTGGTAGCCGCGGAACCAGTCGAAACGCTTCGTTTCTATGTAGGGCGAGTCCTGTTCGTCTGCCCACATGCCCTGCAGGTTCTCGGCCAGCGCGTAGTCGCGCATCAGCACCGGGAAGGCTGCCTTCATCGCCTGCGTCGGCCGGTTGCGATGCGGGAAGTCCCACGGTTCCTTCATCGCATTGACGTAGTCCTTCACGTGTTCGATGTTGCGACCGCGTTCGAGCATCAGGACTTTGAGGCCTTTTTCGGTCAGTTCCTTCGCCGCCCAACCGCCACTGATTCCCGAGCCAACAACGATGGCGTCGTAATGATTATCTGCCATGGGTCTATCACCTGGGTGGATATCGTTTCAGACGTCGCAGAGACGGATCGCCTCGCGCAATGAGCCGACGGGATCCGGCGCGGCAGGCATGAATTCCTGCGCCAGATACCCATCAAAACCTGTGTCGCGGATTGCGCGACAGATGGCCGGATAGTTGAGTTCCTGCTGGTCCACGATCTCGTGCCGGCCAGGCACGCCTGCGGTGTGGTAATGCTTGAAGTGCGCGTGGTGCCGACCGATGGTGGCGATGATGTCGCCCTCCATGATCTGCATGTGGTAGATGTCGTAGAGCAGGCCGAAGTTGTCCGAGCCGAGGCGCTGGCACAGTTCCACGCCCCACGCGGAGTGGTCACACAGATAGTCGGGATGGTCGACCCGGGAGTTAAGCAGCTCCATCACCAGCACGACGCCGCGTTTCTCGGCATGGCCAAGGATGCGCTTGAGCCCGGCTTCGGCATTCGCCATGCCCTGCTGGGGGTCCATGCCGTTGCGGTTGCCGGAAAAGCAGATGAGGTTGCGATAGCCGGCATCGGCCACCAGGTCGATGTGCCGTGTGTAACGCGCCACCAGTTCATCGTGGAACTCGCGGCCGGCGAAGCCCTTGGTCAGGCCCAGTTCCGCGCCGTTGCACATCGCGCTGTAGATGCCGTGGGCCTTCAACGTGGGCCAGTCTTCCGGGCCAACCAGGTCGACGGCGGCAAAGCCGAGACCTTTCACGGTCTGGCAGAGCTGGGCGACCGAGAACTGCGGGAAGGTCCAGCGGGCGACGGAGTGCTTCAGTCGGCCCTTCAATGCCGTGGCCGATGCGAGCGCGGGAACTGTGCCTGCCACTCCCAGCCCAACGGCCCCGGCTACCGCAAGACGCAGGGCGTCCCGGCGTGTGATACCCGGCGCCGGCGCCGGTCCGCTTGAATGAATGGACATCCACTCACCGGCCTCCCAACCGGTAGCAAACGCAAACGATTCACTGCAATGCAATCGATTGCACCATACGGGAGGATGTATTTTTTTTGCAAGACGCGGTGCACGAAAACCGATGTTGCGGGGCAAAACGCTGCTGGCCCGGCGCATGAAAAAAGGAGCCCCATGAATGGGACTCCTTCTGGATTCACATCACGGCCTGTTGCCAGGCGTGCGTCAGAACGGAATATCGTCGTCAGCAAAGTCGTCCATCGGCGGTGCCTGCTGCGGCTGCGGGCGCTGGTTGCCATAGCCGCCGCCCTGGTTGCCGCCCTGGTTGCCGTAGCCGCCCTGGCCACCGCCCTGGTTGCCGTAACCACCGCCCTGGCCGCCACGCTGGCCGCCGCCACCGCCGCCGTACTCCTGGCGCGGGGCCTGCTGGCGCTGCGGACGGTCGCCGCCATAGTTGCCACCGCCACCACCGCCGCCGCCTTCACCGCGGCCGCCCAGCATCTGCATTTCGTCGGCGATGATGTCAGTGGAGTACTTCTCCACGCCATCCTGGCCGGTGTACTTGTCGTAGCGCAGGCTGCCTTCGACGTAGACCGAGCTGCCCTTTCGCAGGTACTCGCCGGCGATTTCGCCGAGCTTGCCGAAGAACACCACGCGGTGCCATTCGGTGCGCTCCTGCTGGTTGCCGTCCTTGTCCTTGCGGACGCTGGTGGTGGCCAGGCTGATACGGGTGATGGCCATGCCACCCTGGGTGTACTTCACGTCCGGGTCGTTGCCGAGGTTGCCGACCAGGATGACTTTGTTGATGCCACGCGCCATAGGTGTGTTCGTCCGTTGTCCGAGGGCAGACCGCCAGTGATAGCACGTCCTCCAGGCAGGAGGCAGTGGCCGGGGCCGCCCCCGATGCAGGTGGGGGAATTCAGGAATGGCCCATCTTATCATCCACGCCGCCCGGCGCCCGGTCAGGGAAGCCCCCGCTGCGGGCCGGAAAGTGCCCCTATCCCTTGCCAGGCCTGGGTCTACGGCCGTTGCAGACGAAATCGCGCACGTCCCCTGCACCCTCGCGCGCGAGGTCGCGGCGCAGCCAATCATTGTCCCGTCGGCGTTCCCGACAGGACATCGTCGGGGCCAGCGCCTGCGACCCGTGGCATCATCCCCTATCGCCCGCCTGTCCCCGCGCCCGCACTGCACATGACCATCAAAGGCAAAGCCACGTCCCTGGACATCGCCCACCTGGCCGGGGTTTCCCAGCCCACGGTGTCGCGTGCCCTGCGCGGCAGCCCGATGGTCAACGCCGAGACCCGCGAGCGCATCCTGCGCATCGCCCGCGAGCTGAACTACAAGGTCGACAAGAACGCTTCCAGCCTGCGCCTGCGCAATGCCGGCACCCTGGCCCTGCTGTTCTTCGAGGACCCGACCAATGACGATTCGCTGATCAACCCGTTCTTCCACTCGATGCTGGGCTCGATCACCCGCGCCTGCGCGCTGCACGGGCAGGACCTGCTGGTGTCCTTCCAGCAGCTTTCGACCGATTGGCAGGCCGATTACGAGGACAGCAACAAGGCCGACGGCATCATCCTGCTCGGCTATGGCGACTACCACCAGTCGCGCGACCGGCTGCAGCGGCTGGTTGAACAGGGCACGCATTTCGTGCGCTGGGGCGCGGCGCTGCCCGGGCAGCCGGGCGTGTCGATCGGCAGCGACAACTTCCAGGGCGGGCATGACATCACCGCCCACCTGCTGCAGCAGGGCTGCCGTCGCATCGCGTTCCTCGGCCACGCCTCCAGCCATTACCCGGAGTTCGAGGAACGCTACCGTGGCCACGTCGAGGCCCTGCGTACGCACGGCCTGGCGGCCGACCCGGCGCTGCAGCACGATGCCATCACCACCGAGGCGTCCGGCCAGGAGGCCTGCCAGGCCCTGCTGGCACGCGGCGAACGCATCGATGCAATCTGCGCGGCCAGCGACCTGATCGCCATCGGCGCGATGCGGGCGCTGCGCGAGGCCGGCCTGCGCGTGCCGCAGGACGTGGCGGTCACCGGCTTCGACGATATTCCGCTGGCGGCCTCGGTATCCCCGGCACTGACCACGGTGCAGCAGGACACCAAGCAGGCCGGCCAGCTGCTGGTTGAGAAACTGCTGGCGCTGATCGGCCGGCAGCCGGTGGAAAGCCTGAGCATTCCGGTGAAGCTGGTAGTGCGCGAGTCGTCGCTGCGGATGTAAAGGCAGAACAGCCGAGCATGGGCTCGGCTCTACAGAAAATGGCAAAGCAGCCGAGCATGGGCTCGGCTCTACAAGGTCTCGTGCAGACCGGTAATCCGCGTGACCTCGCCCACCGCGACCGCGCGTGGACCTTCGTGGCAATGAAACCGGACACCCTCGCCGATCCGATCACGGTGCAGGGTCTGCCGCAGTTCCCGGTTCACGATCCGCATTCTCGCCCGCAGCCACGGGCCGACCGGCAGCGCGATTTCATGGGCCAGCGGTTGGCTGTCCTCGCCAAGGAACTCAGGGAAGATCATGAACAGCTCGAGCTCACCCGACGCATCGGCATAAGCAAAGTCCCAGCGGATGCCGTTATACGCGGGTTGGCGGCGGCCGCCCTCGCCAGGCGCCAGCAGGCGGATGCGCGCCTCGAAATCATCCTTCAGCAATAGATAGCCACCCACGTCCTGCTCCCTGCTCCCTGCGCTTGGCTCCGGTTCGGGCCCGATGATGCCCCAACCCCGCGCCGCTGGCAGTAACCATGACCAACGGCGTTTGACCGTACGCCTGTTCAGCGCGATAAACGGCCATTCACACAGGGAAGAGGTGTACGCCGCATGCTGCAGATCGACTCGCTCTCCAAGACCTACGCCAACGGCGTCCACGCGTTGAACGGGGTCACGCTGGATATCCCGCGCGGCATGTTCGGCCTGCTCGGGCCCAACGGCGCCGGCAAATCCTCGCTGATGCGTACCCTGTCCACGCTGCAGGAAGCCGACAGCGGCAGCGCGGTGCTGACCATCCCCGGTGAATCACCGATCGACGTGCTGCGCGACAAGGACGCCGTGCGCCGCCGGCTGGGCTACCTGCCGCAGGATTTCGGCGTCTACCCCAAGGTCAGTGCGCTCGACCTGCTGGAGCACTTCGCCGTGCTCAAGGGCCTGACCCAGCGCGCGCAGCGCCGCGAAGTGGTGGACGGCCTGCTGCAGCAGGTGAATCTGTGGGACGCGCGCAAGCGCAAGCTGGGCACCTATTCCGGCGGCATGCGCCAGCGCTTCGGCATCGCCCAGGCCCTGCTTGGCGATCCGCGCCTGGTCATCGTCGATGAACCCACCGCCGGCCTCGACCCCGAGGAGCGCAACCGCTTCCTCAATCTGCTGGCCGCCATCGGCGAGAACGTCGCGGTGATCCTGTCCACCCATATCGTGGAGGACGTGACCGACCTGTGCCCGAGCATGGCCATCATGAACAACGGCCAGGTGCTGCTGACCGGCCGTCCTGCCGATGCCATCGATGCCCTGCAGCAGCAGGTCTGGCGCAAGCAGGTCGACCCGTCCGAACTGGCCGACCATGAGGCACGCTACGTGGTGCTGTCCACGCGCCTGGTCGGTGGCCGCCCGGTCATCCATATCCACAGTGCCAGTGATCCAGGCGATGGCTTCCACGCTGTGGCTCCCGATCTCGAGGACGTCTACTTCCAGCGCCTGCGCCTGCAGGCGTGTGCCCGCGCGGCAGCCTGAGCGGAGCACGCCATGATCCTCAATTTCTTCCGGTTCGAGCTGCGCGAGCAGCTGCGTTCTCCGCTGCTGTGGCTGCTGGCCGGGCTGTTCGCCCTGCTCGCCTTCGCCGCCGCCTCCAGCGATGCAGTACAGATTGGTGGTGGCAGCGGCAACGTGCACAGCAATGCGCCGACAGTGATCGCGCAGATGCTGGGCATCTTCACCCTGCTCGGAATGCTGGTCAACGCGCTGTTCGTCAGCAACGCGTTGCTGCGTGACTTCGAGCTGGGCACCGCCGAACTGATCTTCGCCAGCCCGGTGAAACGTCGCGACTACCTGGCCGGGCGCATCGCCGCAGCGCTGGCAGCGGGCCTGCTGGTCTACGTCGTGATCGCGCTCGGCCTGTGGCTGGCACCGTTCATGCCGTGGGTCGATCCCGAACGCATGGGCCCTGTCAGCTGGCGTGGCTTCGCGTGGACCTTCGCGATCTTCGTCATTCCCAACCTGCTGTTCACCACCGCACTGCTGTCGCTGCTGGCGGCACTGACCCGCTCGATTCTCTGGGTGTACATTGGCCTGGTCGCCTACCTGGTGCTGTACGGTGCCAGCGCGGCGCTGCTGCGTGACATCGACAACACCTGGATTGCCGTGCTGAGCGAACCGTTGGGCATGCGTGCGCTGGGCCGTACCATCCGCTACTGGTCCACGGCCGAACGCAACAGCGGCATTCCCGAACTGGCCGGTTATCTGCTGGCCAACCGCGCCCTGTGGCTGGGCGTGGCAGCAGCGCTGTTCGCCGCCACCTTCGCGTTGTTCCGCACCGAGCGCAGTGGCAGCGGACGCCGCCGCTGGGGCCGCACGCATGCGTCGCCGGCTGCCGATGCGGCTGCCGCCCGGCCTACCCGCGCAGCACTGCCGCGCGTGGTACCGGCGTTCAACGCTGGAACGGCATGGCAGCAGTTCCTGCGCCAGGTCCGCTTCGACACACGCGGCGTGCTGCGCAGCGTGCCGTTCATCGTATTGCTGGTGCTGGGCCTGGCCAACTTCCTGCCAAGCGCACTGTTCCGGCAAACGCTGTACGGCACCTCCATCTGGCCGGTCACCTCGCAGATGATCATGGCCCTGCAGGGGGCCTTCAGCTGGCTGCTGGTGATCATCGTGCTGTTCTTTGCCGGCGAACTGGTCTGGAAGGAACGCAGCGCCCGCATCAATGAAGTGACCGATGCCATGCCCGTGCCGAACTGGGTACCGCTGCTGGCCAAGTTCACGGCGCTGCTGGCGGTGATCGCCTGCTTCCAGGCGGCTGGCGCGCTCGCCGCGATGGGCGTGCAGCTGGCCAAGGGCTACACCCACCTGGAGCCGCTGCTGTACCTGCGCAGCCTGGCGCTGGATTCGGTGGTCTACATCCTGATGGGGGGCCTGGCACTGGTGCTGCAGGTCCTTACCAACAACAAGTTCGTCGGCTATGCACTGCTGATCGTGGTGATGATCGGCCAGGGCGTGCTGGGCATGCTCGACTACACGCAGAACCTCTACAACTTCGGCAGCTGGCCGAATGCCCCCTATTCGGACATGAACGGCTATGGCCACTTCCTGACCGGACAGCTGGCGTTCCAGGGCTACTGGGTGCTGTTCCTGCTCGCGTTGATGTGCCTGGCCTCGGCGTTCTGGGTACGCGGCGTCAGCCAGGGCCTGCGCCAGCGCCTGGCCCTGGCAGGCCGCCGCCTGCGGGGCCCGACCGGCGCCTTCGCGGCCGTGGCTGCACTGGCGTTCGTCGCGGTGGGCGGCTGGCTGTACTGGAACACCAACATCCGCAACGAGTTCCTCTCACCGGACCAGCAGCTGGATCTGCAGGCCCGTTACGAACGCGAGCTGTCGAAGTACCGCAGCCTGCCGCAGCCGCGCATCGTGGCCGTGGACAACCGCGTGGACCTGTTCCCGGAATCGCAGTCCATGGTGATCGACGCGAACTGGACGGTGCGCAACACCCACGCCGTGCCGATCCATGAAGTGCACGTCTCGATGGGGGATGACAAGCAGCTGCTTGCGGTCGACCTGGGTGGGCAGACGCTGTCGATGCATGACGCCGATCTCGGCTACCGCATCTACCGCCTGCAGACGCCGCTGCAACCGGGTGAAAGCCGCAGCGTGCATTTCCGGGTGGTGCAGAAGCCCAGCGGCATCACCGCCGGCCAAGCACCGAGCAACATCGTGGACAACGGCACCTTCATCAACAGCCGCGCATTGCCTTCCTTTGGCTACAACGAACGCGTCGAGATCAGCGACCGCAACGAACGGCGCAAGCGTGGCCTGGGCGAACCGACCCGCATGCCGAAGCTGGAGGACGAAGCGGCGCGGGCCAACACCTACGTCTCCGACGATGCCGACTGGCTGGACTTCCGCACCACGGTCTGCACCGCACCGGACCAGGTCGCACTGGCGCCGGGCTACCTGCGGCACGAAACCACGGTCAATGGCCGTCGCTGCTTCAGCTATGCCATGGACCGGCCGATGCTGAACTTCTATGCCTACCTGTCGGCACGCTGGGAGGTACGCAAGGCGACGTACAAGGACATCCCGATCGAGGTCTACTTCGACCCGGCGCACGGCTACAACGTGGACCGGATGATCGAAGCGGTGCAGAAGTCGCTGGCCTACTACGAAGCGAACTTCACGCCCTACCAGCATCGCCAGGTACGCATCATCGAGTTCCCTGGCTATGCCCGCTTCGCGCAGTCCTTCGCCAACACCATCCCCTATTCCGAAGCCATCGGTTTCATCGCTGACCTGCGCGATCCGGACAAGGTGGACTACGTGTTCTACGTGACCGCCCACGAGGTCGCCCACCAGTGGTGGGCACACCAGGTGATCGGTGCCAACGTACAGGGCGCAACGGTGCTGTCCGAGTCGCTGTCGCAGTACTCGGCGCTGATGGTGATGGAGCAGGAGTATGGTCGCCAGCACATGCGCCAGTTCCTCAAGCGCGAACTGGATGGATACCTGTCGGGGCGCGGCGGCGAGGCCATCGAGGAACTGCCGCTGGAACGCGTGGAGAACCAGCAGTACATCCACTACGAAAAGGGTTCGCTGGTGTTCTACCGGCTACGCGAGGAAATCGGCGAACAGGCGCTGAACCGTGCGTTGAAACGCTTCCTGCAGGACAAGGGCTACCAGCAGCCGCCGTACACCACCTCACGCGAACTGCTCGAGTACATCCGCGCCGAAACGCCGGCCGATCGCCAGCAGCTGGTCACCGATCTGTTCGAGAAGATCAGCTTCTACGACAACCGCGTGATCTCCGCCAGCGCCCGCAAGCGCAACGACGGCCGTTACGACGTGACGCTGGTCCTGCACGCCGCCAAGCAGTACGCCGACGGCAAGGGCGAGGAGAGCAACGGCAGCATGGATGACTGGATTGAGATCGGCGTCTTCGCCAACGGGCCATCGGGCAAGGAACGTGACCAGAAGGTGCTGTACCTGCAACGCCACCATGTCACGACCGCCCAACCCACCATCACGGTGACGGTGGACAGCAAGCCGGACGAAGCCGGGTTCGATCCGTACAACAAGCTGATCGACCGCGTCAGCGGTGACAACCGGAAGAAGGTGTCGATGTGATGCCGGCGGAGGTGCCGGCGCCGGCCGGCACCTCCCCTCCCGTCCTTCCACGTCTGTAGAGTCGAGCTTGCTCGACTCTACAGATGCGTCACCTCTGCGCGAAATCCTTCAGGATCTCGCCCACGCCGCTGGCGGAAATTTCGAAGCCCAGCGTCGTGCCGGGGTTGACCACTACACCGTAGCCGCCGGGCACGCGGCGCAGCACGTCCAGCATCAGCCAGCGGATCTGGTGCGGGGCCTGCTGGGCGTGGATGCCAACCCGAGCGGGATCGGTGAACACGGCCACGTGCAGGGTGCCTTGCTTGTCGAACAGCAACGGGTCGAAACCGCTGCCGTCGGGGGTGACCAGGCTGCCGGTCAGCAGCACCACCTCGGACGCCACGAACGCCTCCATGAAGGCGCGGATCGGCACGGCTCCATCCATGGCGGCCTTCAGCAGGGTTTCGATCGGGGTCTGCGGGGCGAGGTCGGTCATGGCGTTACGGCTGGTTTCGGGGGGCCCTATTGTGCCGGATGCGGTCCCGCCCGGTGGTGCCGGCCGCTGGCCGGCATGCCAAGGAACCGGGTTGCCGGCCAGCGGCCGGCACTACCGGACTTAAGGATGCGGACGACCGGACGTCACGCTGTTGTGCGGGGAGCGGCCTTCCGCCAGACACTGTGCACCAGCGCAGCCAGCAGCATGCCCACGGCCCATGCCAGCAGCACGCTGCTACCGGCCTGCAGCGCGTCCATCACCTTCAGGGCGACCACCAGCGGGAGCAGCGCCGACACCAGCAGGGTCGCCACATCGGCGCCACGTACCCGGGTCAGGCGCAGGCCCAGCAGCATCAGCGGCAACGCCACCAGGCTGGCGCCGAGGCCGAACACCACCACGGCATCCCATAGATAAAGATTGAAGCTTCGCGGCATGGCGATGGCGGCGGTGCGGGCCAGCCACGGGAAGGTCACTACCGCGATCAGGGCACCGGTGACCGCACCACCGCCCATCGAAACCAGCAGACGTCGCATCGTTCAGGCCATCCTTGTCGTCGTGGCGTAGTGCCGGCTCCTGGCCGGCACCTGAATATGCCATCCATGCGGGGCTGCCGGCCAGCAGCCGGCACTACCGCTTCAATCGTTGGTCCCGCGCCTGCTGGTCGGTCATGGCCTTGTCCAGTTCGGCCTGCAGCGCGGACTGCTGCACCGGGGCATCCAGCACGTAGACCTTCACCCCGTGCGCCGGCACCTCTACCTTCAGCGAGCGCTTCACCTTCAGTTCGCCACCGTCCAGTGCATCGCGCCAGGTACCGGCCTGCAGATAACGATCGACCTCGAAACCACGGGCGGCTTCGCCCTTGTTCAGCAGCACCAGCGCGGTCTGTGCCACGTCGCCGTGCTGCAGCACGCGGAAGAACACCGCTTCATCGCCCTGCAGGCGCTCGTTCACCTGCAGGCCACGCTGCAGGGCCGGGGTGGCTTCGCGCAGCTTGGCGATGCGCTGCAGCGGCGCGAAGATCGGGCTCTGCGGTGCGTCATCCACGCGCTGCTGGCCGAAATAGGCGCGGTTGCCAGCATGCTCGGCACGGCCGCGCATGAAGCCGGTTTCCGACCCGTAATAGACCACCGGGATGCCGCGCGCAGTGAACAGCCAGTTGTGCGCGTCGATGAAGCCGTTGTCGCTGGCCTGCAGGCGCGGCATGTCGTGGTTGTCGTAGAAGCTCATCAGCTCGTACGGGTTGGCGTACGGGCCACCGGTGAGGTGCAGCGGTTCGGCCAGCGTTTCAAAGCCCTTGCCGGCCGTGCCGAACGTCTGTTCCAGTGCGCCGCGCAGCGGGAAATCGAGCACGCTCACATTGGCATTGGCGGGCCAGGTGTGTTCGGCGATGCTGGCGGCGTTGTAGTCGAAGGCCTCGCCGAACATGAACATGCCAGGGTGCTCGGCACGGATGCGGTTGACGAATTCATGCCACCACGGGTGCGGCAGCCAGCCGATGGTGTCGATGCGCAGTGCGTCCACGCCCTGCGCGGTCCACTGCAGGTAAGCGCCCACCAGGTAATCCATCACTGCCGGGTTGTTCTGGTTGAAGTCGGACAGCTCGGCCAGGTTGCCATCGAAGATGGAGCCGTCCTTGCTGTCGACCGGGCCGATGTTGTTGTAGAACGCGTGCAGCGGGTTGTGCTGCGGGTCCAGCTTCTGCGGCGGCAGGTTCTGGTGGTCGGCGATGAGCCTGCCGTCCTTGTCGAAGATCTGGCCGAACTGGGGCTGCCGCGTGGGCATGGTCCAGGCAGGCGAACCGTGGTTGCCGACGATGTCCAGCACCACCTTCAGGCCGGCTGCGTGCAGGCCCTTGTTGAGGCCGGCGAAATCCAGATCCTTGCTCGGCAGGTGTTCGTCGATCGTGTAGAAGTTGATGCCCCAGTAGCCGTGGTAACCGGTCTTGCCGCGGTCGGTCAGCGTACTGGTGCAGCTGATCGGCTTGCTGCCGGTGAACGCCTCGTCCGGGTTGTCGACGATGGGCGTGATCCACACTGCACCGAAGCCAAGGTCGCGGATGTACTGCGCGTTGTCCAGCACGCCGCGGAAATCGCCGCCGAGGTAGCCGATATTGCCATCGACCTTGTCCGGGCACGGCACCGGAATATCGAACGTGCGGTGCTTGCCGCCCTGGTCGCGGTGATCGTTGGACGGATCGCCGTTGACGAAACGGTCGGTGACCACGAAGTACACCGCATCGCTGGCGAACGGCTCGGTGGTGCCGACATAGTCCGGGCGCGGCGCGGCCACGGCGTGGCCAGCGAACAGGGCAAGGGAAACCGCAACAGCCAACACACCACGCATCACACCACCTCCGGACGGGACGGAACCCGCAGCACGCACAGGCCGGCCACCAGCAGGCTGCAGCCGCCCAGCACCAGCACATGGATCGGCTGGTCGCCCAGCCAGGCACGCAGGGCAAAGCCCAGTGCGCTGGCCGCGACCAACTGCGGGATCACGATGAAGAAATTGAAGATGCCCATGTACACGCCCATCTTGGCCGCCGGAACGCTGTCCGACAGCAGGGCGTACGGCAGGGACAGAATCGAGGCCCAGGCGAAGCCGACACCGACCATCGACAGCAGCAGCCAGCGCGGATCGTCGATGAACATCATCGAGATCAGCCCGGCCCCGCCCAGCCACAGGTTGACCAGGTGGCTCCAGCGCAGGCCGAGCGCGCGCACCATGGGCGGGATCAGCAGCGCGGCCAGCGCCGCGAACCCGTTGTAGGCCCCGAACAGCACGCCCACCCAGTTGGCGCCCTCGTTGTAGGCCGCCGACTGCGGATCGGTGGAACCAAAGTGGGTGCCCGCGACCGCGGCAGTGGTGAAGATCCACATGGCGAACAGCGCGAACCACGAGAAGAACTGCACCCAGGCCAGCCGCCGCATGGTGACCGGCATCGCCCGCAGGTCGCCAACGATGGCGGCCAGCATGTGCGGGCCCGGCAGCACGCGGGCCAGCGCCAGCAGCAGGCCGTAGCCCGCGCACAGGCCGGCCAGCACGTACAGCATCCTGTCGCCCTGGCGCCACGCGATCAGCGCCGCCAGCAGCACGCCCAGGCCCAGCCACAGCGCCACCTGGCCCCACGGTGCGGGCCCGGTGACTGCAGCGCCGGCATGGTGCGCGGGCGGCTCGGCATCGTCGAAGGCGGCAAGCTCGGCCGGTGAATACTCGCGCGTGCTGAACACCGTCCAGCTGATCGCCGCCAGCAGGACCACCGCACCGAAGTAGAACGCATAGCGCACCGAGTCGGGCAATTCGCCCGGTGCCGCGGTGTTGCTGACGCCGACGTGGGTGAGGATGAAGGGCAGGAAGCTGGCAACGATGGCGCCGACGCCGATGAAGAAGCTCTGCATCGCATAGCCGGTGGGCCGCTGGCGCGGCGCCAACTGGTCCCCCACGAAGGCGCGGAACGGTTCCATCGACACGTTGATGGAGGCATCGAGCACCCACAGCGTGCCAGCGGCGATCCACAGCGTGGGCGAGTTGGGCATCACCAGCAGGGCCAGCGTGGTCAGCACCGCGCCGATCATGAAGAACGGGCGGCGTCGGCCCCAGCGGGTCCAGGTGCGGTCGGACAGGTAGCCCACCACCGGCTGCACCAGCAGGCCGGTCAGCGGTGCGGCGATCCACAGCCCCGGCACCGCATCCTGCGAGGCCCCCAGGGTCTCGAAGATGCGGCTGGCGTTGGCGTTCTGCAGGGCAAACCCGAACTGGATGCCAAGGAAGCCGAAGCACATGTTCCAGATCTGCCAGAACGACAGCTGCGGCTTGGCGGGACGGTTCATCGTGCACCCTCGATCGCGGCCACGTGCGCCACCTTCAGCGCCTGCACCTGGGCCTGGTTGAGCACGCCATCGCGCCCACCCTTGCCGCCGGTGTAGTGCGCGAAGTGCTGCAATGCGCTCATGTTGAAGCCTTCCTCAAGCGTGACCGTGCAGCGGCCCTTGGGCACGGCGAAGCTGACCGCGGTTGATTCCTGGGCGGCAACGCTGTGCGGCAGGGTGACCGTCTGCCGCTGCGCCGGCTGGCCCGGGCACTGCAGGTTCAACTGCTTCACTGCGGCGGTCACGCCCGTGTTGATCGGTCCGTTCGGGTTGTTGTACTGCAGCCGCAGGCGCACGTGGCCCGCCTTGGCATTGTTGAAACGCCACTGGCGGTCACCGCGCAGCACCTGCTGCGGGCCCACGCAGATCATCGGGCTGTGCAGCGATTCCAGCGTGCCGTCGCGGCGGGTCAGGCTCAGGCAATGCTGCAGGCCGTCGTCGCCCACGCGTGCCACGCTCTTGGCCGGCTGCACGGCCCTGCCGTCCTGCCACAGCACCTGGTCGGCGGCCACGGCCACGGTCCAGCCCTTGCCACTGCGCCGGGCCTGCGGCGCGGCCGGTGTGGCCGGCGCACGCGCGTTGGGATCGGCGCTGGGCGCCGCTGCATGCGGTACGAAAGCGGGGGCTGCGGCATCGGCCGGTACCAGCTGCACCGTCGTCGTCGCACCGCGCGTCTTCACCTTGCCGGCCACCAGCAGGCCTTCGCCCAGCTGCTTCGGGCGCTCCAGCACATAGCGCTTGCCGTTGGCCTCCAGGCTGATGCGGCGCTGCTTGCCGAACAGGTCCGGCACCAGGCTGGCCGGCAGCTTCGGCTGCACGCTGCCATCGTCCTGCAGGCCGAACACCCCCTCGCTCACCATGGCCAGATAGCCCGCCACCGACCACAGCTGGCGCTCGGAATTGACCACCGGCCCGCTCAGTGCGCCCTCGTCCACATGGACGGCCTGGGTGACCAGTTCGTAGTTCTCCATATTGGAACCGGCCAGCGCCGCGCCCTGCATCAGCGAACGGATCTCGGCGGCGATGCGCGGCGCATCATCGACCTTGCGCGCGGCACGCAGCGAATAGGCGCTGACGAACGGCCAGATGGCACGGTTGTGGTAGATCGGCTGCTGCGCTTCCTGCGGCCACACCACCGGGCTGCCGGCCGGCCCCATCGGGTAGGCGGCCAACGCGCGCCGCGCACGCTCGGCCGGCAGGACGTCGGCCAGGATGCCCAGCGACAGGCCCAGCAGATCGACCTTGGCGTATGGCACCGGGTGGGCGGCTTCGCCGATGTAGCTCATGTACTGGCCCATGTCCTCGCGCCAGAAGCGTGCATCGATCTGCAGCGCCAGCGCGTCGGCCCAGGCCTTGTACTGTTCGCTGCGCTCGTCGCCCAGCTGCGCGGCCATCTGCTGGCCCAGGCGCAGTGCCTGGTAATGCAGCACGTTGGTGGACAGCGCGTAGGAATCACCAATGAAACGTACGTTCTCGCGCGTCCAGTCCGGGTAGGTCTGCTCGCGCCAATCGAGGAACGAGGTCTCGCCGCGGTACAGGCCCATCTGCGCGTCGAACACCATCGCGCGGTCCTGCGCCAGAGTGCCCTGCAGCGCCTGCCAGACCTGGTCGGCGAACGCCGGATCATCCAGCAGGTGGCGCGCGGCCAGGAACCACACCACGCGGTCGCTGCTGATCGGCCAGCTGCCGCCGGAACCGGTGTCCTGGGCCACGAACAGGCCGGGGGTGTGGCCGTCACGCGCAGCCGAGAGCTTGAACTGCAGCGACTGGCGGGTGCGCTGCGGGTCCAGCCTGGCCAGGGCCAGATCGGCGGCGAAGCTGACATCGCGGGTCCACACGTAGGGCCAGCGCGCGCCCGTCTGGAAGCATTCACAGGGGACCGGGCGGCCTTCGTCGAACGACGGATCGCGGATCGCATCCACGCGGTCCTGGTCCATCTCCTGCTGGGCCAGTGCGAACAGCGCATCGAACATCACGCTGCCGGTCTGGCTGCGCATGGGCACGGCGGCGATCCGCACCTCGCCCGTCGGCGCGTGCAGCACGAAGCTGCCCTTGGCAGCGGCTTCGGCGCGCGCGTGGCGGCCGTTGAATTCCAGGTCGGCCGCGTGCGCGGTCGTTCCCAGCGCTGCCCCAAGGGCAGCCGTCAGGCAAATGATCTTCAGCATCGAAGCGGCAGACCGGCTTGCGCCCGTCGACCTCCCTCCCTCTCTGCACCGTTGTGGGTCCGCGCCACCGGAACCGGTGCGCGGGCGCGGCCCCTCCCTCAAGGTGCCTTGCCCCATGGTAGACGCGGCGCCAGCGCCTGCGTCCAGTTGCATACGTATTCATGGCCATCACGTGAAGAGCGGGCGCCGTGCTGGCTTATGGTCCGGGTCTGCCAATGGCGCCTTGGGAGGGGAAATGCCGGCTTTTTCTGTTGCAGTCCGTGCGATGATCGCGCCGGTGTTCGGCATGGCCCTGCTGGGCCTGGTGGCGGTGGCCCAGGCCGCGCCGCAGGTGACCCGGGTGGATTCGCCCGGCAAGGTATTGGCCGTCAGCCTGGTGCTTGATGGCGGTACCGCGCGTTACCGGGTGGAGCGCCTGGGCGATACCGTGGTGGACGATTCCACGCTGGGCTTCGTGCTGCGCGACGGTCGCCTGGACCGTGACTTCGTGCAGCTGAGTGAACAGCGGCGCAGCGTGGACGACACCTGGGAACAGCCCTGGGGTGAGCGCCGCGTCACCCGCAACCACTTCAACGAACTGACCGTGCAGCTGGCCGAAAGCACCGGCAGCAAGCGCCGCGTGGACGTGGTGTTCCGGGTGTACGACGACGGCCTGGGCTTCCGCTATGTGTTCCCCGAACAACCGAACCTGCGCGAAGCGATCATCGATGAAGAGCTGACCGAATTCGCCATCGCACCCGATTCCACCGCGTGGTGGATTCCGGCTGGCGAACCGATCCACTACGAGTACCTGTACCAGCGCACGCCGCTGCGCGAAGTGCCGCTGGTGCACACGCCGATGACCCTGCGCAGCGTTGACGGCCTGCACGTGGCCATCCATGAAGCCGCGCTGGTCGACTACGCCGGCATGTGGCTGCGCCGCACCGATGGCCAGCGGCTGCGCGCCCAGCTTTCGCCCTCGGCCGAAGGCTGGAAGGTGCGCCGCGCCCTGCCCTTCGCCACGCCGTGGCGCACGCTGCAGATCGCCGACCGCGCCGGTGGCCTGGTCGAATCGGACCTGATCCTCAACCTCAACGAACCCAATGCACTGGGTGATGTGAGCTGGGTGAAGCCGGCCAAGTACCTGGGTGTGTGGTGGTCGATGCACCTGGACAACGAAAGCTGGGCCACTGGCCCGAAGCACGCTGCCACCACCGCCAAGACGAAGAAGGTGATCGATTTTGCCGCCGCGCACGGCTTCCGCGGCGTGCTGGTGGAAGGCTGGAATCCGGGCTGGGACGGCATGTGGGTGGGCAACGGCTATGACTTCGACTTCACCCGCGCCACGCCGGATTTCGATATCGAAGCGCTGTCCGCCTATGGGCTGAAGAAGGGCGTACACCTCATCGGCCACCACGAAACCGGCTGTGCCATCGAGCACTACGAAGACCAGCTGGGCGCCGCGCTGGACCTGTACGCGCGGCTGGGCGTGGACCAGTTCAAGACCGGCTATGTCTGCGATGACGGCCAGGTCGACCGCCGCAACCCGGCCGGGGGCCCGCTGTGGCGCGAGTGGCATGACGGCCAGTTCATGGCCCGCCACCACCTGAACGTGGTGCAGGAGGCCGCGCGCCGGCACCTGTCGGTCAACCCGCACGAGCCGATCAAGGACACCGGCCTGCGCCGCACCTACCCCAACTGGATTTCGCGCGAAGGCGCGCGCGGCATGGAGTACAACGCCTGGGGCCAGCCGCCGAACCCGCCCGAGCATGAAGTGAATCTGGTGTTCACCCGCATGCTGTCCGGGCCGATGGATTACACACCGGGCATCCTCAGCCTGAAGGGTCGCCACGGCCAGGCCATTCCCAGCACGCTGGCCCGCCAGCTGGCGCTGTACGTGGTGCTGTACAGCCCGATCCAGATGGCCGCCGACCTGCCCGAGCACTACCTGCAGCACCGCGAAGCCTTCCGCTTCATCGAGGATGTGGCGGTGGACTGGGAACAGAGCCGCGTGCTCGATGGCGAAGTAGGCGACTACGTGACCATCGTGCGCCGCGACCGCAACAGCCGCGACTGGTTCCTGGGCAGCATCACCGATGAACACGGCCGCGTGCTGCCGGTATCGCTGGGCTTCCTGGAGCCGGGCGTGCGCTACCGCGCCGAGATCTACCGCGATGGCGAAGGTGCGGATTTCCGCAGCAATCCGTTCGCGTTCAAGCGCGAGACCCGCGAGGTGACCAGCGCCGATTCACTGACCCTGGTGCTGGCACCGGGCGGTGGCCAGGCGATCCGGTTCACCCCGCTCTGAAACGCACGTCGATGGAAACGCAGCCGAGCATCGGCTCGGCTCTACACGGTAGCGCCCGAGCCCACGCTCGGGCGGCGGCCCTCAGCGCCGGGATCCGGGCACTGGAATCTCCGAGGACACGGTAGTGCCGGCCGCTGGCCGGCATCGAACCGCACCGCAGGGTTGCCGGCCAGCGGCCGGCACTACCGGGATCGGCAGACTGGAATCGATTACAACGCTGTGAAAGCCATTGAATACGTATGCAGGGTGATTCCCGCGAAGAAGCCGCTGCCTACCATAGCGGCGACGACAGCGGCCACCGCGTCGCACGTTCCCGGTACCGCCGGGACGACCACAAGATGCTCTACAACATTGCCTGGGAGGGGAAAATGTTGAACCACACGCGCACCGCGCTGAGTCTGGCGCTGGCCGTTGCACTGGTGCCGTCGCTGGCATCTGCGCAATCCACGCAGTCCACCGACACCGCCACCACCACCACCGGCGAGTCCGCCACCAACCTGGACACCGTGCAGGTCACCGGCATCCGCCGCGGCATCGAGAACGCCATTGCAATCAAGCAGGACGCCACCTCGGTGGTCGAAGCGATCTCGGCCGAAGACATCGGCAAGCTGCCCGATGTCAGCATCGCCGAATCGCTGGGCCGCCTGCCCGGCCTGGCCGCCCAGCGCGTCGCCGGCCGTGCCCAGGTCATCAGCGTGCGCGGCCTGTCGCCCGACTTCGCCACCACTCTGCTCAACGGGCGTGAAGTGGTCAGCACCGGCGACAACCGCAGCGTCGAGTTCGACCAGTACCCCTCGGAACTGGTCAACGGCGTGACCGTCTACAAGACCCCGGACGCCGCCCTGGTCGGCCAGGGCCTGTCGGGCACCATCGACATGCAGACCGTGCGTCCGCTCAGCTTCCCCGACCGCGTGATCGCGGTCAGCGGCCGCCTGCAGAAAAGCTCGCTCGGCGAAGCCGCCAATGTCGATGAATTCGGCAACCGCTTCAGCGCCAGCTACATCGACCAGTTCTTCGACAAGACCCTGGGCATCTCCATCGGCTACGCGCACAGCGACAACCCGATCCAGGAAAACCAGGTCGGCCTGTATGAGCCGTGGACCACCGAACAGACCACCAACGGCAACCGTCCGGGCGTGGCTGCGGGCACCTACTTCTCCGACGGCATCAAGGCACTGCGCCGCACCGGCAACAACAAGCGCGACGGCGTGATGGCCACCATCCAGTTCCGGCCGAACAACGCCTGGACCAGCACCTTCGATGCGTTCCACACCGAAGCCGAACAGATCGACACCGCCAACCAGTTCGAGCTCAACCTGAGCAACTACAACGGTGGCTATACCCCGGGCCTGCTGATCAGCAACCCGCAGGTCAATGCCGATGGCACCTTCACCGGCGGCACCGCCAGCGGCGTGTACCCGCTGGTGCGCGGCATGTACAACAAGCGCAAGGACAAGATCGACGCGTTCGGCTGGAACAACGAGTTCACCTTCGGCAGCGTCAAGCTGGTGGCCGATGTGAACTACTCCAAGGCCACCCGCGATGAGCTGAACCTGGAAAACAACCTGCAGCTCACCCCGATGCCGCAGCTGGACACCATCGGCCTGCAGATCCGCCCGAATGGTTTCTCGCAGATCACCCCGGGCCTGGATTATTCCAACCCCGATGCGCTGTTCCTGACCAACACCATCTACGGCTCCGGCTACGGCAAGGTGCCGCAGGTGGAAGACCGCCTGAAGGGTGCCAAGCTGGCCGCTACCGTCGGCTTGCCCGAGGCCATCGCTTCGTGGGCGCCGGATGTGGACATCGGCGTGAACTACGCCGACCGCCGCAAGGTGAAGACCCAGTCCGAAGGCAACATCCTGCTGGGTGCACAGGGCGATGCCAACATCGCCTCGGACCTGCAGTACTCGCCGGTCAACCTGGGCTTTGCCGGCATCGGCAACATCCCGGCCTGGAACGTGCCGGCGGCCGTGGCCCGCTACATGACCTTCGATCCGGTCGACAACCTCGACTACCTGATCCCGAAGTCGTGGGTGGTGCAGGAAAAGATCACCACCGCCTGGGCCCGCCTGAACATCAACACCGACCTGGGTGAGGTGGGCGTGCGCGGCAACATCGGCGTGCAGATGCAGCACACCGACCAGAGCTCCGATTCGCGCTACTGGGACAGCTCGCAGCCGGCCGGCAGCAACATCCAGCCGTATTCCAACGGCAAGACCTACAACGACTGGCTGCCCAGCTTGAACCTGGCCTTCATGTTCCCGCACCAGCAGACGCTGCGCTTCGCCGCCGCCAAGCAGGTCGCGCGCCCGCGCGTGGACCAGATGCGTGCCGGCCTGGAATTCGGCGTGGATACGGCCACCGGCAAGCCGGGCGGCAGCGGCGGCAACCCGCTGCTGGACCCGTGGCGTGCCACCGCGCTGGACCTGTCCTACGAGAAGTACTTCGGTGAAAAGGCTTACGTGGCCGCCGCCGTTTTCTACAAGGATCTGAAGAGCTACGTCTACACCCAGTCGGTGGACGACTATGACTTCACCGATCTGCTGGGCAGCTACGTGCCGCCGCCGGGCATGACCGTGCCGGTGCTGACCACCGGTACGTTCTCGACCCCGGAAAACGGCAAGGGCGGCACGCTGAAGGGCCTGGAACTGACCGCATCGTTCCCGCTGGACATGCTGACCGACAGTCTGCGTGGCTTCGGCGTGCAGGCCAGCGCCACGTTCAACAAGAGCGACATCAAGATCCTCGACCCGGAAAGCGCCTCCAGCGTGGGTTCGGATCCGATCAGCCTGCCCGGCCTGTCCGACCGCGTGTACAACTTCACCGCCTACTTCGAGCGCAACGGCTTTGAAGCGCGCGTGAGCCAGCGCCGTCGTTCGGACTTCATCGGTGAGATCGGCAACTTCAACGGCAACCGCACGCTGCGTTACGTGGTGGGCGAGAACGTGACCGATGCGCAGGTCAGCTACACCTTCAGCGACAGCAGCGCCCTGCGTGGCCTGACCCTGCTGCTGCAGGGAAGCAACCTGACCAACGAGCCGTACCGCACCTATGCCGGCACCAAGGACCGCCCGCTGGAATACATCGAGTGGGGCCGCACCTACGTGCTGGGCGTGAACTACAAGTTCTGACCGCGGCCCGGTAACACCTCGGCAGCTCCGGGCCATGCCCGGCGAGCGGGATCCGTAGTGCCAGGCATGCCTGGCAGCATCACCGGGACCTGGACCGGAAACCCGCTGCGCAGGCAGCGGGTTTTCTTTTGGTCTCCGCCTGGGGTCGGATCCCGTTGCCACGCAACGGGCTCTGACCCCATCTGGATGGTCGGCACCTGACGGATTTCATCCACTCATGGCGTGGATCTACTCGTCTCCGCGCGGGGTCGGATCCCGTTGCCACGCAACGGGCTCTGACCCCATGTGGATGGTCGGCACCTGACGGATTTCATCCACGCATGGCGTGGATCTACCGGTCCCCGCCCGGGGTCGGATCCCGTTGCCACGCAACGGGCATTGACCCCATCTGGATGGTCGGTGCCTGACGGATTTCATCCACGCATGGCGTGGATCTACTCGTCTCCGCGCGGGGTCGGATCCCGTTGCCACGCAACGGGCTCTGAGCCCATCTGGAATGTCGGTGTCCGACGGATTTCATCCACGCATGGCGTGGATCTACCGGTCCCCGCCCGGGGTCGGATCCCGTTGCCACGCAACGGGCTCTGACCCCATGTGGATGGTCGGCACCTGACGGATTTCATCCACGCATGGCGTGGATCTACCAGTCCCCGCCCGGGGGCGGATCCCGTTGCCACGCAACGGGCTCTGACCCCATGTGGATGGTCGGCACCTGACGGATTTCATCCACGCATGGCGTGGATCTACTGGTCACGCCATGCGTGGATGCGGGCCTGCGGACGACCGATCACCTCTGCCGCCGATGAGCAGGCAGGTCAAAGCGCTTTGCCCATATCAACAGCGCTCGATGGTGCAGACCTTCTGACGTGGAAAAGAACCGTATCGCCTGGCGCTCAGCGTCGTAGTACGCAGCGTGCAACTCACCATCGGGGTACACCACCACTGCCGCCGCATGCTGCTGGTGGAACCCCAAGCGCCACCCATCCAGCAGCAGCCCTCCATCCTTCAGCGGCACCGGCACCGCCGACTCATCGAAGTTGCGACGGAAGGCCCCATACTCCGGCCCCAGCAACTGCTTCAGGCCAGGCACCACGTCAGTGCCCTCGAAGGCATCCTCCAATGAGGGCCCCACGATCAAAATGGGCGCGGCGAAGACAGGGTGGGCAACGGACAGGACTGCCGCCAGTGCCAGCAATCGCACCAACAGAATGAAGGAACGCTTCAAAGCTCTTCCATGCAGGGAGGCCCCTCAGTCTCCACGCCCGCTCCCGGCCAGCGCCATTCCAGAACCTGCAAAGTACCCGCCCACGCCCACCCACAAAAAAGGGACGGGGCGCTTCGGCCCCGTCCCCGCAAGTACCGCCACCGGAGAAATCGGTCAGCTGCGTCGTGCGCAATACACCGCGCGCGGCGGCAGCCGCAGTTCATTGCCCTCCACCGTGCCCGCATCCGGGCCCGGCACTGCCACCTGCTGCCAGCGGCCGGCCGGCAGCGGGTGGCTGACCGGTTCGGCCGACAGATTGAAGGCCAGCAGAAGGGTTTCATCTGCAAGCATACGCTGGAAAAGCAGCACCGGCTCAGCACTGTCCAGGAACTGGATGTCCCCTTGCAGCAGGACCGGCTGGGTCCGCCGCCAGGCCAGGAAATCGCGGAAAGCGCTCAGCACCGAACCCGGGTCGGCGTCCTGCACGGCCACGGCGGCCGCGCGGTGTTCGGCCGGGATCGGCAACCAGGGCTTGCCGGTGGTGAAGCCGGCCAGCGGGGCGTCGGTCCAAGGCATCGGCGTGCGGCAACCGTCACGGCCCTTGAAGTTCGGCCAGAAGGTGATGCCGTAGGGGTCCTGCAGGTCCTCGAACGCGACTTCGGCCTCGGCCAGGCCCAGCTCTTCACCCTGGTAGAGGCAGACCGAACCGCGCAGCGAGCACAGCATGGCCACCAGCATGCGGGCCAGGCGCGGGTCGGACGGGCGGCCGCCCCAACGGCTTACCGCCCGTTCCACGTCGTGATTGGACACCGCCCAGCACGGCCAGCCTTCGGTCATCACCGCTTCCAGGCGCGAAACGGTGTCGCGGATGTAGGCCGCGCTGTAGTCGTCCACCAGCAGCTCGAAGCTGTAGCCCATGTGCAGGCGGCCGTCCTGGGTGTACTCGGCAGTGGTGGCCAGCGAGTCCTCCGAGGAGATCTCGCCCAGGCTCACCGCACCGGGGTACTGGTCCAGCAGCGCGCGCAGCTGCTCCAGGAACGGCAGGTTTTCCGGCTGGGTGTTGTTGTAGTAGTGGTACTGGTAGGCGTAGGGGTTGTCGGGGCTGAAGCCGCGGCCGACGCGCTTGTCCGCCGGCTTGGGCGGGTTGTCGCGCAGCTGCGCGTCATGGAAGCAGAAGTTGATGGCGTCCAGGCGGAAGCCATCCACGCCGCGGTCGAGCCAGAACCGCACGTTGTCCAGGGTGGCCTGCTGCACATCCGGGTTGTGGAAGTTCAGGTCCGGCTGGTCGACCAGGAAGTTGTGCAGGTAGTACTGTTCGCGGCGCGGCTCCCACTGCCAGGCACCGCCGCCGAACAGCGACAGCCAGTTGTTGGGCGGGGTGCCGTCTTCGCGCGGGTCGGCCCACACGTACCAGTCGGCCTTCGGGTTGGTCCGGTCCTGGCGGCTTTCGCGGAACCAGGCATGCTCGATCGAGGTGTGGCTGAGCACCTGGTCGATCATCACCTTCAGGCCCAGGCCGTGCGCCTTGGCCAGCAGGCGGTCGAAGTCGTCCAGCGTGCCGAACAGCGGGTCGACGTCGCGATAGTCCGCGATGTCGTAACCGAAATCGGCCATCGGCGATCGGAAGAACGGCGAGATCCAGATCGCATCGGCGCCCAGCGCTGCAATGTGGTCCAGCCGCTGGATGATGCCGGGCAGATCGCCGACCCCGTCGCCGCTGGCGTCGAGGTAGCTGCGCGGGTAGATCTGATAGATGACGGCTCCGCGCCACCATGGATTGTGCGACATCGACAGCCCCCCTCCGGGCATGCGGGACCCACCGGAAGCGGGCCGAAAACCAACAACCGCAAGCTTAGCGGCGGCTTCCAGGGCATGGCGCTGGCTGCATACGTATTCACGCCGCAGGCCCGGCCATGGGCCTGCGGAAAGTCCGGCTCCGTCGCTTTCCGCCCGAATTCACGGCCAGCGCCTATAATCAACGGTGAGCCTGAAAGCCTGATCGCATGACCATCACCGAAGACACCCGTCCCGCCCTGGGCCTGCCCCAGATCCAGTCGCTTGCCGCGGCCGACATGGCCGCCGTCGATGCCCTGATCCGGCACCGGCTGTCTTCGGACGTCGTACTGATCAACCAGATCGCCGACCACATCATTTCGGCCGGCGGCAAGCGCCTGCGTCCGATGCTGGTGATGCTGGCCGGCCATGCGGTCGGCCAGGCCGGCCCGGAGCACCACCAGCTGGCGGCGATCATCGAATTCATCCACACCTCCACCCTGCTGCACGACGACGTGGTGGACGAATCCAGCCTGCGGCGCGGCCGCAGCACGGCCAATGCCCTGTGGGGCAACGCGCCGAGCGTGCTGGTGGGTGACTTCCTGTACTCGCGCAGCTTCCAGCTGATGGTGGAACTGGATCGCATGCCGGTCATGCAGATCCTGGCCGATACCACCAACCGCATCGCCGAAGGCGAAGTGCTGCAGCTGCTGCACGTGCACAACCCGGACACCGACGAAGCGGCCTACCTGCGCGTGATCGAGCGCAAGACGGCCGTGCTGTTCGCCGCCGGCACGCGCCTGGGCGCCCTGGCCAGCGGCGTGGACGCCGCCACCCAGCAGGCGCTGTACGACTACGGCATGAACCTGGGCTATGCGTTCCAGATCGCCGATGACGTGCTCGATTACTCGGCCAACGCCGACGAACTGGGCAAGAACCTGGGCGATGACCTGGCCGAAGGCAAGGCGACGTTGCCGCTGATCCACGCCATGGCCCATTCGGATGACGCGACCCGCGAACGCCTGCGCAGCATCGTGCAGGACGGTGACGCTTCAGCCATGCCGGAAGTGCTGGCCGCCATCCGCGCCACCGGCGGCCTGGACTACAGCCGTCGCCGTGCCGAGGAATACGCCGAAGCCGCCGAGCGCGCGCTCGACGGCCTGGCCGACAACGATGCCGTGGCCGCCCTGCGTGGCCTGGCCCGTTACGCGGTACAGCGTTCGCATTGACCGGTAGTGCCGGCCGCTGGCCGGCATTTCAGAGGTTGCCGACCAACGGTCGGCACCTACCGGTTACCGGAACCGCTCCTCGAAGAACTCATCCAGCGCCTTCCACGCGCGCTTGGCCGCCCGTTCGTTGTACTGGCAGCCCGGCGGGCTGTTGGCATCGCGCTCGGCAAAGCAATGCACCGCGCCGCTGTAGTTGGTGAATTCCCAGTCGACCTTGGCCGCGTTCATTTCGGTCTGGAAACCGGCGATGTCCTCTGCGGTCACGCTCTTGTCGTCGGCCCCGTTGAGCACCAGCACCGAGGGATGGCTGCCACCGGCCTGTGCCGGCAACGGTGACCCCAGCCCGCCGTGCAGGCTGACCACACCCGCCAACGGTGCACCGGCACGCGCCAGTTCCAGCACCGTGGTACCGCCGAAACAGAAGCCCACGGCGCCGATGCGGCTGGCATCCAGCGGTGCCTTGCCGGCCTGGGCCTTGAGCACATTCACCGCCTCCAGCGCCCGCGCACGCAGCAGCGCCCGGTCGTTGCGCAGCTTGGTCGCCACCGGGCCGGCCTCGGCATCGGTCTTGGGCCGCACGCCCTTGCCGTACACATCGGCCACCAGCACCACATAGTCATCGCCGGCCAGCTGCTTGGCCTTCTCGATGGCGGATTCATTGACGCCCTTCCAGTTCGGCACCATCACCAGGCCCGGGCGCTTGTCGTTGTCGCCGTCGTCATAGACCAGCACACCACTGAAAGTCGTGCCCTGGTGCTTCCATTCCACCGGCTGGGTTTTCATCGCCGCCCAAGCCGGCATCGCCGCCAGCCCCAGCACCATCGCTACACCACACCGCCATCGGTTCATGCGCCTGCTCCACTCAAAAAAGGGGACGGAGGGGATTAAGTCGCGGAACACCCTCCCGCGTCGCATTCTGCATTGGCGACGTGACGCAGGTGTGGTTGGATACGACTTGATCCCCTCCGTCCCCTTTTTACATGAACCTTGTTGATCGCTTTCTGTCGGGCCTGATCCCGCGCCTGCCTGCCGAGGACGCAGCGCAATGGGCGCACGTCCACGGCGCCAGTGCCGAGGATCTGCAGCGCCTGCGCGCGCAGTGGCCGCTGGTGCCTGAGAGCCTGCTGTCCTTGCTGTCGCAGGTGGATGGCACCCACTTCCGCGAGTATCCCGGTGGCGAGGTCGTGGTTTACATGCTGGGTTCGGATGTCGAGGACGGCGGCTACCCGTACTACCTGCGCTCGGTCGCGCAGATCTTCGAAGACCAGCAGCAGTGGGACGACAGCATCCGGTCCATCTACGAGGAATGGCTGGACGACGAGCCGGAGATCCTTGGCGACGGCATCGACGCCGATCTGCCGATGAACCGCCGCCTGTGCTTCTCGCACTGCATGAACAATGGAGGCACCTCCATGCTGTATCTGGATTTCGACCCCACGCCGGGCGGCACCGTCGGCCAGGTGGTGCGTTACCTGCATGACCCGGACAGCTATGCGGTCATCGCACCGAGCTTCGATGCGTACCTGCAGCAGCAGATCGATCGCGATTACGCGTTCATCGACGAGGATCAATGAAGGAAGCCGAGCGTGGGCTCGGCAGTAGATCCACGCCATGCGTGGATCGCGGCGTCACCCGCGCTCGATCCAATGCAACATGCCCGGCTCGAAGGCCAGCAGATCCGCCGCTGCCAGGCGCGCGCGCGGCCAGTGGCGTTCCGGCGGCTTCGGCTGCCGGGCGCCCACCGCGCCCTCGTAATCACGCACCAGCAGACCGATGCGCGACGCACCGGCCTGCAACAGGGCATCGATGCGCTGCAACCACTGCCCGGTGTCGCCCAGGGCTTCATCGCGACGCGCCTGCTGATCCTGCGCATGCCGCGCCAACTGCTCGGCCTGCGCGCGGGCGATCTTCGCCTCGCTCCAGCCCTTCTTCCGCCAGCGTTCGGCATCGCCCTTCCACTCCGGCCCGGCCCGCGCCGACGCCAGCGCGGTGCCGCAATCGCAGTGCGCGGCGCTCAGCCACGGCTGCCAGCCGGGCCCGACCGCGGCCTGCAGGCTGGGCGAATCCTGCCCGAACAGCCGGCGGCCGCTGCGGGTGAAGATCGCGGCGGCCGTCTCGTGCGGCAATGAGGTGGGCAGGAACACGGTGATGAAGGTGCACATCGGGCTTCTCGAATCCGTCCGGGAATGCGCCGATCGTAACTCGCCCCTGCAATTCGCTGGGGTCAGAGCCCTTTCCTGCGGAAAGGGATCTACCCCGGCAGTAGAGCCACGCCATGCGTGGATGGCCGTGCACGCGATCCCGCAGGGGTCAGAGCCCTTTCCTGCGGAAAGGGATCCGACCCCTGCAGTAGAGCCACGCCATGCGTGGATGGCCGTGCACACGATCCCGCTGGGGTCAGAGCCCTTTCCTGCGGAAAGGGATCCGACCCCGGGCCGGTGGATCAGCCGATGCCCAGGCCCGGAATCGCGCTGATGCTGTCCGGCTCGAATCCGGCCAGCTCGGCGAAATGGCGGCCGCGGGCCACGTAATCGCGGTAGGCACCAAAACTGGGCGCGCCCGGCGACAGCAGCACCACCCCGCCCTGCGCCCCCAATGCGGCACGCGCAAGCGCCATTGCCTCGGGCAGATCACCCGCCGCATGCAGGCCAAAACGGCCGGCATCGGCCAGCGGCTGCAGCATGGCGTGGATGCGCGGGCCGTTGCTGCCCATGGTCACGATCTCCACCGGCGGTACGTCATGCGCCATGTGCTGCATGAAATCGGTCCAGTCCAGGCCACGATCGTGCCCGCCCACCAGCAGCGCGATGCGCTGGCCGGCGAAGCACTCCAGCGCGGCCAGGCTGGCGTGCGGCGTGGTGCTGATGGAATCGTTGACGTAGGTCAGGCCGGCGGCCGCGCCGATGCGCTGCAGGCGGTTGGGCAGCGGGCGGAAATCCTGCACCGCCGGGGCCAGCGCCACGGCATCCAGCCCCAGTGCTTCCAGTGCCGCCAGTACCGCGCACAGGTTGCCGCGGTTGTGGCGGCCTGGCAGCGGGGTGTTGCGGGTATCGAACACGGGCTGTTCACCACGGTGCACGATGTCTCCGCGCATGTGCCAGCCCTGCGGCTGGTTGAACCAGACCACCTCGCTGTCCGGCAGCGAAAGCGCAGCCAGGTGCAGGTCGATGGCGTTCAGCACGGCAATGCGCGGTGCGGCTTCGGTCACCAGCCGCAGCTTGTCTTCGATGTAGCGCTGCTCGCTGCCGTGCCAGTCCAGGTGTTCGGGGAACAGGTTCAGCACCACCGCCACCTGCGGGCGGGCGCCACTGCGTGCCACTTCACCGGTCTGGTAGCTGGACAGTTCCACCGCCCAGTAGTCCGGCGCGGGCTGCGGGTCCAGCACTTCCAGCAGCGGCAGGCCGATGTTGCCGACCAGGCCGGTGCGATGGCCGGCCGCGCGCAGCAGGTGTGCGACCAGCGCCGTGGTGGTGCTCTTGCCCTTGGTGCCGGTCACGCACACGGTGTCGTGCACGATGCCATCGGCGCCCGCGTGCTCGGCAAACCACAGCGCGGTGCCACCGATGAAGGTGGTGCCCTGCCCCGCCGCCGCCAACGCGATCGGCTGGTAGGGGCTGATGCCGGGCGACTTGATGACGACCTCGAACGCGGCCAGCGCCTCGGCGGTTGCCTCGCCACGCACGTCCAGCACGCCCTGCGTTTCGGCGCGTGCCGCCTCGGCCTCGGCGGCCGGGCAGAACAGGCTCAGGGACAGCGAAGGCAGGCGCGCGCGCAGCACGGCAAACGCCGCGCGGCCTTCACGCCCCCAGCCCCACAGCGCAACGCGCTTTCCCTCAAGCTGCGAAATCTTCACGCACACGTTCCCACAGCGCGGCCGGAATGCGGTGCTCGCCCTGCAGCTGCAGCAGCGGTGCCAGTTCCAGTTCAGCGGCCTCCAGCTGCGGCTGGATCTCGTTGCAGAAGCGCTTCACCAGCACGTCTTCCTTCCATTCCGGGCGCTGCGCCAGGGTGGCCATCGCCGCACGCGATTCGCGCCCTTCGCCCACGCACTCGAACGGCTTGTGATCCTGGAATTCCAGCAGCGCATCGAAGCCACCGGCCTGGCCGGCATCGTCCAGCAGGTTGCGGCCGAAGATGCGCACCAGCCGGGTCTTGGGCATGAACGGGGCCAGCGCCAGGAACACGAAGTGGCACTTCGGGCAGACGCCGCACCAGCGGTTCACCGGGCGCTCGCCCAGGATGTGGAAATTGCGGTTGCAGCTGGAGAAATGCGCGTCGTAGAAATCGCTCTTGGCGAACTGGCGGGCCACCGCCAGCTCCGACATCGGGCGCAGCAGCGAGTAGTACTGCAGATCGGCCGCCACCTGCTTCTGCACGTGGCTTCCAAAGGCCTGCTCGAACGCCCAGCCCTTGGACCACTGGTGGTTCACTTCGCCGGTGCCCGGAATCTGGCTGCCATAGCTGGCCGAACGCTCGTTGGAGAACACCACCTGGTCCACGCCCTGCAGCAGCGCGGCCAGCACCATGATCGCCGAGTTCACGGCCGTCACCGGGATGTGCCCGTTCCACGCGCCCTGGCGGTTCAACTCGAACAGTTCCGGCGCCAGCGCGCGCCCCAGGTTCAGGGTCGGCAGGCCGGTGCGCTCGGCGCAGGCGCGGATCAGCTGCGAGCCGCCAATCCAGGTCACCGTTTCATCCACGCCGGCACGGCGCAGCGCTTCGATGCTGACCAGCGAATCCTTGCCGCCGCCGATGGCCACCAGCGCATGCGGATGCAGGCCCAGCACCGGCGCCTGCACCGTTTCGCCCTGCACCGGCAGGCGGAAGCGCCCGCGCAGGTTCAGGCCGTTGCGGTAGGCGAATTCACCCAGGCCGTTGAGGTAGACCGTTTCCACCAGGGCAGCGGTATCGGCATCGATCGCATAGCTGTCGATGCTGACCGTTTCCGGCACGCCCGCCTTGTAGTAGCTGACGCCGGCAATCAGGTGCAGCAGCTGCAGCGCACGCTGCACCGCCGCCGCACGCGCCTCGTCCAGCACGAACGGCGCGCCGGGCACGGTGATGGTTTCCACCATTTCCGGGCCGTCATCGAAGGCGTAGACCAGCCTGGCCACGCCGGTATCCGCAGCGAATTCGCAGCGGACGAAGCGGAAGCGGGAAACCTGGTGTTTATCGAAAGCAGTCATGGTGGATCCAGTTCAAGCACGGTCAGGCACGGCCCGCGCATGGGCGCGGGGCGTGTCGGTGGGCGGGTGCAGCGCGCGGGTCGCGATCACTCGATCACGTCTTCGCGCGGCATCGCCCGCTGGTTGTAGGTATTGGACATCACATAGCCGTAGGCACCGGCATCGGCGATCAGCATCACGTCGTCCGGTGCGGTGGACACCGGCAGCTTGCGGCGCTTGCCGAACACATCGCTGGATTCGCAGATCGGACCCACCACATCGAATGCCGCCTCGGCATACCCGCCCTGGCGGCTCAGGTTCTCGATGTCATGCCAGGCGTCGTACAGGGCCGGGCGCATCAGCGTGTTCATGCCGGCGTCCAGGCCGACGCGGCGCACGCCGTCCTTTTCCACCACCTGGGTGGCGTGGGTCAGCAGCACGCCCGATTCGGCCACCAGATAGCGACCCGGTTCGATGGCCAGACGGAACGCCGGATGCAGCGCCTTGACCTCCGCCAGGCCCTCGGCCCAGGCATCCAGGTCGAACGGCTCGTCTTCCTCGCTGTACGGAATCGGCAGGCCGCCGCCGATGTCGATGGTCTGCACGCTGCCGATGCGGCGGGCGAATCCGGCCAGCTCATCGCACATCAGGCGCCAGTGCTGTGCGGTTTCCACGCCGCTGCCCAGGTGCGCGTGCAGGCCGACCACGCGGGTGCCCAGCTCGGTGGCCACGCGCACGAACTCATCCACGCGGGCGATCGGCAGGCCGAACTTGGAATCCTTGCCGCCGGTACGCACCTTGGCATGGTGACCTTCGCCACGGCCCAGATCCACGCGCAGCCACAGCTCACGGTTGCGGAACAGGTCCGGCCAGCGCTGCAGCGCATCCACGTTGTCCACGGTGACGGTGACGCCGAGCGCGAACGCGGCCTCGTATTCGCCGCGCGGGCAGAAACTGGGGGTGAACAGCACGCGCTTGGGCGACAGTTCCGGCAGGTGCTGGAACACATGCTTCAGTTCGCCGTGCGAGACGCATTCCAGGCCGAACCCTTCGGCTTCCAGCAACTGCAGGATGGCCGGGTGGCTGTTGGCCTTGATCGCGTAGTAACGCTGGTCGATCGGCTTGATCGCCGCCAGCGCACGCGCACGGGCGCGCACGGTGGGCAGGTGGTAGACGTAGCGCGGCGTACCGGCATCGGCCAGCTGCAGCAGGTGCGCACGCTGGCCACGCCACCACGGCGTACCACGCGGGCGCACGGTACCAGCAATTTCGCGCCAGCGCGGGCCAAACACTTCGGTTTCTTCCACCGGCATCGCGCCGCTGTCGATCAGCTCGGCGTGCAGGATCGGCAGCAGGCCATCGGCATCGGCCTCGTCGATGACGAAGGTCAGGTTCAGGTCGTTGGACGACTGCGAGATCATGTGCACGCGCTCGCGGCCGAAGGTGGCCCACACGTCCGACAGCTTGTGCAGCAGCGAACGCATGCCACGGCCGACCAGGGTGATGGCCGCGCAGGGCACGATCACCTTCACCTTGCAGATCTGCGAAAGATCAGCCGACAGCGCGGCCAGCACATCGGTGTTGACCAGGTTCTCGGACGGGTCCAGCGACACGGTGACGTTGGTTTCGGCCGAACCGATCAGGTCCACCGACAGGCCGTGCTTCTTGAACAGGCCGAACACATCGGCCAGGAAGCCGACCTGCTGCCACATGCCGATGCCTTCCATCGACACCAGCACGATGCCGTTGCGGCGGCTGATCGCCTTCACGCCCGGCACCGGGGCAGCGCTGCCGTCGATGCTGGTGCCCGGCAGTTCCGGGCGCTCGGTATCGAGGATGGCCATCGGCACGCCGGCATCGCGGCACGGCTTGATCGAACGCGGGTGCAGCACCTTGGCGCCGGTGGTGGCGATTTCCTGTGCTTCGTAATAGTCCAGGCGGGTCAGCAGGCGCGCGTCGGGCACGTCCTTGGGATTGGCGCTGAACATGCCCGGCACGTCGGTCCAGATTTCCACGCGGCTGGCGCCCAGCAGCGCACCGAAGTACGCCGCCGAGGTATCCGAACCACCGCGGCCGAGGATGGCGGTACCGCCATCGGCGTGGCGGGAAATGAAGCCCTGGGTGATCAGCAGGCGGGTCGGCTGGGCGCGGAAGCGCTGCATCCAGTCCGCATCGGCACGCCACTGGCAGTTCACCGACAGGCGCTGCGACCACTCGCTCTGGTTCGGCTGCGGCGGCATCGCATCCAGCCACTGGCGGGCGTCCATCCAGCCCATGTCCAGGCCCGAGGCGTGCAGGTAGGCCGCGCCCAGGGTCGAGGACAGCAGTTCGCCCTGGCCCAGCACTTCGGCCTGCCATTCCAGCGGACGGTTGGCCGCGCGCGGGTCATCAAGCAGGCCCTGCAGGGCGGCCAGGCGTTCAGCCAGCACCTCGCGGCCCAGGCCGAGCTCGGCCAGGAAGCCCTCATGGCGTTCCACCAGGGCCGCCACGCGATCGCGGCTGTCCGGTGCGCCATCGGCGATCGCGGTCAGTTCGTTGGTGACCCCGGACAGCGCCGAGACGACCACCAGCACGCGCGAACCGGTCTCTTCCGCGCGTTTTTTAGCCAGTTTCCCGATCGTGTCCCAGCGGTGGCGACGCGACACCGAGGTGCCGCCGAACTTCAGTACGATCCAACGATCGACAAGAGGGGAAACTGACATGGATAGGCTATGTGTAATGTGGGGAAGCCGCCCGAGGGGGCGGAACCTTCGATTCTAAGCCCAATGGACCCGCCGATGGCCGCCTTCCGTTACCTGCAGCTTGATGTCTTCGCCCACCAGCCCGGTACCGGCAACCCGCTGGGCGTGGTGCTGGGCGCCGACGGGCTGTCCGGCGAGCGCATGCAGGCGCTGGCCGCCTGGCTGAACCTGTCCGAGACGGTGTTCTTCCTGCAGCCCAGCGCCCCCGGCGCGGATTACCACATCCGCATCTTTACCCCGGGCAGCGAGCTGCCGTTCGCCGGCCACCCCAGTGTTGGCGCGGCCTGGGCAGCGGTGACCTGCGGCCTGGCCACACCACGCGAGGGCGGCGCGCTGGTCCAACAATGCGCCGCCGGCCTGCTGCCGGTGCGGGTGAGCGGCCCGGCCGATGCACCGACCATCGAACTGGCCAGCCCACCGGCCCGCCACCTGCCCACCGCGCCCGGCCCGGTGCCGGCCCCCCTGCTGGACCTGGCCGCCAGCGGCCACGCACCCGAACTGTGGGACAACGGCCCGCGCTGGTGGCTGCTGCCGCTGCGTGATGCCGCTGCCGTGCGCGGCCTGGCCCCTGACATGGCCGCCCTGCGCGACTGGACCAATGCGACCGGTGCAACCGGCGTGGCGGTGTTCGCCGATGAAGCGGCAGCAGAGCATGCCCGGGTGGTGCGCGCGTTCTGCCCCGGCGACGCGGTGAACGTACCCGAGGACCCGGTGACCGGCAGCGCCAACGCGCTGATTGGCGCCTGGCTGCGTGAACGGGGCGCCCTGCCCGGCGGCAGCGACGCGTATGTGGCCAGCCAAGGCCGCGAAGTCGGCCGCGACGGTCGCGTCCACGTACGGGTGGAAGCCGGAGGCACGGTGTGGATCGGCGGCCAGGTACAGCCGGTCATCGACGGCAGCATCCATTGGAGGTAGCGCCGAGCCAACGCTCGGCTGCTTCTTCTCATGCTCCGACACAGCCGAGCATGGGCTCGGCTCTACAACGGCGCGCTAAGCTGCGCAATATTTGAATCAGGAGTTCCCCCCGATGTCCGCACGCCGTTTCCTGCAACTGGATGTGTTCTCCCCGCGCGCCGGCGCCGGCAACCCGCTGGCCGTGGTGCTGGACGCCGAGGGTCTGGACGACACCACCATGCAGGCCATCGCCCGCTGGACCCGGCTGCCGGAAACCACGTTCGTCTTCGCTCCGCAGAGCGCAGGCAGCAGCTACCGCCTGCGCATGTTCAGCCCGCAGAAAGAGGTGCCCTTCGCGGGCCATCCCAGTGTCGGCACCGCCCATGCGGTGCTGCACGCGGGTCTGGCCAAGGCGGTCGATGGCGTGCTGGTGCAGGACGGCATCGCCGGTGCGCTGCCGCTGCAGGTGATCGGCGAAGGCGCCGGGCAGCGCATCGCCATCCGCACCCCGCGTGCGCAGCTGGCCGAAACCGCACGCGCCGACGACCCGCGCCTGCAGGCGGCATTGAACGGCTGGCCGCTGGGCGAGCTGCCACCGGCACGCATGCAGGGCGGCCGCAGCTGGTGGGTGGTACAGGTCGCCGATGAAGCCGCGCTGCGTGCACTGCAGCCGGACTGGGATGCGGTCGCCACCCTGGCCGAATCGACCGACAGCATGGGGGTGTTCGCCTATGCGTTCAGCGATGGCAGCGAAGGGTTCGATCTGGCCGTGCGCGCCTTCGTCGGCAACGGACGGCGCTTCGAGGATGCCGCGTCCGGTGCGGCCAACGCCGTGCTGGCTGCCTGGCTGGACCTGCGCGGCGCGCTTCCGCGCGGCAGCGAGCCGTATGAAGTCAGCCAGGGCCGCGAGGCCGGCCACGATGCGCGGCTGACCCTGCGCGTGGATGAGGCCGGCGAGGTGTGGTCCGGCGGCCAGGTGCAGACGGTGATTGCCGGGACCATTGATTGGTGATTGCGCTGGGGGGGTAGAGCCGGCCGCTGGCCGGCTGCTACCTGGACCTCTGCATCATTCGGTTGCCGGCCAGCGGTCGGCACTACCTGTTGCCTCGATTGCCGGCCAGCGGCCGGCACTACCCTCAGCCCAGCTCGGCTTCCAGGCTGATCGGCACCGCGCTCAGTGCCTTGGACACCGGGCAGTTCTGCTTGGCGTCATCGGCAATCGCACGGAACTGCGCGGCGTCAATGCCGGGCACCACGGCCTTCACCTTCAGCCGGATCTGCGACAGCTGCGGGCCACCTTCCATCGACAGATCGACCTTGGCTTCGGTATCCAGCGAGGTCGGTGTAAACCCGGCATCGCCCAGCTTGGCCGACAGCGCCATGGTGAAACAGCCGGCGTGCGCAGCGGCGATCAGTTCTTCCGGGTTGGTGCCCTTCTCGTCGCCAAACCGGCTGTTGAAGCCATAGCGGGTCTTGTCCAGCAGCCCGCTCTGCGGCGTGCTCAACTGGCCCTTGCCCGACTTGAGGTCCCCTTCCCAGTGCGCGGTGGCCTGTCGCGAGATTCCCATGTGCTGCTCCTGCGTGGCGGTGATGAACGGTCACCTTCGCACGGAACGCGTTAGCCCTGCGTCGCTCCGCCGCAGGGCGTGCCGCTGTCCCGGGCCTGGCCGGTGGACACTTCCTCGCCAGTGCGCGGCGGATTTTTCCCTTGTTTTCAGGGGTTTCGCGCATTCCATGGCAACGGCGACCGGTATTGCGCAGTGCAGCGCAGCAGCTGTTTCGCCGCTTCCGGACATGTACTGAATCGGCCTGGATATGAAAAAACATGCACTTTCAGCGCTCCGGGCTATTGGCGGCGCTCGAGAGTTGCCCTACATTGCGCTTGCCGACGGGGTTCGGCGCCGACCACACAACCAACCGTTCACGGAACAGGAAACCATGGCAAAGACCGCTAAGAAGGCTGCCCCGAAAAAGGCAGTGAAGAAAGTCGCGACGAAGGCTGCCGCCAAGCCGGCCGCTCCGAAGCCGATCAAGGAAGTGCTGACCAAGTCGGGCCTGGTTGCACACATCGCTGAAGCGTCCGGCGTTGTCGCCAAGGACGTGCGCGCGGTGCTGGCCTCGCTGGAAAGCGCTGTCGCTTCCTCGGTGCACAAGAAGGGCGCTGGCTCCTTCACCCTGCCGGGCCTGCTGAAGATCTCCACCGTCAATGTGCCGGCCAAGCCGAAGCGCAAGGGCATCAACCCGTTCACCAAGGAAGAGCAGTGGTTCGCTGCCAAGCCGGCCACCACCAAGCTGAAGGTGCGCCCGCTGAAGAAGCTCAAGGACGCTGCGCTCTAAGCGCGCGCCCAACAGCAGCTTCCGACGGGACGGCGCAGGCCGTCCCGTTTTTTTTGACCGACTCCCGGATCCACGCCCTGCGTGGATGCGCCGCCCCAGGGGCAATCCGCAACACAGCGTTTCCGCGTCCGCATCATCCCCGGCGACAGCCGCGCCAGCATTGGCTGTGGCCCTGTTTTTCACTGGCGGAAACGGACCGGGTGGAACACTGCGTGCAGCCCCGGCCGTCGCGGCCGGTCACCGCCTTGCCTATGGTGGGCACATCCCCTCACACCCAGGCGAGCGTCCCCTCATGGCCAGCCCCTCCACCCGCTACCGGATCTCGGTGACCCCGATCGAAAAGGACGGGCACCCGTGCACCGGGCGCTGCACCATCGAACTGGAACACCGTGCCAGCCGCGATCTGATGCGCCTGCTGGAAAGCGCGCCGCGTACGGCAGGCCTGAGCGGCGACGAGCGCGCCACGCTGGTGGTCGCCAGCCAGCTGCTGCGCGACATCGTGCAGCGCCACGCCGATACCGATGGCCATGCGCTGGCCGCCGTGGCGTCCCAGGTGCTGCCCGCCCTGGAACTGCTGGAACAGCTGCCCGCCTCGCGCTGATCCCGGCGCTGCCGATACACTGCCGCTTCCCACGTCGCCTCGGGGAGGAGGCAGACATGCGCAGTGCTCTGTTGTTGATGGCGTCATTGACCGTGCTGGGCTGCTCCAACCCAGGTCCGCCCGACACTGCCGCCGCGATGCCGCCCAACGATGGCCCGGCAACCGATGCCGGCCGCGCCCCGGCCGCGACCCGCGAAACACCCGCGCTCGCTGCGTCCGGCATCGACCCGTTGTACGGCGCCGTCGCCGTGGATGCCGAAACACCCTCGCGTCTGCTCAACCGTTATGTGCTGGACCTGCTGAACGGTAACAAGGCCGGTATCGATGCGGCCTGGGCGCTGGCCCCGCCCGACGCACGCCGGGCCGACGATGCGGCGTTGCGCCTGCTGCCGGACGTGCACACCCTGCGCCTTGACGCTCAGACACCCCTGCCCCGTGACCAGCAGCAGCCGCCCCGCCTGCTGGAGGTACCGGTGCGCATCCGCGCCACCACCAGCAAGGGGCAGTTCCGCTACCACGGCTGGTACCGGGTGCAGCCGCGTGCCGATGGCCAGGGCTGGCAGATCCACTCCGCCCAGCTGCAGCCAACGCTGGACTGAACCGCTGCCGCGGCATCCACGCACGATTCAGCGGGCAAAGCTACTCTGTAGCCTTCTTTCATCCCCGGTCACCGCCATGCGCCTGCGTTCCCTGATGACCCGTCTTGCCGCGTCCACCGTACTGATCGCCGCAGCGATCGGCGCGCAGGCGGCGCCTTCGATTTCCGGGCGCGAACTGGCCGTCGGCGCCAGCGATGTGCAGCAGTACCTGGATGGCAGCTTCCCGCGCACCCAGGATGCGCTGGGCGGACTGATCGCGCTGACCATGAGCCACCCGCAGCTGACCCTGCCCGCCGGCGAGCGCCTCAACCTGGGCATGGATCTGGCCTTGGCCACTGCCGGCGGCAACCCGACCAACCTCGGCAAGGTGAAGCTCAGCAGCGGCCTGCGCTACGACGCGCAGACCCAGGGCTTCCACCTGCAGGAACCCACCGTGGATGACTTCACCCCGGCCAGCCAGGGCGGTCGCCTTGATTCGCGTACCCGCGCCCTGCTCAACGCCGCGCTGAGCGACTACGCGCGCCGCGAACCCATCTACAAGCTGGATCCGGCTGTGGCCGGCGTGCTCGGCGCGCTGCAGGTGCAGTCGGCGCAGGTGAAGAACGGCAAGCTGGTGGTCACCTTCAACCAGAATCTGGGCAACCTGGTGCCGGCCGGCCTTCTCGGCAAGTAAGGGTAGTGCCGGCCGCTGGCCGGCAACCCGGTCACCGCATCTGCCGGCCAGCGGCCGGCACTACCGGCATCGCATCACGCGGCCAGCGCGTTCGCCACCGCCTCGCTGAAGGCTGGAATGTCGTCCGGCTTGCGGCTGGTGATCAGGTTGCCATCCACCACCACCTCGGCATCGCGCCAATGTGCGCCAGCATTGGCCAGATCCTGCTGCAGCGATGGCCACGACGTTACCTCCCGCCCCTTCGCCAGCCCGCTGTTGATCAGCAGCCAGGGGCCATGGCAGATGGCAGCCACCGGCTTGCCTGCCCCGGCCAAGCTGCGGATGAAGCCCAGCGCCGCTTCGTCGGTGCGCAGGGTGTCCGGATTGATGACGCCGCCCGGCAGCACGAGGGCATCGAAGCGCCCCGCATCGGCCTCGGCCAGCGGCAGATCCACGGCCACCACACCGCCCCAGTCCTTGTCCTTCCAGCCCTTGATGCTGGCTTCCTTGGCCGGGGAAACGACGGTAACGATGGCGCCCTGCTCTTCCAGCAGGCGCTTGGGTTCGATCAGCTCGGACTGTTCAAAGCCGTGGGTGGCGAGGATGGCGACCTGCTTGCCGCTCAGACGCTGTGCCATGTCGTGTGCTCCGGGAAAGGGAGCGGACAGGGTGGGCCAGCGGCCATTGCACGGCGGTGACCCGGCCGTGCACGGCAGGTGCAGAACCGCAGGGTAGTGCCGGCCGCTGGCCGGCATCGCAGTCACGCCCATGCCGGCCAGCGGCCGGCACTACCCAAAACCGCTCAGCGCTTGGGCTGTAGCATCGTGCCGGTGCACTTGGGCGAACCGCAGCGGCACTCCCAGATCTTCTTCAGCTTGGCCGTGTGGCGCTCGGCCAGCACGATGCCGTAGTTGTAGGTCAGCTCTTCGCCGGCCTGGATGTCACGCAGCGCTTCGATGAAGACCTTGTCGCCGCGGCTGTCGCCGTCCTCGTCTTCCTCGATCACCGCTTCGCAGTTCGGGTCGCAGCTGTGGTTGATCCAGCGTGCGTCGTTGCCCTTGTAGTTGGCGTCGATCACCCAGTCGTCGTTGAGGGTGAACAGGAAGGTATGACCACTTTCCACGTCACCGCTGTCGTCGGCATCGACATCGCCGTGGCTGCGCAGCAGGCCCTTGTACTGGATCACGCGCTCGCCCTGCTTGATCGGGGCGACGGCGAACACGCCGTTGCCATGGATGGCGGACTTGCGGGCTTGGATCTTCTTGGGCATCGGCAAGGGAGGTCTGCAGCGAAAGGAACCCTGATTCTCACCCATTCCGGGTGATTGCGAAAACAACTCCCATGCCCCAGCATGTCGGCCCCGCTGCCCCGGTGTGTTGATCCCGGCCGGCCGATGACCGCCCCCAAGCGCAGCCTGAATGCACGGGTTGGATGCCGGCGAAGAAAAGCGTACAATTTCAGTCCGCTTTAAGAACCACTCGCATCCCCCATGTTGCGCGTCACCAAACTCACCGATTACGCCACCGTCGTGCTGACCGTGCTCGCCGCCCGCCCGGGCGACGTGCTGAGCGCGACCGAGCTGGCCGAATTCACCGGTCTGGAGCCGCCCACCGTCAGCAAGGTGCTCAAGCCGCTGGCCCAGGCCGGCCTGGTTGAAGGCCTGCGCGGTGTCCGCGGCGGCTACCGGCTGACCCGTCCGTCCATCGAGATCTCGCTCTTTGAAGTGGTTGAAGCGATGGAGGGGCCGCTGGCCCTGACCGAATGCAGCCACGACCACCACCAGTGCGGCATGGCGCCCAAGTGCGGCGCGCGCAGCAGCTGGCGGCTGATCAACGACGTGGTCTCCGAGGCCCTGCGCGATGTCACCCTCGCCCAGATCCTGCCCCCCCTTCCCCTTGTCGATGACGAACAGCGCCGCACCATCGCTGTCGACGTCGTCTCCTGATCCGTAGGCAGCCCCCCATGGCCACCGAAACCATCGAAACCGTCGCCCACGACGACACCCCCAACCGCGAGATCCATGAGCAGCTCGGCCGCAAGTATTCGGCTGGCTTCATCACCGAGATCGAATCGGATTCCCTGCCGCCGGGCCTGGACGAGGACACCATCCGCGCCCTGTCGGCGAAGAAGGAAGAGCCGGAGTGGATGACGCAGTGGCGCCTGGACGCCTACCGCCACTTCCTGACCATGCCGATGCCGAACTGGGCCAAGCTGCAGATCGCCCCGATCGACCTGCAGGCGCTCAGCTATTACTCCGCGCCGAAGGGCCCGAAGTACGCCTCGCTGGATGACGTGCCCAAGGAACTGCTCGATACCTACGACAAGCTGGGCGTGCCGCTGCACGAGCGCGCCAAGCTGGCCGGCGTGGCGGTGGACGCGGTGTTCGACTCGGTGTCCGTCGGTACCACCTTCCGCAAGGAACTGGCCGAGAAGGGCATCATCTTCTGCTCGATGTCCGAGGCCATCAAGGAACACCCGGAACTGGTGCGCCAGTACCTGGGCACCGTGGTGCCGGTGGGCGACAACTACTTCGCCGCGCTCAACTCGGCGGTGTTCTCCGATGGCAGCTTCGTGTTCATTCCCAAGGGCGTGCGTTGCCCGATGGAACTGAGCACCTACTTCCGCATCAACGCCGGCCACACCGGCCAGTTCGAGCGCACCCTCATCGTGTGCGAGGACAAGGCCTACGTGTCCTACCTGGAAGGCTGCACCGCGCCGATGCGCGATGAGAACCAGCTGCACGCCGCGGTGGTCGAGCTGGTGGCGCTGGAAGATGCGGAGATCAAGTACTCCACCGTGCAGAACTGGTACCCGGGCGACGAGAACGGCGTCGGCGGCATCTACAACTTCGTCACCAAGCGTGCCGAATGCCGTGGCGCGCGCAGCAAGGTCACCTGGACCCAGGTCGAGACCGGTTCGGCCATCACCTGGAAGTACCCCTCCTGCGTGCTGCTGGGCGACGACTCGGTGGGCGAGTTCCACTCGGTGGCCCTGACCCATCACCGCCAGCAGGCCGACACCGGCACCAAGATGATCCACGTCGGCAAGCGCACCAAGAGCAAGATCGTCAGCAAGGGCATCAGCGCCGGCCGTGGCCAGAACACCTACCGCGGCCTGGTGAAGGTCGACCGCAATGCCGATGGCGCGCGCAACTACACCCAGTGCGATTCGCTGCTGATCGGCAAGCAGTGCGGTGCCCACACCTTCCCCTACATCGAGGTGAAGAACCCGGGCGCCACCGTCGAGCACGAGGCCACCACCTCCAAGATTTCCGACGACCAGCTGTTCTACTGCCGCGCCCGTGGCATCAGCCAGGAAGACGCGGTGTCGATGATCGTCGACGGCTTCTGCAAGCAGGTGTTCCGCGAACTGCCGATGGAATTCGCGGTTGAAGCCAAGAAGCTGCTGGAAGTCTCGCTGGAAGGTTCGGTGGGCTGACCGCCCGCCCCTGCCCCTCGCAAACGCATTCTCTTTATCGGCGGGCCGCGGCCCGCCCCACGGAAATCCCCACCATGCTGAAGATCGAAAACCTCCACGCCCGCATCGGCGACAAGGAAATCCTCAAGGGCCTGTCGCTGGAAGTGAAGCCCGGTCAGGTGCACGCCATCATGGGCCCCAACGGCGCCGGCAAGTCCACCCTGGGCAATGTCCTGGCCGGCCGTGACGGCTATGAAGTGACCGAAGGCAGCGTGCAGTTCGAAGGCAGCGACCTGCTCGACCAGGACCCGGAAGCGCGCGCCGCCGCCGGCCTGTTCCTGGCCTTCCAGTACCCGGTGGAAATCCCGGGCGTGAACAACACCTACTTCCTGCGCGCGGCCCTGAATGCCCAGCGCAAGGCGCGCGGCCAGGATGAACTGGATTCCATGCAGTTCCTGAAGCTGGTGCGGCAGAAGCTGGCCGTGCTGCACCTGAAGGACGAACTGCTGCACCGTGGCGTCAACGAAGGCTTCTCCGGTGGCGAGAAGAAGCGCAACGAGATCTTCCAGCTGGCCGTGCTCGAGCCGAAGCTGGCGATCCTCGACGAAACCGATTCGGGCCTGGACATCGACGCGCTGAAGAGCGTGGCCGACGGCGTCAACGCGCTGCGCGCAGCCGACCGTTCGTTCCTGGTCATCACCCACTACCAGCGCCTGCTGGACTACATCAAGCCGGACGTGGTGCACGTGCTGGCCGATGGCCGCATCGTCAAGACCGGTGGCCCGGAACTGGCCCTGGAGCTGGAAGCGCACGGCTACGATTTCCTCAAGGATCGCGTGGTGCGCGAGGCGGCGGTCTGATGAGCGCCCTGCTCGACTCGATGGCCCAGGCCTTCTGCGGCAGCGATGCGCGCCGCGAAGTGCTCGACACGGTGCTGCGCGATGGCCTGCCGGCCGCCCGCAGCGAAGCCTGGAAGTACACCTCGCTGCGTCAGCTGGAGCGTCGTGCCTTCGCCGCTGCACCGCTGTCGCCGCCGGTGCTGGATGCGGGCGTGCTGGACGACATCCCGGCGCCGCGCCTGGTGTTCGTCAACGGCCGCCTCAGCGACGCACTGAGCGACACCCACGGCCTGCCGGCCGGCGTGCAGCTGGAACCGCTGTCCTCGGCGCTGGCCGCCGGTGAGGATGCCGCGCGTTTCCTCGGCCGCCGCTACGAGCGCAGCGACGAAGTGTTCGCCCGCCTGAATGCCGCGCTGGCCGATGAAGGCGTGGTGCTGCGCGTGGACGAAGGCGTGCAGGTCGAGGCGCCGCTGCAGCTGGTGTTCGCCAGCGTCGCCGGCGAGACCGACCTGGCCTGGCACCACCGCCACCTGATCGAACTGCGTGCCGGCGCCAGCCTGGGCGTGGTCGAGCACCGCTTCAGCGTGGGCGACTCGGCGCACCTGGACAACACCGTGCTGCATGCCCACGTCGCCCGCGATGCCGTGCTCAAGCACGCCCGCGTGCAGGCCGGCAGCGCACGCCAGACCAGCTTCCTGCGTACCGATGCGGTGCTGGCACGCGATGCCCAGTACCACCGCGTCGACCTGGAACTCGGTGCCGCACTCAGCCGCCACGAACTGAACGTGCGCCTGGAAGGTGACAACGCCCAGCTGACCGCCAACGGCGTGCTGCTCGGCAATGGCCGCCGCCACGTCGATACCCGCCTGGGCATCGACCACATCGCGCGCGATACCAGCAGCGAGCTGCTGTGGCGCGGCGTGGCGGCCAACCGCAGCCGCGTGGTGTTCCATGGTGGCATCCAGATCCGCGAAGGCGCCGACGGCACCGACGCGAACCTGTCCAACAAGAACCTGCTGCTGTCGGCCGACGCCGAAATCGACACCCAGCCGGTGCTGGTGATCGACGCCGACGAAGTGAAGGCCGCCCACGGCGCCACCGTCGGCCAGCTCGATGCCAACGCGCTGTTCTACCTGCGTTCGCGCGGCCTGCCGCAGCCGCAGGCACAGGCACTGCTGAGCGCCGCGTTCTGCCACGAGCCGCTGAAGGTGCTGCCCGACGCCCTGCGCGAGCAGCTGGCGCGCCGCCTGGACAAGGCCCTGGCCGAGGCAGGTGTGGCATGAACCTGTCCACGCCGCGCCCGATCGAAACCCCTGCCGGCACGCCGGACTGGGACCGCGTCCGCCTCGACTTCCCGCTGCTGATGCGCGAAGTGCACGGCAAGCCGCTGGTGTATTTCGACAACGCCAACACCGGCCAGAAGCCGGTGCAGGTGATCGGCGCGGTGGACGAGTTCTACCGCCGCTACAACGCCAACGTCAGCCGTGCCGTGCACGCGCTGGGCACCGAGGCCACCGACGCCTACGAGGGCGCGCGCAACAAGCTTGCGCGCTTCCTCAACGTGCGCAGCAACGAGCTGGTGCTGTGCAGCGGCACCACCTTCGCCATCAATCTGGTGGCGTACTCGTGGGCGCTGCCGCGGCTGAAGGCCGGTGATGTCATCCTGGTCTCGCGCATGGAGCACCATGCCAACATCGTGCCGTGGCAGCTGGTTGCCCAGCGCACCGGCGCGACCATCCGCGTTGCCGAGATCACCCCCGATGGCGCGCTGGACCTTGACGCGCTGCGCAAGGCGATGACTCCCGAGGTCAAGCTGCTGGCCGTGGCCCACGTCTCCAACGTGCTGGGCACGGTCAACCCCGTGCGCGAGATCTGCCGTGAAGCGCGCAAGCGCGGCATCGTCACCGTCGTCGATGGTTCGCAGGCCGTGCCGCACCGCAAGGTCGACGTGGCTTCGATCGGCTGCGACTTCTACGCCATCACCGGCCACAAGATGTGCGGTCCGACCGGCACCGGTGTGCTGTGGGCACGTCGCGAGCATCTCGACGCGATGCCGCCGTTCCTCGGCGGTGGCGAGATGATCAAGGAAGTCAGCTTCGACGGCACTGTGTTCAACGACGCCCCGCACAAGTTCGAAGCCGGCACCCCGAACATCGCCGGCTTCATCGGCCTGGGCGTGGCCGTGGATTACCTGCAGGGCCTGGGCCTGGAGCACGTGGAAGCGCGCGAGGCCGAACTGCTGGCGCACTTCACTGAAGAACTGCGCAAGGTCGATGGCCTGCGCATCCTCGGCGAAGCGCCTGAGAAGGCCGCCGTGGTGTCCTTCCTGATCGACGGCGCGCACGCCCACGACCTGGCCACCCTGCTCGACCTGGAAGGCGTGGCCGTGCGTTCGGGCCAGCACTGCGCGCACCCGCTGCTGCAGTACTACGGCGTCGCCGCCACCTGCCGTGCCTCGCTGGCGTTCTACAACACGCACGCCGAGATCGAACGCTTCATGACCGCACTGACCAAGGTGCGCAAGCTGCTGGGCTGAGGCCACGCAGCGGGGCAAGTCGGGGTCAGATCCCTTCGCGCAGCGAGGGGCTCTGACCCCAGTAGAGCCTCAGACCGGGGTCAGATCCCTTTCGCACCGCGAAAGGGCTCTGACCCCAACAGCGTCCCCGCGAACCGCCGCTGCGACTGCACGGCCTTCCGTATCGATGCGAGATCCTGCGCAGGAATACCCTGCTCGATGAACTCCGCATAGCGCCTGCGCCGTTCATCCGCATCGGTGGCAATCAGCTCGAACGCCGAATGCGGCACGAGCAATGCATTCGCCCTGCCCTGCGCATTCGCGCGGTAGCTTGACCAGCGATAGTCCCCGGCATGCGCCACCATTCCCGCCCGTACCGGGTTGAGCTCGATGTAGCGCTGGCAGGCCAGCAGATAGCGATCCGTATCCACCAACGTGGAATGGAAGCGCCCTTCCCACAGGGTTCCCGTGCGCTGCTGCCGTTCGTTCACACGTCGAACGTAGGCACGGTTCACCGCCTGCATCATTCCTGACAAGCCACCGGGCGCATCCGGTGTCACCAGCAGGTGGACGTGGTTGCCCATCAGCACATAGGCGTGGATGCGGCAGTGATGGTCGATCGCACGATCGCGAAGCAGACCCAGATACAGCGCAGGATCAGTGCTGCTGAAGAAGACTGCCTGACGGTTGTTGCCACGTTGGATGACGTGCTGTGGGTAGCCGGGTGCATCGATACGACGCGGGCGAGGCATTGGCGTTTCCGGAAGCGAAGGGGTCAGAGCCCTTTGCTGCGCAAAGGGCTCTGACCCCAGCATCTGCGAGCGCCGCGCGCGCGACAGTCGGGCTACTGCCTGACGCGGGGTAGGTAGATGGGGTCAGAGCCCTTTCGCATTGCGAAAGGGATCTGACCCCGGCTCCGGCCCCGCGCCTTCCCCGCGCTGCCATGCGCGCGGGGTACAGCCCATCTGCGTGCGGAACGCCTTGCTGAAATGACTCAGGCTGGAGAACCCCACCGCCAGTGCGGTGTCGGTAACGCTGCGTCCGCCGTGAAGCATCCTGCCCGCAGCCTGCAGCCGCACTTCGCGCAGGTGGCCATGCACCGACGTTCCCACCAGCGCGCGGAAACCGGCCTGCAGGCGCTTCTCGCCCAGCCCGACCTCGCGCGCCAGCCGCTCCAGCGGCCACTCCTCGCCGAAGCGTGCATCCAGCAGCGCGCGCGCCTGCAGCACCCGCTGCCGCTCGCGCGCGGCAACACGTGCAGGCCCCTGGCCCGCGGCCTGCAGTTGGCCCAGCACGATGGCCAACGCCTCCAGCGCCTTCGCGCGCAGGTACAGCGTGCGCACCACGTCGTCCTCGAAGCGGCAGCCCAGCACATCGGTGGCCACCCGCAGCAGCTCCGGCGGCGCCGGGAAACCGCCCATCAGGCTGTCCGAGCCCGGCACGCTGCAGTCCTGCAGGAAACCGCCCTGCAGGGCCAGCAACGGTCGCCCGCCGGCACGCTCCAGGCCTTCCAGGGTGAAACGGATATCGACCAGGCGGATGGCATTGCCACCGCGCATGCCGAAGCTGCCGGACACCGGTCGCTGCGCGGTCTGCACCACGGCGGTACCGGGCCCAGCCTGCAGTGGCGGGCCGCCATCGAGCGCCATCCACGCCTGACCTTCCAGGAAGATGCCGATGCAGAACATCACCGGCCCCTGCGCGGTCACTTCCAGGTCACGCTGCGGCCGCCCCTGCCAGCAGGCCAAGGTGATGTCGCCCAGATCGTCATGCACCTGCAGCAGCCGCGACCAGTCCTCCGGCAACTGCACCACCGGGGACAGCGGATGGGCGTGCACGGCAGGAAGCGCGGGATCGTGATCGAGGGACATGGTGATTTGTTCCGGAAACCGCGCATCGGGGCGCGCGAACGACAGCAGGAGGACGCTTATTTGGGAATAGTTCCCATTTGCATCCTAGAGACTTCCCCCAATGCCCACAATCCATGCCGTCCGCGCGCCGCTTGCCCTGGCCCTCGGCCTGGCGCTGTCCAGCACCGCCCTCGCCGAGTCCACGACCCTGGATGCACCAGCCACCGACCTGCCCAGTGTCGTAGTCAGCGCCAGCAAGCGCGAACAGTCATTGGCCAGCGTCGATGGCAGCGTCCATGTGGTCGAGCGCAGCCAGCTGCAGGCCGCGCAGGTGCACGACACATTGGATCTGGCCCGCCTGCTGCCCGGTGTGCAGGCCTCCTCCAGCGGCTCGCTGCTGTTCCCGATCTTCAGCGTGCGCGGCATCACCTCGGCGCAGGACTTCTACAACCCGGCCCTCACCGTCTACGTCGATGGCATTCCGCAGCTGCCGGTGTTCGCCAGCCAGGCCCTGCTCGGCGCCGAGCGCGTGGAGCTGCTGAAGGGCCCGCAGGGCACGCTGTACGGCAAGAGCGCGCAGGGGGGCATCATCAACGTCATCAGCGCGCCCGCCGATGACACCGCGCACCTGCGCCTGCGCGCGGGCGTCTCCAGCCGTGGTGGCGAGCTGCTGCAGGTCGATGCCAATGCGCCGTTGAAGGCCGATCTGCTGCAGGCCGACATCGCGCTACTGCACAACGATGCGCCGGGCAACCTGCACAACCCGGTGACCGGCCAGGATCACCAGGGCGGCACCAAAACCGACGCCGGCAAGCTGCGCCTGCGGCTGGCCCCGGGCGGTGCGGCGTGGTCGGCCGACGCGACCTTCGCGCGCGACTGCAGCACCAGCAGCCAGGATGCCTACGTGCCGTTCGATGATCCGGGCGCGCGTGACATCTTCCTGTCGCCGGGCACGCCTGCCGAGTACGCCGGCTTCCACCAGCGCCGTTGCGGCAACAGCAGTTCGCTGGGCGTGCGCATGGACATCGGCCAGTGGCAGCTGAGCGCGACCGGCGGCTGGCAGACCATCGACATCGAGCGCTCGTTCGCCTCCGGCCCGTATTTCTCGGTGCAGCCCGAGCAGTGGCGGCAGAACACGCAGGAACTGCGCCTGGCCTCGCAGGGCACCGACCGCGCGTGGGACGGCGTGTTCGGGCTGTACCGGCAAGACAGCACGCAGGCGCGCGACTACCGCAATTTCCTGCCGATGTACGGCGTCGATGCAGTGCAATCGCATTCGGACAACCACAGCGTTGGCCAGGCCGCCTACGCCGATGTGACCTGGCACATGACGCCGCGCTGGGACCTGTCCGGCGGCCTGCGCGCCTCGCGCGACCGTGCGCGCACGCAGTTCAACGGCTATGCCCTCGACTTCAGCGCGCTGCAGCCGCTGCCGTTTGCCGGCAGCGCACGCACCGAGGGTGACCACGTGCTCGGCCGCGTGGCCCTCGGCTTCCAGGCCAGCGATGCCTGGCGCCTGTACGCGCGGGTGTCGCAGGGCTACAAGCCCGGCGGCTTCAACCTGGCGCCCACCAGCCTGGCCGACGCGGAAGCCTATGGCCGTGAGCGCTCCACCAGCCTGGAGCTGGGCGCGCGCGTGCAGGCCGGCACGGTCAGCGGCAGCGTGGCGCTGTACCAGATCGAGCTGCGCGATGCGCAGCTGTACAGCACCAACGAGGTCGGCTACGGCCACCTGGCCAACGTCGGCGACACCCGCTCGCGTGGCCTGGATGCGGATGTGCAGTGGCAGTTCGTGCCGCAGTGGCGGCTGAGCGCGGCGCTGCAGTTCAACGACGCCACCTTCCGCCGCTACGCCGACCCGATCGGCTGCGGTGACTGCCAGGGCAACGACGTGCCGTTCGCACCGTCGTTCAGCGGTGACCTCGCGCTGGAAGGCACGCTGGACAGCAGCATCGGCCAGTGGCGCCCGCGCCTGGCCGTGCGCCACATGGGCAGCCATTACTTCGATACCGCCAACCTGCTGCACCAGTCGGCCTACAGCGTGGTCGATGCCAGCCTGGCCTGGCAGCCGCGCGCCGGCTGGGAAGTGGCCGTGTACGCGCACAACCTTGGCGACCGCCCCTACCGCACCTACGCCTTCAACGGCGGCCCGCTGGGCTATTACGCGCAGCCGGCGCTGGGCCGCACCGTCGGCATGACCCTCGGCCTGGAGTTCTGAGCATGGCCACACACACCCCACACGCGCTGATCAGCGGCGCCGGTATCGCCGGCCTGGCCGCCGCCTGGTGGCTGCAGCGCATCGGCTGGCGCTGCACGGTGATCGAACAGGCACCCGGCCTGCGCGATGGCGGCCACATGCTGGGGCTGTCCGGCCCCGGCCTGGCCACGGCGCGGCAGATGGACCTGGTCGATGCACTGCAGGCCGTCGCCTTCCCCGACATGGGCCTGCACGTGTACCGCGACCGCAACGACCGCGAGATCCTGCGCATGGATTACCGCACCCTGCTGCGCGACATGCAGTGGATCACCCTGCGCCGCGGCGATCTGGTGCGCACCCTGTACCAGCGCGTAGCCGACACGGTCGAGGTGCGCTTCGGCCAGCGCATCACCGCCGTCGCCCAGGACGCGCATGCCGTGCAGGCCACCCTCGACGACGGCAGCGTGCTGCATGCCGATCTGCTGCTGGCCGCCGATGGCGTGCATTCGTGGCTGCGCCAGCAGCTGTTCGCCGCCGATGCCCAGGCGTTGCAGCCACTGGGCTACCGCTATTCGTCGTATGAGATCGACGACCCGCAGCAGCTGGCCGAGCAGTTCGTCTCCTACCCCGAACCGGCGCTGCAGAGCGAGTACTACGCACTCGGGCACGGCCGGCTGGCCGCGCTGCATGTGTGGCGCAGCGAGGACTGCGGTGAAGTAGCCAGCCCGGCGCGCGTGCCGTTGCTGCAGCAGGTCACCGCACGCAGCAACCGCTTCGTGAGCTACGGCCTGCAGCACGCGGCCAGCGACAGCCCGGTGGTCATCGACGATCTCGCCCTGGTCACCCTGCCGCGCTGGCACACCGGGCGCGTGCTGCTGATGGGCGATGCCGCGCACAGCCTGTCGCTGATCTCCGGCCAGGGCGCCGGCATGGCCCTGGCCTCGGCCAGCGTGCTCGCGCAGGAACTGCAACGGGGGGCGGACCTGCCGCAGGCCGAAGCCATTGCCGCCGCACTGGAACGGCATGACCAGCGCCTGCGGCCGACGGTCCTGCGCCTGCAGCAGCGCAGCCGCCGCCTGGCCCCGGCCTTCGTGCCGGCCAAGGCCTGGTCGTTCCACCTGCGCAACCTGGCCCTGCGGGCAATGCCCGACGCCATGCTGCGCAGGTTCTTCCTCAACGGCCTGAAATCCGAGGCCGAAGCGATGGCGGCACTGGCCTGAATCCAGCTGGGGTCAGATCCCTTTCGCACCGCGAAAGGGCTCTGACCCCATCACGTGCAGAACCCGGCCGCGCGCAATCGTCTTTCCCTCCCACAGCGAGACATCCGCGCCCACGTTCGCCACGGCAAGCGCCTCCTCCGGGGATAGAAACGCAACGGGAAGTTCGTAGCTCTCCCCAAGCACGGCGCGTCCTTCCCGCAGCAGCAGGCGGCAATCAAGTGCACGGCCCGCCACGAACAGCGGGCAGGCGTATACCTGCCCCACGATGTCACCCTGCCTCCCACCCTCGGCGCTCGACAGGAAGCGAACAGAGACAACAGCGTCGAATCGCATGGTCATGCCCTCAAGATCCTCCCTGGATCCACGTTCCCATAGTGCCGCCGTTTTCGCAGGGATGGGGCCAGAGCCCTTTCGCGCTGCGAAAGGGATCCGACCCCGTCCCATTATCCCGCACCATTTTGCGGGCGCCCCTGCCCCACCTAGAATGGCGGCATGAGCACCCTGACTTTCCGTGCCGCCACGTCGGCCGACATCCCCGCCCTGATCACCCTGGTCACCTCGGCCTACCGCGGCGACGCCAGCCGTGCCGGCTGGACCACCGAGGCCGACCTGCTGGACGGCGCGCGCATCGATGCCGAGGGCATCCAGGGCGACCTGGATCGCCCGCGCTCGACCATCCTGCTGGCTGAGCGCGAGGGCCGCATCGTCGCCTGCGCCCACGTTGCCGATGTCGATGGCAAGGGCTACTTCGGCATGTTCTCGGTCGACCCGGCCCAGCAGGGCGGTGGCGTCGGCAAGCAGCTGATGGAGGCGGCCGAAGCCCATGCCGCGCGCGAGTGGAACGTGCCGGTCATGCAGATGACGGTGATCGACGTGCGCGACGAACTGATCGCCTTCTACGAGCGCCGCGGCTACCAGCGCACCGGCATCAAGAAGCCGTTCCCTTATGGCGACGAGCGCTTCGGCATCCCCAAGCGCGACGACCTGCGCTTTGAAATCCTGGAAAAGCCGCTGGCCGGGGCATCGGCATGAGCGAGGCCTGGACCTTCGTCTGCGCCGGCGCCGAGCTGCTGCCGGGTGAAATGAAGAGCGTGTTCGATGAAGTGACCGGCACGCCCATCGTGGTGTTCAACCTCGATGGCGAGCTGTATGCGCTGGAAGACCAGTGCACGCACGAGGAATTCGAGCTGTCCTCGGGCGAGTTCAACACCGCCGAAGGCAGCATCGAGTGCGTGCTGCACGGCGCGCGCTTTGATGTGCGTGATGGCCGCGCCCTGTGTGCCCCGGCCTACACCGCCGCGCCCAAGTTCCCGGTGAAGCGCGAACACGACGCCATCTGGACCCGCGACGACCGCGAGTGACCCGAGCGTGGGCAGGCCCGAGCGCCTGCCCCCGCCCACACCGACCGTTATCCACCGATAGGGTGGATCTACTACAGATTGGCCACCCGCGCCCTCTGAGCGCCCTCCCAGCACCCCTGCTTACCGCTCAGCCGCCACTGCCAAACTCGCAGATGCGAATCATTATCGTTGGTGTTATCCTGCGCGCCTGATTCGTAACGGTTTGTAACGGACCGCACCGTGGCTTCGCCTGCACCCATCGCCGCGTTGTGCCTGCTCGCCCGTCAGGGGTGGCCGCTGCTCGTGGCCGCGCTGCTGGCACTGTGGCTGGGTTGGTCGGCGCTGCAGGAAGGCCGCCGTGTATCCGGGGACGCAACCCTGTCCCCGTCTGCAGCGGCGCTGGATGAACACGCCAGTGGGCGTGCCGGCGAATCGCCACCACCCGAGCCCTTGGCCCCGCGCATCGAATCCGGCCCGGAAGGCAGCCACCACGACAGCCCGCCGCTGCTGAACCGCCTGTGCCTTCTCGTCCCGCTGTCGGGCCCACAGACCCTGCGCCTGCCTGTGCGCGCCGCAGCAGCGGTACGCCTGGCGGTCCGTCTTCAGCCGCCCTCGCATGCACCTCCAGCCCTGCTGAGCTGAGCCGCTGCGCCGGCACCGGCGCAGCCCCCGCGTTTTCGTACCGGATTCCCCCGCGCCAACCGCCCTGCCGACCGCCGCGTCGACGGGGCCTTCCTGCCCCTGGCAAAGCCCATCCCATGACCTCGATCAAGAGCCGCAAGCACGCCTCTCCGCTTCGTTCCCTGCCCCTGGCCACCGCCAGCCTGGCCGCCGGCCTCGGCCTGGCCGCGCTGCCCGCCGTCGCCATGGCAGACGCCACCGACAACGCCCGCACCCTCGACAAGATCGACGTGCATGCCACGCGCGGCTACAAGGCCGACAAGGTGGCCTCGCCGAAGTTCACCCAGCGCCTGCAGGACACCCCGCAGACCATCCAGGTCATCACCAGCGATCTGTTCAACCAGCAGGGCGCCACCACCCTCACCGAGGCACTGCGCAACAGCCCCGGCGTGGGCACCTTCTATGCCGGTGAGAACGGCAACACCACCACCGGCGACGCGCTGTTCATGCGCGGCTTCGACACCTCCAACAGCCTGTACGTGGACGGTGTGCGCGACCTGGGCTCGATCTCGCGCGATGTGTTCAACATCGAACAGGTGGAAGTGACCAAGGGCCCGGCCGGTACCGACAACGGCCGCTCGGCACCGACCGGTGCCATCAACCTGGTCAGCAAGCAGGCCAACCTGCAGGACGCGACCTCGGCCAGCGTTTCGCTCGGCAGCGACCAGCAACGCCGTACCACCGCCGACTGGAACCAGTCGCTGGGTGCCACCAGCGCGCTGCGCATCAACGGCATGTGGCAGGACAGCGACCAGCCCGGCCGCGACCACGTGCAGAACAAGCGCTGGGGCATCGCGCCGTCGCTCGCGTTCGGCCTGGGTACCGCCACCCGCTACTACCTCAACCTGCTGTATGTGAAGCAGGACAACGTGCCCGACGGCGGCGTGCCGACCCTGGGCCTGCCGGGCTGGACCCCGCAGCCGACCCTGGAGGCGCTGGCCGGACACCCGGTCGATCCGGAGAACTTCTACGGCACCCGTGCCGACCACGATGACGTGACCGCGCAGATGGCCACGTTCCGGTTCGAGCACGACTTCAACGACAGCGTGCGCCTGACCAACACCGCGCGCTGGGGCCGCACCGAGCAGGACTATCTGCTCACCGCCTTCATGGGTACCGGTGTGCGTGGTGCGAACGGACGTCCGACCGGCAACATCACCTATACCAACCCGGCCGACCTTGCGACCTACACGATTGCGCGCAGCCTGCCGACCTTCAAGGACCAGCGCAACACGATCCTCACCGACCAGGTGAACCTGCGCGCGGACTTCACCACCGGCGCGGTGGGCCATGCCCTGAGCGCCGGCCTGGAATTCACCCGCGAAGAACTGGACAGCTACGGCCAGGCCGCGACCGGTGGCACCAGCTGGCCGGCCGCCAACCTGTACAACCCGGACTGGAATGTCACTGGCCTGAACTGGGCGCACAACGGCGCCGATGCGCACGGCAAGACCACCACCTCGGCGATCTACCTGTTCGACACCCTCTCCTTCGGCGAGAGCTTCCTGCTGACCGCAGGCGTGCGTGCCGACCATTACAAGACCGAGTACGCCAGCGCCTCGGTGTGTGGCGGCCGTGGCGGCCCGGTGTGTGGCAGCAACCCCACCGGCACCGTGCTGCGCAACCCGACGCTGGACGCGTCCGATACCCTGCTGAACTGGAAGCTGGGCGCGCTGTACAAGGTGGGTGACACGGTCAGCGTGTACACCAACTACGCGCTTTCCCAGCAGCCGCCGGGCGGTGCCAACTTCCAGCTGAGCAGCTCGGCCAGCAGCGCCGACAACCCCAAGCTGGACCCGCAGAAAGCCAAGACCTTCGAGGTGGGCAGCAAGTGGGCCTTCATGGAGGATGCGCTGGCGGTGAACCTGGCGCTGTTCCAGACCGATGTGGAAAACGAAATCAACACCACCGTGCTGGACGATGCCGGCAACCCCACCCAGACCGGCAGCAAGCGGGTGAAGGGTGTTGAGCTGTCCGCCGTGGGCCGCGTGACCGAGAACTGGTCGATCAGCGCTGGCTACAGCCACTTGAACACCGATGTGAAGGATGGTGCCAAGGTGGCCGCCGATGGCACCAACAACCTGGTCTATACCCCGGACGATACGTTCACCGGCTGGACCAGCTACGCGCTGCCGCATGGCATCACCGTGGGCGGCGGCGTGCGCTATGCCGCCGGCATGCACCGCGGCACCGATGGCGCCGTCGGCACGCCGGCATTCACCAAGTCCTACACGGTGTACGACGCCATGGTCTCGTGGGCGGTGAACGATCACGTGTCGCTGCGCTTGAACGGCTACAACCTGTTCGACAAGCAGTACGTGGCCAGCATCAACAAGAGCGGCTACCGTTACACCCCGGGTGCACCGCGCACCTTCCTGCTCAGCGCGGACATCCGCTTCTGATGGCAAGGCGCGGGGGAGCCCGTCTCCCCCGCGCATCACCGAGGAACGCCCATGCTGCTGCACATTCCCAACGTGCTGGCGCCTGAAGAGATCGCCCTGGTCCGCCAGCGCCTGGACGCGGCCGACTGGGCCGATGGCCGCGAGACCGTCGGCGCGCAGGGCGCACAGGTCAAGCACAACGAACAACTGCCTGATGCCTCGCCGCTGAAGGCCGAACTCGGGCAGCGCGTGCTCGCCGCACTGGGTCGCAGCCCGTTGTTCTTCGCTGCCGCACTGCCACTGAAGATTCTGCCACCCCGCTTCAACCGCTACATCGGTGGCGGCACCTACGGCTTCCACGTCGATGGCGCGGTGATGAACCTGGGCCATGGCGAACAGCTGCGTTCGGACATCTCCTGCACCCTGTTCCTGTCCGCGCCGGAGGAGTACGACGGTGGCGAACTGGTGATCAGCGATACCTACGGCGAGCACGAAGTGAAGCTGCCGGCCGGCGACCTCATCGTGTACCCGTCCAGCAGCCTGCACCAGGTCAACCCGGTCACCCGCGGTGCGCGCGTAGCCTCCTTCTTCTGGGTGCAGAGCATGATCCGCGACGATACGCAGCGGCGCCTGCTGTGGGAGATGGACACCTCCATCGAACGCCTGCGGCAGACTGGTGGCGATGCAGGCGCGGTGCTGCAGCTGACCGGCGTGTACCACAACCTGCTGCGGCGCTGGAGCGAAGTCTGAGCGCGGCGTCGAGCCACGACGCAGTTTTGACAATCGTTCTCATTTGCAACTGCTAACAGCTCTCATTACAATCACGCCCCGTTGACGCCGGATGGTCCGGCGTAGCCCAGGGGTAGCCCGCTTTGCGTCGCCCGTTCCGCCCTCGCCCGCTTCGCCTCGTGCAGTTCGGTACCGCCATGCGCGGTCATCGCCCTGCACTGGCCAGCCTGTTGGCGTGGGTGGCGATGCTGGCGTTGCTGCTCGGCACCCTGCCGCTGCTGCCGCATGGGCACGCTGACGCCGCCACACAGGCCTGGCAGCCGCCCTTCGAGGGCCGGGGCGGTGAAGTGCCGGTGGAAGAAGAGGCCCCGGCCAAGCTGCGCCGCTGTGCCTGCACGCCGACCAAGGCCGCCGAAAAAGCACCCTCGCCGCCCCTGCTGCTGGCCAGCCAGTGGCTGCGCAGCGAACTGGATCTGGTTCCCCTCGCCCCGGCCCGCGCCGGGGTCCGTCCGCACTGGCCCTTGGCCGCACCGGACACGCCCTGGGCCGACGCGCCCGGGCGTCGCCAGCAACGCGGCCAGGCGCCCCCGCTGGCCTGATCTCCGGCGCTTCGTGACCGCCCGCGCGGTCGCGCCCGCGCGCCGCTGCCTGCTTCACCCCCGTCTACATCCCTGCCGCCCCTGACCGGGCTCCCTGTGCATGCCGCGCATTCCGCGCCGGCATCGCGCCCTTCTGCATCCGTCGAGGTTACTGCCATGGCCCAGCGCCATCGTGTCCGTTCGCCCCTGTCCCGCCACCTGCTGACCAGCGCCGTGCTGGCTGCATTCGCCAGCCCCGCCTTCGCCAACAGCGCCTCCGCGCCGCAGACCCTGGATACGGTGGTGGTCACCGCATCGGGCTTTGAACAGAAGATCACCGATGCCCCGGCCAGCATTTCGGTCATCACCCAGGAAGAACTGACCACGCGTCCTTACATGACGCTGCTCGATGCGGTGCGCGACCTGGAAGGCGTGGACGTCGGCGAAACCCGCGACAAGACCGGCCAGGGCACCATCTCCATGCGCGGCATGGGTTCGGACTACACCCTGATCCTGGTCAATGGCCGCCGCCAGAACAACCACGGCGACATCTACCCGAACAACTTCGGCGGCAACCAGTTCAACCACATCCCACCGCTGGATGCGATCGAACGCATCGAGGTCATCCGCGGCCCGGCCTCCACCCTGTACGGCGCCGACGCCATGGGCGGCGTCATCAACATCATCACCAAGCGCTCGCTGGACCGCTGGAGCGGATCGGCCACGCTGGGTGGCACCTTTGAAACCGATGACCAGTTCGGTGACGACCGCACCGCCGATGTGTATGTCACCGGGCCGCTGGTGCCCAATGTGCTCAATCTTTCCGCGCGCGCAAGCTGGTACGACCGCGATGCGTCCAACCCGGTGTACAGCCCCGTGCTCGACCCCAGCGGGGTGGCGCACGACCGTTCGCTGGGCTTCGGCGGCGGCGGCAAGACCGTGGACAACACCAACAAGGCCGGCGGCATCAGCCTGGACTGGAACATCAGCGATGCGCAGCGCCTGACCCTGGATTACGACACCTCGCGCCAGGAGTACGACAACGCGATCAAGATCAACGATGCCGGTGAAGAGGAATACCCGGTCGGCACCGTGGACAGCATCAGCAGCATCTGGCGCAGCAGCAACTTCTGCCGTGGCGCCAGTGGCGCCAATGCCAACGCCTGCCGCAGCAACGGCGGTACCTGGTCGCGCCGTGCCGATCCGCGCGTGGGCTACAGCCCCAGCCAGGAATTCACCCGCGATGCGTGGGCCATCACCCACGAAGGCCGCTGGGGCTTCGGCAACAGCCTGGTCTCGCTGTCGCACGTCGCCACCAACAACGAGGGCCGCACCATGCCCTTCACCGTGGCCGAACGCGAACACCTGCTGCAGATGATCGATGCCACCGGCCCGTATGCCGGCATGGCGCTGGCCGATCGCCGCGCCCTGGCCGCGTCGACCTTCCTGCCGCGCCCGGCGCGCACGCTGGAAAGCGCGCAGTACACGCTGGATGCGAAGCTCGACATTCCCTTCCAGGCCGCCGGCCAGCACGTAGCCGTGGTCGGCGCGCAGGTCATCCGCGGCGAGCTGACCGACGGCGTGTTCGGTACCGAGCGTGGCACCCCGGGGCTGACCCAGGACCACAACATGTACTCGCTGTTCGCCGAGGACACCTGGACCGTGCTGGCACCGCTGGCCATCACCTACGGCCTGCGCTACGACGATCACGAAGTGTTTGGCGACCAGCTCAGCCCGCGCCTGTACGGCGTCTACACCGTCAATGACGCCTGGACGGTGAAGGGTGGCATCAGCACCGGCTTCAAGACGCCCAAGACCACCCAGCTGTACGACGGCGTCACCGGCTTCGGTGGCCAGGGCACCTCGCCCATGTTCGGCAACCCCGACCTGAAGCCGGAAACCAGCACCAGCACCGAACTGGCGGTGTACTGGCAGCACCCGGCCGGGCACAGCTTCAACGCCACCGCCTTCCACAACCGCTTCGATGACAAGATCGCTTCGCAGCCCTGCGGCGCGGCACTGACGCTGTCGTGCAGTTCCACCGGTGAGTATGCCGACCTGGGGTATGCCAGCAGCACGCGCACGGTCAATATCGACGAGGTGGTGATCCAGGGCGCCGAAGTGGCCGGCCGCTGGAACATCAGCGACCAGTTCAGCCTGCGCGCGAACTACACCTTCACCGACAGCGAGCAGAAGAGCGGCGCCGAGAAGGGCCGCCCGCTGGGCAACAGCGCGCGGCACATGGCCAACGCCACTTTCGACTGGCGCGCCAGCGAACGCTTCAACGTGTTCCTCACCGCCGAAGCACGTTCCAAGCGCTACGGCGGCATCAGCACCGTGACCGGCGAGGAACGCTACTACAAGGATTACACCGTGCTGCACCTGGGCGCCTCGTTCGAGGCCACCGAATGGCTGACGGTCAATGCCCGCATCAACAACCTGCTGGACCGCGACTTCACCACCTACCAGACCTACTTCACCGATCTGGATGGCGATGGCATCTACACCGATGACACCAACGAAGTGCTGTTCGAGGATGACTACAACAACAAGGACAAGGCACGCAGCGTCTGGGTCAGCCTGAACATCCGCTTCTGATCGTGGCAACCGGTAGTGCCGGCCGCTGGCCGGCATTGCCTGATCCACCCCATCCACCCCATCCACGCACGGCGTGGATCTACCCGCACTCTCCGGTAGGGCCGGCCGCTGGCCGGCATTGCCCTGATCTGGCCCCTCCACCCCATCCACGCACGGCGTGGATCTACCCGCACCCTCCGGTAGTGCCGGCCGCTGGCCGGCATTGCCCTGATCTGGCCCTTCCACCCCATCCACGCACGGCGTGGATCTACCCGCACCCTACGGTAGTGCCGGCCGCTGGCCGGCATTGCCATGATCCGCCCCATCCACGCCATCCAGGCACGGCGTGGATCCACCCCGTCACCCGCACGGGATACACAACGACATCTAATTGCGAGCCATTCTCATTAATGCTGTAATGGCCAGTCTTCACCCTTCCCGAAACACACCGTGAGCCGTCCTGCCTCGTCCGCCGTGCAGCAGCAACAAAGCCGTGGCTTCTGGCTGCGTACGCTGCACCAGTGGCACTGGATCAGCTCGGCGATGTGCCTGATCGGCATGCTGCTGTTCGCTGCCACCGGCCTGACCCTGAACCACGCGGCGAAGATCGAAGCCAAGCCACAGGTGCAGAACCAGCAGCTGGAACTGCCGGCCACGCTGCTCGGCACGCTGGGCGACCGCGAAGAGGGCAACGCGCCGATTCCGCTGCCCGTGCGGCAATGGCTGGATGCGCAGCTGGACATCGGCATCGGTGGCCGCCCGGCCGAATGGTCGCCGGAGGAAATCTACCTGTCGCTGCCGCGCCCCGGTGGCGATGCCTGGCTGAGCATCGACCGCGAAAGCGGTGCGGTGGAATACGAATCGACCTCCCGCGGCGTGGTGTCCTACCTCAACGATCTGCACAAAGGCCGCAACGCCGGCCCGGCGTGGGGCTGGTTCCTGGACCTGTTCGCGGTGGCCTGCCTGGTGTTCTGCATCACCGGCCTGTTCCTGCTGCACCTGCATGCGCGGCAGCGGCGCATGACCTGGCCGCTGGTCGGCCTGGGCCTGATGATCCCGCTGCTGATCGCCCTGCTGCTGATCCACTGACCTCTCACCGTTCCCCTCGGAGCCGCCCCATGCGCGTCACCCTCACCATCGCCCTCAGCGGGCTGCTGGCCACCTCGCCGGCCTACGCCGCCACCCTCGACATCAACGTCGAAGTGCCCAAGCTCAACGTCGCCGAGTACCACCGCCCGTATGTGGCCGTATGGCTGGAAGGCGCCGACCAGAAGGTGGCTGCCAACCTGTCGGTCTGGTACCAGCAGACCGGCAACAGCGAGGGCCATGGCACCAAGTGGCTGCCCGACCTGCGCCAGTGGTGGCGCAAGAGCGGCCGCACCCTGCAGGTGCCGGTGGACGGCGTGACCGGCCCCACCCGTCCGGCCGGCAAGCACGCGCTGTCCTTCACCGACCAGCAGCCGGCACTGAAGCAGCTGGCCCCGGGCAACTACACCCTGGTGGTAGAAGCCGTGCGCGAAGTCGGCGGCCGCGAACTGCTGAAGATCCCCTTCACCTGGCCGGCCACCGCCGCACAGACGGGCAAGGCGCAGGGCGCCACCGAACTGGGCCAGGTCACCCTCGCCGTCAAGCCGTAACTGCCTGAGCCGGGGTCAGAGCCCTTTCCGCTGGAAAGGGATCCGACCCCGGGGTCGGATCCCTTCCGCAGGAAGGGCTCTGACCCCACCCACCCAACGTCCCTGGAGTCTTCCGCATGAAGCGCACGCTCGTCCTAGCCGCCGCCCTGGCCGCTGCCCTTCCGTTCTCGGCCCTAGCCCACAAGGCCTGGCTGCTGCCCTCGCAGACCGTCATCGCCGGCAACGCGCCGTGGATCACCGTCGACGGTGCGGTCTCCAACGACCTGTTCTATTTCAACCACGTGCCACTGCGCCTGGAATCGCTGGTCATCACCGCACCGGACGGCAGCAGCGTGCAGCCGCAGAATGCGGCCACCGGCAAGTTCCGCAGCGTGTTCGACCTCGAGCTGAAGCAGCAGGGCACCTACCGCATCGCCTCGGTCAATGACGGCCTGTTCGCCACCTACGAACAGAACGGCGAACGCAAGCGCTGGCGCGGCACCGCGGCCACCTTCGGCGAGCTGCCCAAGGATGCGAAGAAGCTGGAGGTAAGCCAGTCGGTGGGCCGGGTGGAAACCTTCGTCACCAACGGCGCGCCGAACGACACCGCACTGAAGCCGACCAACCGTGGCATCGAACTGGTGGCGGTGGGCCATCCGAACGATCTGTTCGCGGGCGAAGAAGCGACCTTCCGCGTGCTGGTGGATGGCAAGCCGACCGCCGGCCTGGAATTCGAGATCGTGCGTGGCGCCACCCGCTACCGCAACGCGCAGGACGAGCTGAAGCTGACCAGCGATGCCAAGGGCGAGATCAAGGTGACCTGGGCGGAAGCCGGCATGTACTGGCTGGAAACCGGCACGGAAGACACCAAGACCTCGGTGAAGCAGGCCGCCAAGCGTCGCCTGAGCTACGTCGCCACGCTGGAAGTGCTGCCGCAGTAACGCAGACCGCGCTGCCGGGCCACACCGGCAGCGCACTTGCAATGCCCCGCCATGACCGATTCCCCGCTCGACATCGCCCGCCTCGGCGGCACCACCATGGGCACCACCTGGAGTGTGTCGCTGGTGGCGCCACGCCAGCGCGACCTGCACCCGCTGCACGCCGGCATCCAGGCCCGCCTGGATGAGGTGGTCGCGCAGATGAGTACCTGGGACGCCGGTTCGGACCTGGGGCGCTACAACCGCGCCGCGGCCGGCCAGTGGTGCACGCTGCCCACCGAAACCCGCCATGTGCTGGCCGCTGCGCAGGCCATCGCGGCCGCCAGCGATGGCGCGTTCGATCCAACCGTGGGCCCACTGGTCGCACTGTGGGGCTTTGGCGCGCAGGCCGGCCCGCGGCGTGTGCCTGATACCGCCACCCTGCAGGCCACCCGCGCACGCTGCGGCTGGCAGCGGCTGCAGTGGCGCGATGACGCCCTGCTGCAACCGGGCGGCCTGGAACTCGATCTTTCTGCGATCGCCAAAGGCTTCGGTGTCGACCATGTGGGCGCGTGGCTGCGTGCGCAGGGCATCAGCGCTGCATTGGTTGAAGTGGGCGGCGAACTGGCCGGGTTCGGCCGCAAACCCGATGGCCAGCCGTGGCGCGTGCTGGTCGAATCCGCCCCGGAAGAAGACGCGCGCACGGACACGCCGCCGCGCGTGCTGGCGCTGGACGGCAAGGCCGTGGCCACCTCGGGCGACCGCTGGCACCAGTACCAGGCCGATGGCCAGGCCTACAGCCACAGTCTGGACCCGCGCACTGGCATGCCCGTGCGCCAGGTGGCCGCTGCCGTCACCGTGGTGGCCGACGATGCGATGCACGCCGATGCCTGGGCCACCGTGCTGACAGTGCTTGGCCGCGAAAACGGACTGGCCCTGGCCGAACGCGAAGGCCTTGCCGCACGCTATCTGGAACGCGCCCTCGACGGCGCACACGAACATCTCAGCAGCGCCTTCCAGCGCCTGCTGGATGAGCAGGCCGCATGAGCCGCCGTCCATCACGCGCCTTCCTCGGCAACCTGATCGTGATGGTGCTGCTGGCCGTGGCCGGCTATGCGCTGCTGCGCCTGCATCTGGGCGAAACCTGGTGGCAGGGTGCGCCGCCTGCGCGCCACTGGCAGGGGGCGTTGCTGGCCACGGCGGTGTATGCGCTGGCCTGTACCGCGCTGTGGTGGCGTGGCCGCCCGCGCGATGACGCCGCCGATGGCGATGTCGTTCCGCTGCTGCTGGTGTGGTCCAGCCAGACCGGCTTTGCCCGCGAGCTGGCCGAACGCAGCGCTGAGGCTCTACGCGCCGCCAGCCTGCCGGTACGCGTGCGTGGCCTGCATGAAGTCGACGCCGGCGTGCTGGCACAGAGCCAGCGCGCCCTGTTCATCGCCAGTACCACCGGCGAAGGCGATCCACCGGATCACGCCCTGCCCTTCCTGCGCCGGGTGATGAGCACCTCGCCCTCGCTGGACCACCTGCAGTTCGGCGTACTCGCATTGGGCGACCGCAGCTACGGGCACTTCTGTGCGTTCGGCCACCAGCTCGATGACTGGCTGCGCCAGCACGGCGCACACCCGATGTTCGATGCGATCGAAGTCGACAACGCTGATCCGGCCGCACTGCGGCACTGGCAGCAGCTGCTCGGCCAGATCGGCGGTGGCGCCAGCGAACTGCCCGACTGGAGCCCGGCCGAGTACCAGCCGTGGCCGCTGCTGCAGCGCGAACACCTCAACCCCGGCAGCCTGGGCGGGCCGGTGTACTGGCTGCGCCTGCAGCCACCGCCCGGCAGCGATGCGCAGTGGCAGGCCGGCGACATCGCCGAGATCGGCCCGCAGCATGCAGCGCCCGCCACCCGCGCGTGGCTGCTGGAGCGCGGCTTCGATCCGGACCTGCGACTGGACGAGGGCGATGCGCTGCTGGATCGCGTCATGCGCTCGCACCTGCCCAGCCTCGTTGCGCCGGGCAACCTGCCCGATCTGCTGGATTCGCTGCAGCCGCTGCCCCATCGCGAGTACTCGATTGCGTCGGTGATGGCCGACGGCGCACTGGAGCTGCTGCTGCGCCGCCAGCTGCGTGCCGACGGCACACCCGGCATCGGCAGTGGCTGGCTGTGCGACCACGCCGTGCTGCAGCAGCCGGTGCAGCTGCGCCTGCGCCGCAACCCGAATTTCCATGGCGTGGCAGCCGACGTGCCGCTGCTGCTGATCGGCAACGGCACCGGCATCGCCGGCCTGCGCGCGCACCTGCATGAGCGCGCCCGCAGCGGTGGCCACCGCACCTGGCTGTTGTTCGGCGAACGCTCGGCCGCCCACGATTTCCATTTCGGCGATGAACTGCAGGCCATGCAGGCCGAGGGCACACTGGCGCGGTTGGATGCGGTGTTCAGCCGCGATGGCGGCGCGCATCGCTATGTGCAGGACCGGCTGCTGGCCGAAGCGGCGACGCTGCGGCAGTGGGTGGATGAGGGCGCCACGATCCTGGTCTGCGGCAGCCTGCAGGGCATGGCCCCGGCGGTGGATGCGGTGATCGAACAGGTGCTCGGCGCCGACGGCAAGGAAGCGCTGCTGCTGGCCGGCCGCTACCGGCGCGACGTGTACTGAACGAACCATCGGGGTCGGATCCCTTTCCGCAGGAAAGGGCTCTGACCCCAACCGCAGCCGGGCACGGGCTCGGCTCTACACCACCGCATCCATGTCATGCGTGGACGCCGCCGCCGCACTCACCCGTATCGCCAACAACTCACCGCCGCCCTGCAACGCATGTCGCTGCCGCGCGCCTGCGGCCAACCACGCCGCGTCCCCGGCCTGCATCGGCGGCAGCCCGCTGTCCGCACCGAATGCCGCGTGCCCGGCCAGCAGGTACAGCGCCCAGGCCACGCCCGGTTCGCAGAAGAAGAACATCGACCCCACCAACGGCCGATGCAGCAGCTCGGCCTGCACCTGCCCGCGCTTCCACATCAGGTTGAAATCGTGGGTGGTGCCATCCACCAGCTCGCCATCCAGCGCGTCCTCGCCGGCAAAGCGCACGCGCCCATGCGGCGGCAGCACCTCGGCAACACGGCCATCGGCGAACCGCAGGCGAACGCCGTTGCCCTGCAGCAGCACCAGCTCGCGTTCCACGCCGGGGAAGGCGGAAAACGCGGCATTCTGTTCGATCTCGGCCACCGACAGGCGCAGCGCCCAGTCATCGCCCTGCGCGGGCAGGCGCAGGATCTCCCGGGTCCAGCCCAGTCCGTTGCGCCAGCGTTCGCGGCGGTAGTCCAGGCGGGAAATCACCTGGCTCGGGGTGCGCAGCAGAGCATCTATGTCCATGCGTGCATTGCACCATGCCGCGCACGTCCGCGCATCACCGGGCAGCGACGCCGCCTGCTTCACCACACTGTGGCGACAGCAGCTGCGAATGCTGCAGCCATTGCTGATCGGGGTAGTAGGCAAACACCAACGTGCCGCCACGCAGCGAGTCGATCAGCGGCCGTGACACCGACAGGCGCACCGCCGGGCAACCCAGACTGCGGCCCAGCCGCCCCTGCAGTCGCGCCATGGTCGGGTTCACATAGGGCGCACCGTGGATGACGATGGCCCGATCACGCGCCTTGTCATTGAAGCCCGGTTCCAGGCCGTCCAGCCGCAGCGAATAACCATTGCCGCCCATGTAGGTTTCCTGCGCGGTGAATGCCCCGATGCTGGACATGAAACTGCCGTCGCGGTTGGAGAAGTGCTCGGTGCGGTTGCCACCGCTGTTGCGGCCGTGCGCCACCCATTCCTCGAACAGCAACCGCTGCCGGGCCAGATCAAACACCCACAGCCGCTGTTCGGTGGAGGGCCGCGAGTAATCGATCACGCCCAGCCGTTCGGCCTTGATGCCCAGTTCCGGCCGCTGCAGGGCGCAACGCAGCGCCGTCGCCGCCAGCTTCAGCACGTGGCGGTCGGCATTGGGTGCCGTGCGCGCCAGCAGCGCGGTCAGGTCATCGGTGCTGGCAACGGCCGGCGGAGACCCGGCCATGGCGCCGCCAGCGGCAAGAAGCGCGAGCAGGCCGCAGGCCGCCTGCCAGCGCGTGCGTGAAACAGTCATGGGCACACGTGATCCACTCAGGACTTCTTCGAGGTGGGCGTGGCCGGCTCCGATTCCAAGACCGGCTGCAACCCCGATTCAGCCGCGCTTGGGCGCACCGCCGGCAGCGAAGTCACCAGCAGGGTCGTGCCCGGCACCAGCACCTGGTACAGCTGGCGGGCGAAATCGGCCGGCAGCGCCATCGGCAGCGATGGCGTGGCCAGCAGGTCCGGGGTGGCCTGCGCCCGGTCCTGGCCCAGCAGCGGGTAGGCGGTCCACTGGTGCAGGCGCTGCTGCGCGTCCAGCGGGCTGGGCGTTTCGCTGAAGCCCTGCCCCATCACGAACAGCGTGGTGCCCTGGAACGCCGGCAGTGCATCGGCGCGCAGCGGCGATTCACCGATCATCACGCCATCGCGCAGCACGTACAGGCGCTGGTCGTGCAGGCTGACCAGAATGCCGACCTGACCGCTGGGCGCGGCCGCATCATCCCACCAGGCCTTGGCCGGGCTGGCCCCTTCCGTTTCAGGCAGGGTCTGGCCACGCGCGTTTACCGGCGCCAGCACCGCCGGGTAGGCCAGGGTCATCGGCGCGCTCTTGGCATCGGCCACCACCACCGTGTCGCCGCGCTGGGTCTCGCTGAACAGCTTCTGCGCAAAGGCCTGCGGCAGGCGCACGCAGCCGTGAGAGGCCGGATGCCCGGGCAGGCTGCCGCCGTGCAGGGCGATGCCATCCCAGGTCAGCCGCTGCATGTACGGCATCGGCGCGCTGTTGTAGAGATTGGATTTGTGGTCCTTGTCCTTCTGCAGGATGGTGAACACACCGGTCGGCGTCTCATGCCCGGCCTTGCCCGAGCTGATCGTGCTCAGGCCGATGGCGATACCGTTGCGGTACACATAGGCGCGCTGCTCATCCAGGCTGACCACCAGCACGATCGGTCCGGCCGGCGACACCTCCGGGTGCCACAGGTACTCGCCAGGCTTCAGATCGGTCGGGCCACGCACCTCGGCAGTGGCAGTGGCAGGCGTCGCAGCCTGGGCCATCAGCGGCAGGGCCAGGGCAAGTGCGAGCATCAGGGGAAGACGGGGCAGGCGCATCCAGCAGGTTCCAGTCCGTGGGGAACCCTCAACCTACACCATTGGCGGTGAGGCGCCGGGCCACACCATTCCCGTTCGACAACGTGCCCATGCCAGAAAGAGAAATGCCCGGCGACACAGCCATGTGTCGTACCGGGCACTCGTTACGTCCTTGTCGGCCTGCTGCCACCCCCTCGCATCCTGCGCTGTGGGGGCGGCGTTGCATCCTGCACGCGGCCGCGTTCGTCCTGTTTATATCTCAGCCCCTTCCACAGGTCTGTGATGCCACCATCCTGGTGATTGTTGCCGCATCCCTGCGACGGTCGGTGGGCACGGCCTTCCTGTCCGTGTCCGGTGAACCAGCGTCCTGCCGGTCCCGACGATCCTGCTGTCAACGCCTGGGTACGGAGCGCACCGGTACCGATCCGGGTACCGGATCCGCTGGCAACATCGTGTTGCCGACGGTGATCCGCTGTCGATTCCGTTCGACGATGGCTGTCCCTATGCCCCTCACCTGCGTCAGGTCCTCGACGCGATGAAACGGGCCGTGTCTGCGCCGGTGCTCGACGATTGCCGCTGCCTTTACGGCCCCGACCATCGTCAATCCCTGCTGCAGCGCCTGGGCATCAGCCCGGTTGATGTCGATCGGCTCAGCGGCTTGCGCCCCCACCATCCACATCCCCAGCACCAACGCCCTGAACACGACTGACCAAGGCACGACGTGTAACTCCTTGTGGTTCTGGCCGTCCCGACCGGCAATCCCGTCGGTCGAAACAGTGTCCGTCACCACATGCGTACAGACTATCGGTTCCCGGGATTTCTAAAAGCCAGCCAAATACCCGACGTGTTGTAGGAAAAACCCTACCCCCGCCACAGGCGTAGAATGGCCGTATCACATGCCCATGCAACCGGAGTTTCAGATGGACAGCGCCAAGCTCGGCCAATTCGTCAATGACAAGTGGGACAGCGAGATCGTCCCGCAGTTGGTCGACTACATCCGCATCCCCAACAAGTCGCCCATGTTCGACGCCAACTGGGTGCAGAACGGCTACATGGAACAGGCGGTCACCCTGATGGAAAACTGGGCCAAGGCCCAGCAGCTGCCCGGCCTGAAGGTCGAGGTGGTGCGCCTGGAAGGCCGCACCCCGCTGATTTTCCTGGAAATTCCGGCCACCGGCAGCGAAACCGGCGACGACACCATTCTGCTCTACGGGCACCTGGACAAGCAGCCGGAAATGACCGGCTGGGACGATGATCTGGGCCCGTGGACCCCGGTGCTGCGCGGCGACAAGCTGTACGGCCGTGGCGGCGCCGATGACGGTTACGCCATCTTCGGCTCGCTGGCCGCCGTGCTGGCGCTGCAGGCCCAGGGCCTGCCGCACGCCCGCTGCGTGGTCCTCATCGAAGCCTGTGAGGAATCGGGCAGCTACGACCTGCCCGCCTACGTCGACCATCTGGCCGACCGCATCGGCAAGCCGTCGCTGGTGGTCTGCCTGGACTCGGGCTGCGCCAACTACGACCAGCTGTGGTGCACCACCTCGCTGCGCGGCCTGACCGGTGGCAACTTCACCGTCAAGGTGCTCAACGAAGGCGTGCATTCCGGCGATGCCTCCGGCGTGATCCCGTCCAGCTTCCGCCTGCTGCGCCAGATCCTGTCACGCATCGAGGACCAGGACACCGGCCGCATCCTGATCGAAGGCATGAACGTCGAAATCCCGGCCGAACGCCAGGCCCAGGCCAAGCGTGCCGCTGAAGTGGTCGACACCGAGATCTTCGAGAAATTCCCGATGGTCGACGGCCTGCGCCCGATGAACGAGGACCTGACCGAGCTGGTGCTCAACCGCACCTGGCGCCCGGCGCTGTCGGTCACCGGCGTGGGCGGCATGCCGCCGCTGGAATCGGCCGGCAACGTGCTGCGCCCGCAGACCTCGGTGAAGCTGTCGCTGCGCCTGCCGCCCACCGCTGATGGCAAGGCCTGCGGCGAGCTGCTGAAGGAAGCGCTGCTGCGCGACCCGCCGAACGGCGCACAGGTCACCCTGGACCTGGAAAAGGCCTCCACCGGCTGGAACGCCCCGGCCATGGCGCCGTGGCTGACCCAGGCCATCGACGACGCCAGCCAGGCCTTCTTCGGCAAGCCGGCGATGTACATGGGCGAAGGCGGCTCGATCCCGTTCATGGGCATGCTGGGTGAGAAGTTCCCGGGCGCCCAGTTCATGATCACCGGCGTGCTCGGCCCGCACTCCAACGCGCACGGCCCGAACGAGTTCCTGCACATCCCGATGGGCAAGAAGGTCACGGCCTGCGTGTCCAAGGTCATCAGCGAGCACTACGCCGCCAGCCTGCGTGGCGAGACCAGCGGTTCGCCGGTCGCTGCCGACAGCGGCACCCGCCACGGCGACCACGGCTGCTGCTGATCCGGCACCCGTGACGGACGCAGCCTGGCCTTGCTAGGCTGCGTCCACACTCAAGCGGAATCCGCGCGCATGAATGGTCTGTTCGGCAGCAGCAGCTGGCTGTACATCCTGCTGGTCGGCTTCTTCGTCGGCCTGCTGGGCCGCTTCTTCATGCCCGGCAACAACCGCATGGGCTGCCTGCTGACCATCGTGCTGGGCATCGTCGGTGCGCTGGTGGCCGGTTGGTTCGGCCAGTACATGGGCTGGTACGCCCCCGGCGAACCGGCCGGTTTCCTGGGTGCGGTGGTGGGTGCCGTCGCCGTGCTGGCGCTGATGCGGCTGTTCACCCCACGCCGCTGACCTCGCTCCCCTCTTCTTTTCTCTGAGCTTGGCGCGCCGGTCGCGCCCGGAACCCCCTGCATGACCGACCCCGCCTCCGACCCCCAGCGCAGCGCGCAGCGCCTGCAGTGGGCCCGCATCCAACTGGACGATGCCACCGCCGTGGTCGAGCGCGCCTCGGTCGATGCCGGCCTGCGCAGCTACTGGCGCACCACCAGCCGCAGCGGCAGCCACATCGTGATGGATGCCCCGCCCGGCCTGGAGGATCCGCGGCCATGGCTGCGCATGCGCGGCCTGCTGCATGACCATGGCCTGCGCGTACCGGCGCTGCTGGCGCAGGATCTGGATGCCGGCTTCCTGCTGCTGGAAGACCTCGGCGGCCCGACCCTGGCCAAAATACTGGATGAACGCAACGCCGATGCCTGGTTCGCGCGTTCCATCGACCAGCTGCTGCGGTTGCAGGCCATTGCCGTGCCCGATGATTTCGGCTGCTTCGGCGAAGCCCTGCTGCAGCGTGATGCCGGCCTGTTCGACGAATGGTTCCTGCAGCGCCACCTGGGCATCACCCTGGACGGGGCCGAGGCTGAAAGCCTGCAGCAGGCGCAGAGGCTGCTGATGGACAACGCGCTGTGCCAGGCCCAGCTGATGACCCATCGCGACTACATGCCGCGCAACCTGATGCCGGTCGACGACGGCCCGGCCATCCTCGATTTCCAGGACCTGGTGCGTGGCCCGATCGCCTACGACGCGGTGAGCCTGTTCAAGGACGCGTTCCTGAGCTGGCCGCTGCCGCGCGTGGATGCCTGGCTGGCGCACTACCACCAGCGCGCGCAGGAGGCCGGCCTGCCGGTGCCCGACCGCGCCACCTTCCTGCGGGATGCCGATTGGATGGGCATCCAGCGCCACCTGAAGTGCCTGGGCATCTTCAGCCGCCTGCGTTACCGCGACAACAAGGGCCACTATCTGGACGATGTGCCGCGCTTCATCGGCTACCTGGACGAAGTGCTGCCGCGTTACCCCGAGCTGGCAGCGCTGCAGGCGCTTCTGGACAACCGCATCAAGCCGGCTCTGGCCGAGCTGGCCGCCCCGCTGCGCGTGGTGCGCTGATGAAAGCGTTGATCTTCGCCGCCGGCCTGGGCGAGCGCATGCGCCCGCTGACCCTGCACACCCCCAAGCCGCTGCTGGCCGTGGCCGGCACACCGCTGATCGTCTGGCATCTGCAGCGCCTGGCCGCACTGGGCGTGCGCGAGGTGGTGGTCAATACCGCGTGGCTGGCCGAGCAGTTCCCGGCCATGCTGGGCGATGGCCGCCAGTGGGGGCTGCAGCTGCACTTCGTGCACGAAGGCGCGACCCCGCTGGAAACCGGCGGCGGCATCCTCAACGCGCTGCCGCAGCTGGGCGATGCGCCGTTTCTGGTGGTGAACGGCGATATCTGGACCGACTTCGACTTCGCCACCCTGCCCGCCGAACCGCAGGGCCAGGCGCACCTGGTGATGGTGGACAACCCGCTGCAGCATCTCGACGGCGATTACCGTCTGGATGCGCAGGGCCTGCTGCACCACGACCGCGCAGGACCGTGCCTGACCTACGCCGGCATCGGCATGTACCGGCCGTCGATCGTGGCGGACTGGCGCGCGGTGATCGGCGATGCGCCGGGCAGCGAACGGCAGCCGCCGAGGTTCTCGGTGGTGCCGCTGCAGAAGCATTTCATGGCGCAGGGATTGATCACGGGGCAGCACCATCGCGGGCGCTGGACCGACGTCGGGACGGTGGATCGGCTGCGCGCGCTTGACGCGGAGCTTGCGGCGAACGGCTGAGCCCCTCGTGGCTGGATGCGTGATGCGTTGGGATCACTGACGTCTGGCCGGGCGGATGGATTGCGCAGGGGACGCTGCAAGTCCCCCTCCGGGGCCCGGCCCAGCCGCTGGCGGCTGTGCGTTCGGTCGCTCGCGAAGCAGTGCTTCGCAAGCAAAGCGCCCTCACCCTTGTAAGCTCGTAGGCGCCATCCATGGCGCCTGCGCCCCTGCGCAACCCATCCGCCCGGCCTCGGACAATTTCCGTGGGCATCCAGCCACGGAAAAGAAAAAGAAAAGCAGAAGCGGGTCGCTTCGCTGCGCTTGCTCGTCTGTGTCGACCAACGGTCGACACCCACCACAAGCAAGACACGTCCATGTCCGCGACATCCACGCCGCTCACACCCCGCAAACCCACAGTGCCCCGCTTTCGACAGTTGATCGGGGGCCAGTAGATCCACGCCATGCGTGGATGAAATCCGTCAGATATCGACATACAAAATGGGGTCAGAGCCCGTTGCGCAGCAACGGGATCCGACCCCGTGCCGTTACCCCGTGCCGTTCCGACAGATCGCGGGAACCTGTCGAAGGCGGGGTGGCTCAGGTTGCGGGGGCGTGAGCGCCATGGATGGCGCGACCGAGGCTACAGGGACGTACTTGCGCCGTCCCCCGCAACCTGAGCCGCCCCGCCTCCCCCCAGGAAGCCAGCATTTGACGTTGACGTTGACGTTGCCGGCCAGCGGCCGGCAGGACCGCGGGTGCAGGGCAGCAGCCCTGCAAAGAAAACCCTACCCTCAGTAGCGAGGGCGGCCTTCTTCCAGTACCTGCCGCAGGAACGGCACCGTGATCCGCCGCTTGGCTGCCAGCGACTCGCGGTCCAGCCAGTCCAGCAGCGTGATCAACCCACCCAGCTCGCGCCCGGTGTGCGACAGCAGCCACTCGATGGCCGCCTCGTCGATCGCCAGCCCGCGCCGCAGCGCGCGCTCGCGCAGTACCGCCGCGCGGCCTTCCTCGTCCAGCGGCTGCAGCAGCACCCGCACGCACTGGCCCAGCCGCGAACGCAGGTCCGGCAGCACCAGCCCCAGTTCGCCCGGCGCGTGCTGCGCCGTGTACAGCACCGTCACCCCCGCCGCGCGCGCGCGGTTGTGGAAGTCGAACAACGCAATCTCGTCGTCGCGGTGGCCCGCCACTGCATCCAGACCATCCAGCGCCACCAGCTCGCGCTGCTCCAGCCCGTCCAGTGCCGCTGCCACCCGGCCGACCGCGCCCGCCAGCGGCACATACGTCGGCAGGCGACCCGCCTGCTGGGCGCTGGAACACATCGCCAACGCCTGGTGGGTCTTGCCCGTGCCCGCCGCGCCTTCCAGGTAGACCCAATCGTGGCTGGCGCCCACCGCGATCGCACGCAGCTGCGCCAGCGCGCCGTCCGGCGCGCCGATGAAGGTCTCCAGGCGCTGGTCCCGCGGGTAATGCAGGGCCAGCGGAAGTTGCGGCACACCAATCACTTCGGGTCCGGGCCGTTCTCGTAGGGGTCGAGGATGATATGGGGTGCGTCGATCACGCCATCAAGCACGATCGCCGGCTTCTCGCCGACATACAGCTCGCTCTGGCGGTAGCGCTGGTGCGCATAGCGCAGCAGCACGTTGCTGACCGCCGCCACTGGCAGCGCCAGCAGCATGCCCAGGAAACCGAACAGCTGGCCACCGGCCATCACCGCGAAGATCACCGCCACCGGGTGCAGACCGATCTTGTCGCCGACGATGCGCGGGGTCAGCACGTAGCTTTCCAGCAGCTGCCCCACCGTGAACACCACACCGACCAGGAGCAGCAGCTTCAGGTCGATGCCCTGTGCCTGCACCAGTGCCGCCACCACGGCCATCACGATGCCGGTGGTCGCGCCCAGGTAGGGGATGAAACTGATCAGGCCGGCCACCAGGCCGATCAACAGGCCCAGCTTCAGGCCGACCAGCGACAGACCGGCCGCGTAGATCACGCCCAGCGCCACCATCACCAGGAACTGGCCGCGGATGAACGCACCCAGCACATCGTTGGATTCGCGGGCCAGATTGCTGATCGTGCCGATGTGGTTGCGCGGGATCACCGAGGCCACCCGCTCGACCAGCTTGTCCCAGTCACGCAGGAAGTAGAACGCCAGGATCGGCAGCAGGGCCAGGTTGACCATCCAGGTCACCACCGTGAAGCCCGAACGCGAGACATAGCCCATGAAGGTGGTGGCGAAGCCGCCGGCCTGCTGCCAGTGGCTGCGCACCCACTCGATCAACCGGTCCGAGTCCATCCACTGCATCACTTCCAGGCCGGTTTTCTGCTCGAACCAGGGAATACCGGTCTGCATCAGCCACGCCTGGGCCTGCGGCACCGCGGCCATCAACGTGGTGATCTGGCGCTCGATCATCGGCACCAGCACCAGCAGCAGCGCGGTGACGACCAGCACCATGGCCACGAACACCAGCACCACGCCGGTATTGCGGGAACGCCCGGTGGCTTCGATGCGGTCGACCAGCGGGTCGCCCAGCCAGGCCAGCGCCAGGGCCAGCACGAACGGGGTCAGGATGGGCGCCAGCAGCCACACCACCCAGCCGATCAGCAGGGCGACGGCCACGTATTTCAGCCGTCGCAGGAACTGCGCGATTTCCGCTTCCGGGGATTGGATCATCGCAGTCGGTACTCGTTGCTGACCGGAGCCGGCTGCGGAGCGCCGGTCGTGTCATCGATCGGCGCCGGCAGGGCCGGCAGGGGCGCCGACGGCACCAGTACGCCGTTGTCACCCAGCATCCGGTTGAAGCCGGCCAGGCCGGTGGTCATTTCCAGGTTCAGTTCCAGGCGGTCGCCCGACGCCCGCAGCGGGGTGACGTTGCGCACCACCGGCACCTCGCGCAGGCCCGCGGCCAGGCGCAGGTACTCATCGGTGCTGTTGATGCCGGTCACCACCACGCGGTAGATACCCGCTGCACCGGTCGCCGCGCCGGCCTTGGCGTAGCGCTTGACCAGGGCGTCGGCGGCGCCATCGGCACCGGCGGCCATCGCGCGCATGGCGTTGGCGTCCTTGCTGGTCCACTTGTTCAGTTCGCGGCCGTTGTCGACGAACACCCAGTCCGCCTGCCAGCCACCGTCGGCGCGGTAGAGCTTGCCGATCAGCTGCATCGGCGGCGAGTAACGGGCGGAAGCGCGGGCCACCGCGGCACTGTCCTGGCGCCAGATGGCGCCGGCGAGGGCCTGTTCGGCCGCACCGCCGCTGGGCAGGCCCAGCTTGTAGCCGCGCTCGATGGCACGGTTCAGCAACGGGCGGGCCGCATTGGCCTGCTGCACGCTGACCAGGCGCGGGCCGCTGCCGTCGTCCACGGCCAGCCAGACCACCGGCTTCGGCCGCGGCTGCGGCCACAGCGGCAGGCCCAGGGCCGACACCAGCGCATCGACGTCATCTTCGCGGAATCGGGCCACCAGCAGGGTCCGGTAGCTGGGTGCGCCACTGGCGCCCACGCTCTGGTCCTGCTTGAAGTCGTAGCTGGCCACGTAATCCTTGGCATTGCGCAGGGCCTGCGCCACACCGGGGCGCGCCATTACGCCGCGGTCGCCGGACAGCTTGCCCAGCACCACGCCCAGGGCACGGGCCAGGCCACCGTTGCGGTCAGCCTCGGCCTGGCTGTTGACGGGCACTTCTGCCTCGTAGGCACCACTGGCGGTGGCGACATCTCCCTCGGTGCGAAGGCCGCTCTGGGCCATCGTGGCCACCGGCAGGCACAGCGCGAGGAGCAGGGTGAGAATAAGGCTGCGGCGCATCAGGACATCCATTGGCTCGACGTATCCGGGGGGAATTGTTGCCCGAATACGGACTTTGCGCCAATGCGGCCTGTTAAAATCGCCCGTTCAACCCCTGCCAGCGCCGACGCCCGTGACCAACACCCCGTCTTCCGCCCCCTCCCCCCTCACCTACCGTGACGCGGGCGTCGACATCGACGCCGGCAACGAACTGGTCGAGCGGATCAAGCCCCTGGTCAAGCGCAGCTTCCGCCCGGAAGTGATGGGCGGCCTGGGCGGCTTCGGCGCCCTGTTCGACCTGTCCAACAAGTACCGCGAGCCGGTGCTGGTGTCGGGCACCGACGGCGTGGGCACCAAGCTGAAGCTGGCCCACCAGCTGAACCGCCACGATACGATCGGCATCGATCTGGTCGCGATGTGCGTCAACGATGTGCTGGTGCAGGGCGCCGAGCCGCTGTTCTTCCTGGACTATTTCGCCACCGGCAAGCTGGACATCGACACCGCTGCGGCGGTCGTGGGCGGCATCGCCAACGGCTGCACCGAGGCCGGCTGCGCGCTGATCGGCGGCGAAACCGCTGAAATGCCCGACATGTACGCGCCCGGCGAATACGATCTGGCCGGCTTCACCGTCGCTGCCGTCGAAAAGAGCGAACTGAAGGACGGCGCCAGCGTGGCCGCCGGCGACGTGCTGATCGGCATCGCCTCCTCCGGCCCGCACTCCAACGGCTACTCGCTCGTGCGCCGCATCTACGACCGCGCCGGCCAGCCGGCCGACCTGGAACTGGAAGACGGCGTGAAGCTGGTCGACGCGCTGATGGCGCCGACCCGCCTGTACGTCAAGCCGATCCTGTCGCTGCTGAAGTCGCACGGCGCGGCCATCCACGGCATGGCCCACATCACCGGTGGCGGCCTGACCGAGAACATCATCCGCGTGGTGCCAGAAGGCCTGGGCCTGGACATCCAGGCGTCGGCCTGGCCGCTGCCGCCGGTCTTCCAGTGGCTGCAGAAGGAAGGCGCGGTCGTCGACAGCGAGATGTGGCGCACCTTCAACTGCGGCATCGGCTTCGTGCTGATCGTCGCCCCGGAGCAGGTCGCGGCCGTGTCCGAAGCGGTACAGGCCCAGGGCCTGGATCACTGGCCGATCGGCCAGGTCGTCACCGCCAGCGGCGCAGAACGCGTCCGCATCGCCTGATACCGGTCTACAGGAGCCCGCATGGACGCTACGCCCCCCTCGCCCGCCGCACCGGTGCCGCCCGCGGCCCCGGTTGTGCCGCCGCTGACCGCCCAGGACATCGACCAGCTGCGCCTGCTGTCGATCTTCCACTACGTGGTGGCCGGGCTGGCCGCCGTGTTCGGGCTGATCTTCGTCATGCACATCGTGATGGGCATCGCCATGCTCAGCGGCGCACTGCCGATGAACTCCAACGGCCAGCCCACCCCGCTGCACGAGCAGCAGTTCATGGGCTGGATGTTCATCGTCATGGGCAGTTGCGCGGTGGCCTTCGGTCTGGCCCTGGCCGGCTTCATCGCCTATGCCGGCCGCTGCCTGAAACAGCGCCGGCGCCACCTGCTGTGCATCGTGGTGGCGGCCATCGCCTGCCTGTTCACCCCGTTCGGCACCGTGCTGGGCGTGTTCACCCTGGTCGTGCTGCTGCGGCCGCAGGTGAAGGCCGCCTTTGAAGCCAACATCCCTTCCCGTCACTGAGATCCCCGATGGCCGCCGTCGCATGAGCGCACGCATCGCCGTACTGGCCTCCGGCCGTGGCAGCAACCTGCAGGCCATTCTTGATGCGATCCAGGCCGGGCGCCTGCCGGCCGAGGTAGTGGGCGTGTTCTCCGACCGGCCCGACGCCGCCGCGCTGGACCGGGTCGCGCCCGCCCTGCGCTGGGCGCATGCGCCGAAGACGTTCAGCGACCGCGCCGCCTACGAACAGGCGCTGGGCGATGCCGTACAGGCATCGGCCCCGGACTGGATCGTCTGCGCCGGGTACATGCGCATTCTCGGCGCCGACTTCGTGCAGCGCTTCAACGGCCGCCTGGTCAACATCCATCCTTCGCTGCTGCCACTGCACAAGGGCCTGCACACCCATGCCCGTGCGCTGGAAGCCGGCGATGCCGAGCATGGTGCCAGCGTGCACCTGGTCGTACCCGAACTGGATGCCGGCACCGTGCTGGCCCAGGCACGGGTCCCGGTGCTGCCCAGCGATGACGCCGCCCGCCTGGCCACGCGCGTGCTGGGGGTCGAGCATCCGCTGCTGATCGCCACCCTGCAGCTGCTGTGCGGCGGCCGCCTGGCTGAACGGGAGGGACAGCCGACACTCGACGGTCACCCCCTGTTTAGCCCCTTGGCTCTAGATTCCGCCGGAAACCTGAACCGGTAACGCCCGTGCACACGCCCCGCTGACTGCGGGGCTGGCATCCTGCCCCCTCCTGCGGTTCCTGCCCGCCATGAAGAACACGCCTCCGTTGCGCAAATTCCTGCTGCTGCCGTTCGCCGTGCTCGCCTGTGCGGCCTGGACCCAGACCCCGCCGTCGGCCGACCCTGTACCTGCGGTGCAGGCGCCGGCCGAACCTGCCGTGCCCGCACTGCCGGCGATGGCCTGGGAACCCCCGCCGCTGCAGCCGTTCAGCGCTACCTACCAGGCCTTCTACAAGGGCAAGGAAGCCGGCGATGCGACCATGCAGGTCAGCCATACCGGCGGCAACCAGTGGCGGGTGGACATGCAGGTCGTCGGCCGTCGCGGCTTTGCCAGCGTGCTCGGCCTGAACCTGGAGCAGAGCACCGTGTTCGAGGAACGCAATGGCATCTACGCGCCATTGAGCCAGAGCACCGTGCGCAAGGGCCTGTTCCTGGGCAAGAAGGCGGTGGGCACCTACAACTGGGAAACCGGCACCGCGCAGTGGACCGGCGACGTGAAGAAGGACCGCGCCCAGCCGATCCCGCTGCAGCCCGGCGACCAGAGTGCCCTGCTGCTGAACCTGTCGCTGATGCGCGATGCCCGCCCGGGGGCGGTGATGCACTACCGCTACGTCGAGCTGGGCAAGGTGCGCCAGCACGATTACCAGGCGGCCGCACAGACCGAGAACGTCGCGGTGGGTGACCTGTCCTACAACGCGCTGAAGGTGTACCGCACCAACGGCGGCAACAACGAAACCATTCTCTGGATCGCCAACGGGGTCCCTACCCCGGTGCGCATCCTGCAACGCGAAAACGGCGAAGATCGCGTCGACCTGCGCCTGATCGAATACCAAGGAGTATGAGCATGACGACCCTGACCCGCCCGCTGACCTGGATCGCCGCTGCCGCACTGTCGGTCGCCAGCCTGCCGGCCATGGCCCTGCAGCCGTTCAAGGCGGATTACCTGGCCAGCTACATGGGCATGCAGGCCAACGGCACCATGACCCTGGCCAGCGAAGGCACCGGCAAGTGGCGCTACAACCTGCAGGTGAAGAACCAGCTGGCCGACCTGAGCCAGAGCACGGTGTTCGAGGAAGTGCGTGGCCAGCTGCGCCCGCTCAGCAGCCAGGACCGTTCGGCGCTGCTGGTGAAGAAGCGCAACGTGCAGGCCAACTACAACTGGACCAGCAACCAGGCCACCTGGACCGGCGACATCAAGCCGGACCGCGCCGGCCCCGTTGCGCTGAAGGCTGGCGACATGGATGCGCTGCTGATCAATCTGGCCATCGCCCGCGACCTGGCCGCCGGCAAGCCGCTGACCTACCGCATGGTCGACGAAGGTCGCATCAAGAACATGACCTACAAGGTCGTGGGCAAAGAGGCAGTGACCGTGGGTGGCAAGAGCTACCAGGCCACCAAGGTCTCGCGCGTGGATGGCGACAAGGAGCAGATTGCCTGGATCGTGCCCGAGTTGCCGGTGCCGACCCGCATCCTGCAGCGCGAAGGCGGCCGCGACGCGCTGGACCTGACCATCAAGGCGTTGAACTGACCCGCCAGGGGTCGGATCCCTTTCCACCAGGAAGGGCTCTGACCCCGTCCATGCGGCAACCGGGGTCAGAGCCCTTCCTGGTGGAAGGGATCCGACCCCACAAGAAAACGCCCGCTTGCGCGGGCGTTTTCTTATTTCTTCTCTGCGGCCGCGTCCGGCTTGAACTCGGTGCGGCAGTCGACGCGGATCTGCTGGCCGCTGCTGCGCCAGACGAACGTGCGGCAATGGCGGTTGCCTTCCTGACTGTCATTCACGGCAACGGCATAGAACGACTGGATGATCTCGTCACGGCTGACCGTGCCATCGCCATTCCAGTCCATGTCCTTCTGCTCGATGCCCTTGGTGATGGCCAGGTTGGCGTACCAGGCATAGCCCAGCCATGCCAGCACGATCAATACCAGCGCCAGCAGTGCCTTGCGGCGGGGGCTGAAGCGGCCGCGCAGGATCATGGCACGCGCCGGATGGTGGCACCGAGCGAAGACAGCTTCTCTTCGATGTTCTCGTAGCCACGGTCCAGGTGGTAGATGCGATCGATGGTGGTTTCACCATCGGCCATCAGGCCGGCCAGGATCAGCGACGCCGATGCGCGCAGGTCGGTGGCCATCACCGGCGCACCACTCAGGCGCTCGTGGCCGCGGGCAATGGCGGTGTGGCCTTCCACCTGGATGTCCGCGCCCAGGCGCAGCAGTTCGTTGACGTGCATGAAACGGTTCTCGAAGATCGTTTCATTGATCACACCCACGCCCTCGGCCACGCAGTTGAGCGCCATGAACTGCGCCTGCATGTCGGTGGGGAATGCCGGGTACGGCGCGGTGGTCAGGTTGACCGCCTTCGGACGCTTGCCGTGCATGTCCAGGGTGATGCTGTCTTCGGTGGTCTCGATGGTGGCACCCGCTTCAACCAGCTTGGACAGCACCGCGTCCATGGTGTTGGGACGGGCGCGGTTCACGGTCACCTTGCCGCCGGTCATCGCTGCGGCCACCAGGAAGGTACCGGTCTCGATGCGGTCGGGCAGTACTTCGTGGCGGCCACCGGACAGGCGTTCGACGCCTTCGATGACCAGGCGTGCGGTGCCCAGGCCTTCGATCTTCGCGCCCAGCGCGATCAGGCAGTGCGCCAGATCGGTCACTTCCGGTTCCATCGCGGCGTTGTCGAGGATGGTGGTGCCCTCCGCCAGCACGGCCGCCATCAGCACGTTCTCGGTGCCGGTGACGCTGACCATGTCGAAGGTGAAGTGGCCGCCCTTCAGGCGCTTTGCGGTGGCCTTGATGAAGCCGTTTTCGACCACGATGTCGGCACCCAGCGCCTGCAGGCCCTTGATGTGCTGATCGACCGGGCGCGAACCGATGGCGCAGCCACCCGGCAGCGACACTTCGGCAGCGCCGAAGCGGGCCAGCAGCGGGCCCAGCACCAGGATCGAGGCACGCATGGTCTTGACCAGCTCGTACGGGGCGACGTGCTGGTTGACCGGACGCGGGTCGACCACGATCGCGCTGCCACGCGACAGCGTGCCCTGGTCGATGGTGACGTTGGCGCCCAGTTCGCCCAGCAGCTTCACCGTGGTGACCACATCGTGCAGGTGCGGCACGTTGGTGATCTCCACCGGCGCATCGGCCAGCAGGGTCGCGCAGAGGATGGGAAGGACGGCGTTCTTGGCGCCGGAGATGCTCACTTCACCGTGCAGCGCAGCGCCGCCGGTCACAACGATCTTGGCCATGTATTGGGAATCTTCTGCGGTTCAGCCGGCTTCGGCCGGGGTCACGGTTTTCAGTGCCAGCGCGTGGATCGCGCCGCCCATCAGGTCGCCCAGGGTGGCATAGACCATCCGGTGGCGGGCCAGCGGCATCTTGCCGGCAAAGGCCTCACAGACCACGGTCGCTTCGAAGTGCACGCCATCGTCGCCGCGCACGTCGGCGCGGGCGCCCGGCAGGCCGGTTTCGATCAGGTTGCGGATGGTGTCGGCGTCCAACGGGCTTTCCTAATAAAATGAACCCTCATTCTACTTCCGCTGCGTGGCGTCCGCATGGCCGAGTCCTCCCTGCCCCCCCGTTCCGTCGATCCCGCCGCCCTGGTGGCCAGTGGCCGCCGCGTGTTCGAGATCGAGCAGCAGGCGCTGCAGGCCGTCGCCAGCGGGCTGGGCGAGGCCTTCCAGAAGGCCTGCCAGGCGATCCTGGGCAGCCGCGGCCGGGTGGTTGCCACCGGCATGGGCAAGTCCGGCCATGTCGCCCGCAAGATCGCCGCCACCCTGGCCTCCACCGGCACCCCGGCCTTCTACGTGCACCCCGGCGAGGCCGGGCACGGCGACCTGGGCATGATCACCGAAGACGACGTGGTGCTGGCGCTGTCCTATTCCGGCGAATCGGACGAGCTGCTGATGCTGCTGCCGGTGCTCAAGCGCCAGGGCAACGTATTGATTTCCATGACCGGCCGGCCGCAGTCCAGCCTGGCCCGGGCCGCCGACGTGCACCTGGATGTGAGCGTGCCGGCCGAGGCCTGCCCGCTGGCGCTGGCACCGACCTCCAGCACCACCGCCTCGCTGGCGATGGGCGATGCGCTGGCCGTGGCCCTGCTGGATGCACGCGGCTTCACCGCCGATGATTTCGCCCGCTCGCACCCGGCCGGCAGCCTCGGCCGCCGCCTGCTGCTGCACATCACCGACGTGATGCACAGCGGCGAGGACCTGCCCAGGGTCGATGCCGATGCCAGCCTGAGCCAGGCGCTGGTGGAGATGAGTCGCAAGCGCCTTGGCATGACCGCCGTGGTCGACGCCCAGGGCGTGCTGACCGGGCTGTTCACCGATGGCGACCTGCGCCGTGCGCTGGACACCGAGCTGGACGTGCGTACGGCGAAGATCGCCGACGTAATGACCCGCAACCCGCGCACCATCGGTGCCGACCAGCTGGCGGTGGAAGCGGCACGGTTGATGGAAACCCACAAGATCAACGGCCTGATCGTGGTCGACGGCCAGGGCCGGGCGGTCGGCGCGCTGAACATTCATGACCTGTTGCGGGCCCGGGTGGTTTAACCGGGAGTCGGTAGACCCCATTCAGACTGTAACCCGCACCCGCCCTACTCGAGCCTGATGCCCTGATGCCCTGGTCCCCCCTGCCCGCCTTCCCCGCCCACCTGCATGCCACGGCAGCCGGTATCCGCCTGGCCTGCTTTGACGTGGACGGCACCCTCACCGACGGTCGGCTGTACTACGACAAGGACGGCAACGAGAGCAAGGCGTACTTCGTGCAGGATGGTCTGGGACTGAAACTGCTGCAGCAGCACGGTATCCACCCCGTGCTCATCACCGCGCGCAACAGCCAGTCCGCGCTCAGGCGCGGCGCTGACCTGGGCATCGACACCCAGATCGCGGTGGGCGACAAGCTGGCCAGCGTGCAGGCGCTGTGCGCCCAGCACGGCATCGGCCTGGACCAGGTCGCCTTCATGGGCGACGACCTGCCCGATCTGGCGCCGCTGGGTGCCGTCGGCCTGGCAGTCGCCCCGGCCAACGCCCACCCGTGGATCGCCGAGCGCGTGCACTGGACCACCCGCAGTGAAGGCGGCCGTGGCGCCGCCCGCGAGCTGTGCGACGTGCTGTTGGCCGCGCAGGGCCATCTGGATGCGGTGCTGGCGAGGTTCGGCGCATGAATGCTCCGTCGCTGAACTGGCGTACCGTGCTCGGCGCCGGGCTGCTGCTGGCCGCCCTGCTCAGCAGCTGGGCGGCCCTGCGCAACCGCGACAAGGGGCCGGTGCAGACCGGCCAGGACGTGGGCGTGGATTACATCCTGCACGACTTCCAGATCGTGGCGCTGGACGAACAGGGCAAGGAATCGACCACGCTGCGCGCGCCGCTGCTGGAACGCCAGCGGGGCGACCAGACCATCAACATCACCACGCCGGTGTTCGAGATGCCCGACAAGGACGGCCAGCACTGGACCCTGCGGGCGAAGACCGGCTGGCTCAGCGCCAAGGGCGACGAAATGAAGCTGCGCGGCGATGTCGCCGGTGACAGCCCCGCCGCCCCCGGCGTGGTGCCCACCACCTTCCGCACCGACCACCTGGATGTGTTCCCGAAGGAAAGCCGTGCCCGCACCGATGCCCTGGTCACCATGACCCGCCCGGGCATGGAGCAGTCCGGCGTCGGGTTCGAGGTGGATTCCAAGAACAACACGTATCATTTCCTCAGCCAGTCCAAGGGCCGCTACACGCCCAGGCGCTGATTCCGCCGTCTGCCCGCGACGTCCTGGCGACAGGCGCGAGGCAGCAGCACCCACCCGACCGCGCGGCCTGCGCCGTGCGCCTCCACCGGTAGAACGGACCCCGATGAAGATCTCCCTTGCAGCCGTACTCGCGCTCAGTCTTCTTGTTCCCGCCGCCGCGTTCGCCAAATCCAGCGACCGCAACGAAGACATGCACATCGACGCCGGTGCCCAGGCCGGTTCCCTGACCGGTGATGGCAAAACCACCCTGTCGCAGGGCGTGGTCATCACCCAGGGCACGCTGGACCTGCGCTCGGCGCAGGCCGAGATCTACATGAAGGACGGTGAAGCCGTGCGTGCCGTGTTCACCGGCAAGCAGGCCAAGATGAAGCAGCAGCTGGACGACGGCACCTGGGTCGATGCGGTGGCCGACAACATCGACTACGACGTCAAGAGCGATACCGTCACCCTGACCGGCAACTACAAGGTCACCAGCGCGCGCGGCACCAACGCCGGCCAGCGCATGGTCTACAACATGAAGAGCGGCGAGATGAATTCCGGTGGCGACGGCAGCCGTGTGCGTACCGTCATTCCGCCCAAGAACAAGACGCCTGCTGCGGCGCCGGCCGGGGGCAAGAAGTAATGCTTGTCGCCAAGGGCCTGCGCAAGAAGTACAAGCAGCGCGAAGTCGTCAAGGACTTCGGGCTGACCCTGGATGCCGGTGAAGTGGTCGGCCTGCTCGGCCCCAACGGTGCCGGCAAGACCACCTGTTTCTACATGATCGTGGGTCTGGTGGAAGCCGACGCCGGCAGCATCGTGCTGGACGGCCAGGACATCACTGGCGACCCGATGTACACGCGTGCCAAGCAGGGCGTGGGTTATCTGCCGCAGGAGCCGTCGGTGTTCCGCAAGCTGACCGTGGCCGACAACCTGCGCCTGGTGCTTGAACTGCGCGACGACCTGGATTCGGCCGGCCGCGAACGCGAACTCAACGGCCTGCTGGACGAACTGCAGCTGGGCCACGTGGCCGACCAGCTCGGCGCCAGCCTGTCCGGCGGTGAACGCCGCCGCTGCGAGATCGCCCGCGCACTGGCCGCCAAGCCCCGCCTGATCCTGCTGGATGAACCCTTTGCCGGCGTCGATCCGATCTCGGTCGGCGAGATCCAGCGCATCGTCACCCATCTCAAGCAGCGCGGCATCGGTGTGCTCATCACCGACCACAACGTGCGCGAAACCTTGGGAATCTGCGACCGCGCGTATATCCTCGCAGAGGGCACCGTACTGGCCCAGGGCTCGCCGGAAGCGATCCTGGACAACGCCGACGTCCGTCGCGTCTACCTTGGAGATTCCTTCAAGCTGTGACCGTGGCCGCCGGGCCCATCCCCTCCGTTTCGGCATAGGCATGAAGACTCGGCTGCAGACATCGTTGGGACAGCAGCTGGTGCTGACACCACAGCTGCAGCAGGCGATCAAGCTGCTGCAGATGTCCACCACCGAGCTGGAGCTGGAAATTGCCCAGGCGGTGGAAAGCAACCCCCTGCTGGACTGGGCCGACAGCAGCGATGCCGGTGCCGGCAGCGACAGCGCCGATGACGGCGGTGCCGATAGCGACGCGCCGCCGGAACCGGCCGCGCCCAGCGGCGACGACTGGGCCCCCGCCGAGCTGGACTGGAACAACCCCGGCAGCAGCGGCAGTTTCGACGACGATGAAGACACCGGCAGCGCCGCAGAGCGCGTGGCCGAGGTCGAGACCCTGGCCGACCACCTGCTGTGGCAGCTGCACCTGTCGCACCTGTCGATGCGCGACCGCAGCATCGGTGCGGCGCTGATCGATGCGCTGGAAGAAGACGGCTACCTGCGCGAGCCGCTGGCGACAATCGCCGAAACCCTGCTGCCGGCCATCCATGCCGGCGAGGACGAGATCCTCACCGTGCTGCACCAGGTGCAGCGCTTCGACCCGGTGGGCGTGGCGGCACGTTGCCTGGGCGAATGCCTGCAGCTGCAGCTGGACGTGCTGCCTGCCGGGACCGCCGGCGTGGCGCTGGCCCGGCTGATCGCCGCCGGCCCGCTGGAGCGGCTGCCGCGCAGCGGCGTGGCCGGCCTGGCCCACGAACTGAAGCAGCCACTGGCCGAGGTCGAAACCGCGGTCGCCCTGCTGCGCTCGCTGGATCCGCGTCCCGGCACCCAGATCGCACCGCTGGCACAGGACACCTATGTCGTGCCGGACGTGGTGGTGTGGCGGCAGAACGGCCTGTGGCGCGCCGCACTGGCGGCCCATGCCGGTCCGAAGGTGGTCATCCACCGCGGCTACGAACAGATGATCCGCCGCTGCGGCGACGCCGACGCCGGCTACCTGCGTGCCCAGCTGCAGGAGGCACGCTGGCTGCTCAAGGGCCTGCAGGCGCGCGGCGAGACCCTGCTGCGCGTGGTGCGCTGCCTGATCCAGCAGCAGGCCGGCTTCCTCGAATTCGGTGAACAGGCGCTGCGCCCGCTCACCCTGCGCGAGATCGCCGCCGAACTGGGCCTGCACGAATCCACCGTCTCACGCGCGATCGCACGAAAGCACGTACGCACGCCGCGCGGCACCCTGCCGCTGCGCGCGTTCTTCGCTTCAGGCATCGACACCGAAGGCGGTGGCGAAGCATCCAGTACCGCCATCCAGGCGATGATCCGACGCCTGATCGATGACGAAAACCCACGCAAGCCGCTTTCTGACGCCAAGCTGGCTGACCTGCTCAAAACGTCGGGAATCCCAGTAGCGCGGCGCACCGTGGCGAAGTATCGTGAGGCCATGAACATCTCCGCCTCGCACGAAAGGGTCAGAATCGCTTGACGCGCCGCCGCGCCCGGCGGAGAGGTTCATTGGCACATCCGAACACAGGAGAAACCCGATGCGCATCGAAACGTTTGGCAAAGATGTCGAAGTCACCCCGGCCCTGCAGTCGTATGTTGAAGAAAAGCTGGCCCGGGTCGGAAAGCACTTCGACCAGCACTGCGAAGCGCGGGTAACCCTCAAGCTGCAGAAGACCGAACACCACGTCGACGCCAGCCTCAATATTCCCGGCCAGACGCTGCACGCCGAAGCCGGCGGCCAGACCATGTATGCCGCCATCGACGTCCTGGCGGACAAGCTTGACCGTCTGGTCATCAAGCACAAGGAGAAAAAACAGCAGCACGCACCACTGCCGGTGGGCGACAATGGCGGCTGATCGCCACCGTTCCCCGCAGACATGCCCCTGACTGACCTCCTGGCGGCCGTGCAGACCCAGCTCTGCACGGCCACCGACCGCGACAGCGTCCTGCAGGCCGCCGCCGGGTTGCTGGCCTGCCGCCAGGCCAACGCCGAACAGATCTACCTCAACCTGTGCCAGCGCGAAGCCCTGGGCAGTACCGCGATCGGTTTCGGCATCGCCATTCCCCACGGCCGGGCCCCTGCCCTGGACCGTCCCCGCGGCGCCCTGCTGCGGTTGCAGACCCCGGTTGATTTCGGCGGCGATGAACCGGTGGACCTGGTGTTCGCCATGGCCGTCCCCGCCCATTACACGCACCAGCACCTGATGCTGCTGTCCGAACTGGCCGAACTGTTCTCGACGCCCTCGATCCGCGACGCCCTGCGCGCGGCAGGGGATGCACGGGCACTTCGTGAGGCCCTGGACCTCCCCCCACCGGCGAGCGCCGCATGAATACCAGCATCACCGCACGCGAACTGTTCGACCAGCAGCGCGAGCGGCTGGGCCTGCGCTGGGCCGCCGGCAAGGCAGGCGAGAAACGTGAACTGGAAGCGGGCAATACCGTCTCCCGTCGCCCCTCGCTGGCCGGCTATCTCAATGCGATCTACCCCAACAAGGTGCAGATCCTCGGTACCGAAGAACTGTCCTGGCTGGACGCGCTGGAACCGCGCCAGCGCTGGGAAACGATCGAGAAGATCATGCAGTCGCACCCGCTGGCGCTGGTGCTGACCCGCAACCAGCCCTGCCCGGAAGACCTGCGCGCGGCCGCCGATGAATCCGGCACGCCGCTGTGGCTTTCGCCCAAGCGCGGCCACGAACTGCTCAACCACCTCTCCTACCATCTGGCGCGCACGCTGGCGCCGCGGGTGATCCTGCATGGCGTGTTCATGGAGATCTACTCCATCGGCGTGCTCATCACCGGCGAGGCCGGATCCGGCAAGAGCGAGCTGGCGCTGGAACTGCTCAGCCGCGGCCACCGCCTGGTGGCCGACGATGCCCCCGAGTTCACCCAGATCGCCCCCGACGTGCTCGACGGCACCTGCCCCGAGCTGCTGCAGGACCTGCTGGAAGTCCGTGGCCTGGGCGTGCTGAACGTGCGCGAGATGTTCGGTGATACGGCGGTAAAGAAGAACAAGTACCTTCGGCTGATCGTCCATCTGACCAAGCCGATGACCGAACCCACCCCGCACGGCTACGAGCGCCTGACCGGCGATTCAGGCACCCGCCACGTGCTGGACCTGGACGTGCCGCTGATCACCCTGCCAGTGATGCCCGGCCGCAACCTGGCCGTGCTGACCGAAGCGGCCACCCGCCTGCACATTCTACGTACCAAGGGTATCGACCCGGCGGCGATGTTCATCGCCCGCCACAGCAACCTGCTGGAACGGCGAACACCCTGAGCCCCACCATCAAGAGCCCGTCCATGAGTACCGTCACCCCCACCGCCCCGACCCTGATCATCGTCAGTGGCCTGTCCGGCTCGGGTAAATCCGTCGCCCTGAAGACCTTCGAGGATCAGGACTACTACTGTTCGGACAACCTGCCGATCCAGCTGCTGCCGGATTTCGTGCGCAGCGTGCTGGACAACCATGACGGCGGCGCGCCGCGCCGGCTGGCGGTGGGCATCGACGTGCGCGGCCAGGACGACCTGAGCCAGCTGGCCAACTGGCGCAAGCTGGCCACCGATGCCGGCGTGGAAGCGAAGGTGCTGTACTTCGAAGCCAGCGATGAAACGATGCTCAAGCGCTATGCCGACACCCGTCGCCGGCACCCGCTGAGCCAGCTGGGCCTGTCCCTGCCGGAGGCCATCGCCCGCGAGCGCGAACTGATCGCACCGCTGCGCCGCGAGGCCGACGTGGTGATCGACACCAGCGCACTGAACGTGCACCAGCTGCGCCGCCGCATCATCACCGAGTTCGCGATGGGCCACGCCACGCGCCTGTCGCTGCTGTTCGAGTCGTTCGCCTACAAGCGCGGCGTGCCGGCAGAGGCCGACTTCGTGTTCGATGCACGCGTGCTGCCCAATCCGCACTGGGACCCTGACCTGCGCGCACTCAGCGGCCGCGAACCGGGCGTGCGCGATTATCTGGAAGCGCAGCCGGACGTGCAGCGCTATCTGGCGCAGCTGATGGATTTCCTCGATACCTGGCTGCCCAAGCTGGGCGATGGCACGCGCAGCTACGTGACCGTGGCCTTCGGCTGCACCGGCGGCAAGCACCGTTCGGTGTACCTGGCCGAGCGCATGGCACGCCACGCCCGCGAGATGGGTTGGGATGACGTGGCGACGTACCACCGCGAACAGGATTGAGGGCAACCGGGCTGCGCCCGGCGCCCCCCAATGCAACATCAACGGCAAGAGCTGGTTTACGTGGTATGGCGGGGCGGGTCAGCAATCGGGGGACGCTGCAAGTACATCCCTGTAGGCTCGGTCGCCGCATCCATGCGGCTCACGCCCCCGCTTGCTGACCCGCCCCGCCTCCGACAAATTCCCGGCCCCTGGTAGGTGTCGACCTTGGTCGACACAGTAGATCCACGCCATGCGTGGATGGGATAGGAACAGGGTGCGGTCAGAGCCCTTTTTCCATGAAAAAGGGATCCGACCCCGGGATCGCTGAATACGGGACACAGTGCCCCTCTCCTGCTGCTATCGCCAATTCACCTTGACCTGTTAACGTGCAGTAATGACCTGTGGCATTCTCCTCGTAACACATCCTGGAGTCGGCACTGCCCTGCTTGACGTGGCAACCCGGCTCCTGCGGCAATTGCCGCTGAAAACCGAAGCTTTCGAGGTACCGTTCGACGCAGACCTGGATGCTCTTCTTCCCCTCGCTTCGGCTGCTTTGCGCCGGGTCGATGGAGGCGAAGGCGTGCTGATCCTGACCGACCTGTACGGCGCCAGCCCCGCCAACCTTGCCGGGCAGCTGGCCCGGTTGGGCACCCCGGTTCGCCGGGTGTCGGCGCTGAGTCTGCCGATGTTGCTGCGGGTGATGAATTATCCGGAACAGGGACTGGATCAACTGCCCGCCACAGCCGCGGCGGGCACCCGTAATGGAGCGATAGTCGACGATGCTTGAACGAGAACTCACCGTGAGCAACCGCCTGGGCCTGCATGCCCGGGCCACCGCCAAGCTGGTGCAGACCCTGGCCCCGTTCCGCTGCAACGTGACCATGGCCGCCAAAGGCCGTGAGATCAACGCCAAGAGCATCATGGGCGTGATGCTGCTGGCCGCCGGCCAAGGCACGCCGGTCACCATCCGCATCAACGGCGAGGATGAAGCCGTGGCGATGGACGCGGTGGTCGACCTGTTCGAGCGCCGCTTCGACGAGGACAGCTGAGCGTGCCGCGCGCACGTGCCGGCCAACCTGCCACCGGCCAACGGCCGGTACAGCTGCTGGCCGGCCACGGCGCCGCACGTGGTTCGGCGATGGGACGGGCGCGGGTGCGCCTGCCACACGCACTGGAAGTGGCCGAACAGCGCGTCGCGCCACAGCAGGTGGAGGCCGAGCTGGCCCGCCTGCATCGCGCGCTGGATGCAGCGCGCGCGGAAATGCACGAACTGCGGCAACGCCTGCACGGCGCGCTGAGCCACGACGTCGGCGAGTTCCTCGACCTGCATGCCCTGCTGCTGGACGACCCCGAGCTGCTGTATGGCCTGGACGAACTGATCCGCAGCGGCCCGTACAGCGCCGGCTATGCGCTGCGCCTGCAGCGCGACCGCCTGGCCAAGGTCTTCGATGGCATGGACGATGCCTACCTGAAGAGCCGCATGGACGACCTGGACCATGTGATCGGGCGCATCCACGCCTTCCTGCAGCCCGATCGCCCGCCAGTGGTGAAAGGCCTGGCCGGGGAGATCCTGGTCTGCGACAACATCGCCCCTTCCGAACTGGCACAGCTGCAGGCCCAGGGTGTGGTGGGCATCGTCACCGCCGCCGGCAGCGCGTTGTCGCACAGCGCGATCCTGGCCCGCAGCCTGCACCTGCCGCTGATCGTGAACGTCCCGCAGGTGCTCAGCCGCATCGCCGACGGAGACGTGCTCATCATCGACGGCGCCGACGGCAGCATCACCGTCAACCCGCAGGCCGACAACCTGCGCGACTATCGCGTGCGGCTGAAGGAACATGCCCGCGAGCAGCGTGAGCTGGGCCGGCTGCGCAGCAAACCCAGCCGTACCCGCGACCAGGTCGACATCGCCCTGTTGGCCAACGCCGAGTCGCTGGAGGACGTGACCCAGGCCCATGCGCTGGGCGCGCAGGGGCTGGGCCTGTACCGCACCGAATTCCTGTTCCTGCAGCGCAACGAACTGCCGGACGAAGAAGAACAGTTCCAGACCTACCGCGACGCTGCCCTGGGCATGAGCGGGCGACCGGTCACCATCCGCACCCTCGACCTGGGCGCGGACAAGGCCGACCGCACCGGCCTGACCCTGAGCAATGAAGAGAACCCGGCGCTGGGCCTGCGTGGCGTGCGGTTGTCGCTGGCGCGGCCGAAGGTGTCCGACACCCAGCTGCGCGCGATCCTGCGTGCCTCGGCCTACGGTCGGCTGCGCGTGCTGGTGCCGATGGTCAGCACCCGCGAAGAACTGCTGGCGGTGCGCCGCCGCATGCTCAAGCTGACCGAACAGCTGCGCAGCGAAGGCCACATGGTGGCCGAGCACGTGCCGCTGGGCGCGATGATCGAAGTGCCCGCCGCCGCGTTGGCGCTCGAAAGCTTCATCGACCTGGTCGACTTCCTGTCGATCGGCACCAACGACCTGGTGCAGTACCTGCTGGCCGCCGACCGCAACAACGAGGCGCTGGGCGAGCTGTATTCGCCGCTGCACCCGGCGGTGCTGCGCCTGCTGCAGATGGTCATCGATACCGGCGCGCGCCACCGCATCCCGGTGGCGGTGTGTGGCGAGATCGCCGGCGATGCGCGGATGGCGCCGTTGCTGCTGGCGCTGGGCCTGACCGAATTCAGCCTGCACCCGGGCACGCTGCTGGAAGTCCGGCGCGCGATCCGCGACGCCGACCTGGGCGCGTTGCGCGCACGCGCACCGAAGCTGCTGGCCGCACGCGATCGGCGCGGCATCGAGCGCTGGCTGGCGCTGGTGGCCGACGCAGTCTGACCATCAACGGTAGCGCCGGCCGCTGGCCGGCCACATTACAGCTGCCGGCCAGCGGCCAGCACTGCCTGCCCGGCGGGGTATGCGTTGAAACATCGGCTTGCGATAATGACGCGCTGAACACCCCTGTTGCCGCATCCTTGCCGGGATCGCGGCTTTTCTCTTCCCGCGGGAGCTGCGATGGCTGAAGCTGTACGCCACGACAAGACTGCGCGCCAGCTGCGGCTGTTGTCCGATGCACTGGACAGTGGCCGGCTGGGTCCGGTGCGGCGTCTGGTCAATACCCTGGCGCCGGCCGAGATCGGCAACCTGCTCGAATCGCTGCCGCCCGGCAAGCGCGAAGTGGTGTGGGGACTGGTCGATCCCGAGGACGACGGCGAGGTGCTGGTCCACGTCGGCGAGGAAGTGCGCGAAAGCCTGCTCGCGGACATGGACCCGGACGAAATCATCGCCGCGGTCGAAGACCTGGACATCGATGACCTGGCCGACCTGGTCGAAGACCTGCCCGATACGGTCATCGACGAGGTCCTCAAGTCGATGGACCGCGAGAACCGCGAGCGCCTGGAACAGGTGCTGTCCTACCCCGAAGACAGCGCTGGCCGACTGATGAACCCGGACGTGGTGACCGTGCGCGCCGACGTCAACGTCGACGTGGTGCTGCGCTACCTGCGCCTGCGCGGCGAGCTGCCCGACCATACCGATCACCTGTTCGTGGTCAGCCGCCGCCACCAGTATCTCGGCCGCGTGTCGCTGGCCGCGCTGGTCACCCACGAAGACACCACGCCGATCAACCGCCTGATCGACGACGAACAACCGGCCATCGACGTCGGCGAGAGCGACCAGGAAGTGGCGCGGCAGTTCTCCGACCATGACTGGGTGTCGGCCCCCGTGGTGGACGACAACAACATCCTGCTTGGCCGCATCACCATCGATGACGTGGTGGACATCATCCGTTCGCAGGCCGAACACCAGGCGCTGGGCGCCGCCGGTCTGGACGAGGAAGAGGATCTGTTCTCGCCGATCAAGCGCGCCGTGCGCGGCCGCGTGGTCTGGCTGGGCATCAACCTGTGCACCGCCTTCCTCGCTGCCAGCGTGATCGGCCAGTTTGAACTGACCCTGCAGAAGGTGGTGGCACTGGCGGTACTCATGCCCATCGTCGCCGGCGTCGGCGGCAACGCGGCAGTGCAGGTGCTGACCCTGATGGTGCGCGGCATCGCGCTGGGCCAGGTGGGCCAGAGCAATGCGCGCATCCTGCTGTGGAAGGAAGCCCGGGTGGCCCTGATCAACGGCACGTTGATCGGCCTGCTGGTCGGCATCATCGCGTTCCTGTGGTTCCACAGCGCCCTGCTGTCGCTGGTGATCACCCTGGCGCTGATCATCAACTTCCTCGCCGCGGCACTGGCCGGCGTGCTGCTGCCGCTGCTGCTCAAGCGCATGAACGTGGACCCGGCCGTGGCCGGCACCGTGGTGGTGACCGCCGTGACCGATGTGATGGGCTTCTTCAGCTTCCTCGGCCTGGCCACGCTCATCCTGCTGCACTGACCCTTCTACGGGGTCAGATCCCTGCGCAGCAGGGCCCTGACCCCAGCCGCATTACATCCAGGACGCCTGCATGGCCACCACGATCGACAACTACTTCCAGCCCGGCTGGCGCGAACAGATGCACACCTGTGCCGCCTGCGAATGGAAAGGCAGCTCGCGCGCCATGGTGATGGAGCTGGACGAGGACGCCACCGAGTACGACTGCCCGGTGTGCGAGAACCCGCTGCTGGTGGTGCTGCACCCGGATATGGCGCAGGTGCAGGCGGCCGCCGCCGAAGGCAATGCCGAAGCGCAGGAACAACTGGACATCATCGCCAGTTTCCCGCGCCCGCAGTGACGCGCTGCACGATGCCCGGCATGCGCCAAGGGACTACCATGAAAACGCTTTCAACCCTGGGGGAAACGTCATGGTCCGTCCGTTGCTGCGCTGGCTGCCGCTGCTGTCCCTGCTGATGCTGGCCGCCTGTGCCAGCACGCCCGACAGCGCACGTGGCCGTTTTGAATCCCGCGCGGTGAAGGTGGATGGGCAGACCGCCTACTACCAGGTCTTCATTCCGGCAGCGGCGGCACGTACGCCCGGCACGCTGCCGGTGGTGCTGTTCCTGCATGGCTCCGGCGAACGCGGTGGCGACGGCGTCAAGCAGACCCAGGCCGGGCTCGGCCCCTACCTGCGCCAGCACGCGGCCGACTTCCCCGCGCTTGCGGTGTTCCCGCAGGTGCCCGGCGAAGAGGAATGGAGCGGCCACAACAACCGCGTGGCGCTGGCCGCACTGAATGCCGCCATCGCCGAATTCGGCGCCGACCCGTCGCGGCAGTACCTGACCGGCATGTCGATGGGCGGCTACGGCAGCTGGAACATCGCCCTGGATGAACCGCAGCGCTTTGCCGCGATCGTACCGGTGTGCGGCGCGGTGCTCGCCCCACGCGCCGTGCGCCCTACCCTGTTCGTCGAACAGGTCGCCCATGAAGCCGATCCCTACGCCGCCATCGCCCAGCGCCTGCGGCAGACGCCCATCTGGATCTTCCACGGCGCGCAGGATGACGTGGTTCCGCCGGATGATGACCGCCGCCTGCATGCCGCCTTCCAGGCGGCCAGCGCGCGCGACGTGCGCTACACCGAATACCCCGACGGCAACCACAACGCCTGGGACGCGACCTACGCCGACCCGGCGATGTGGGCGTGGCTGTTCGCGCAGAAGCGCTGACGGCCGCGCCACCTCCTGGCTGACCCACACACTGCCTTGGTAGATGCCAGCCTTGGTTGGCACGCGCGCGCCTTGGTTGCTCCACACACCGCCTTGGTAGATGCCAACCTTGGTTGGCACTGGCCTACCAGAAACAGCGTTGTTCCCTGATATTGCCGACAGACAGGCCCGGCCATGCTTGTCCCATGCAGAACGTTCGCCTTCTTATCGGCCGCCATTCAAGCGTCGGCTTCTTCTATCTCCTCACCACCGTTGTAGATGGCCGCGCACCGGTATTCGCCGACGACGCCACTGCAGCGGTCGCCATCCACGAGTTCCAGAAGCTCGATCAGGAAGGCTTCACCCGCTCCGTTGCCTACGTGGTGATGCCCGACCACATCCACTGGCTGGTCGAACTACGTGCAGGAACGCTGGAGAACGTGATGAAGCGCTTCAAGTCGCGTACGGCCCAGCGAGTAAACCAATTGCTGGGGCGGATCGGTCGCGTGTGGCAAGCCTGCTATCACGATCACGCGATCCGTTCTGATGAATCGCTTTTCCGGCATGCGATGTACGTGATGGGAAATCCGATCAGAGCAGGATTGACCACGCAGCTTGGCGAGTATCCACACGCGTGGTGCGAGTGGGAGCTTGCAGGTTCATGCGACCGGCAGACACCGGTTGTCACGCACGAGTAGTGCCAACCAAGGTTGGCATCTACCAGAGCATTGCATCAACCCAGCAGGGTTTCCAGCACGGCCATGCGCACGGCGACGCCGTTGGCGACCTGGCGCAGCACCCACGACTGCGGGCCGTCGGCCACATCGTCGGTCACTTCCACGCCGCGGTTGATCGGGCCCGGGTGCAGCACGGCTGCATCCTTGCCGGCGCGGGACAGGCGTTCGGCATTCAGGCCGTACTGGGCGTGGTACTGCTCCAGCGACGGCACCAGGCCTTCTTCCATGCGCTCGCGCTGCAGGCGCAGCATCATCAGCGCATCCACGCCTTCCAGCATTGCGTCGAAGTCCTCGCCGACCACGCAGCCCTTCAGGGTCTCATCGTCCGGCAGCAGCGACTGCGGGCCGCACACGCGGATCTCGCCCACGCCCAGCGTGCGCAGGGCATGCAGATCGGTGCGGGCCACGCGCGAATGCTTCACGTCGCCGACGATCACGACCTTCAGTTTCGAGAAATCCGGGCCCTTGGCCTGGCGCAGGGTCAACATGTCCAGCAGGCCCTGGGTCGGGTGCGAGCTGCGGCCGTCGCCGGCGTTGACCAGGGCGGTGCCCTCGCCCGCCGCTGCAGCCAATGCCGCCACCGCACCGTCATCGGGGTGACGCACGACGAAGCCGCGCACGCCCATCGCTTCCAGGTTCTTCAACGTGTCGCAGGCAGTTTCGCCCTTGCGCGTGGACGACGTGGAGGCATCGAAGTTCAGCACGTCCGCGCCCAGGCGCTGTGCAGCCAGCTGGAACGAGCTGCGCGTGCGCGTGGACGGTTCAAAGAACAGCGTGCAGACGGCCGACCCGGCCAGCACCTGGCGCTTGTTGCCGACGCGGCCGACGGCGGCATCGCGGATCTGCCCTGCCCGGTCGAGCAGCTGCAGCAGGGTTTCGCGTGGCAGGCCCTCAAGGGTCAGCAGGTGGCGCAGGCGTCCGGAAGCATCGAGTTGCTGGGCAGTCATGGCGGGAGTCGTGCAGTCAGGGAATGGGGGTGGCGTCGTCGGGGGACGACAGCCAGCGGTCGATGATCACCGCTGCGGCCACGGCGTCGAGGGCGGCCGCATCGCGGCGGCGTTTGCGCCCTTCGGCGCGCTCGACAGCGAAGCGGCGAGCGGCCTCGACCGAGCTGGAACGCTCGTCGATCATCGCCACCGGCAGTTTGAAACGTTCCCGCAGCTGGCGGGCAAAGCCCTGCGCGCGCTTGCGGTTGGGCTGGTCCTGGCCGTCAAGGGTGAGCGGATCACCCACTACCAGGCCGTCGGGCTTCCATTCCTTCAACAGGCGTTCAATCGCCGCCCAGTCCGGGCCATTGCCGTGCACATCGACCACCGCCACCGCGCGCGCATGCGCAGCGAAGGCACTGCCGATGGCCACGCCGATGCGACGCGAGCCGACATCGAAGCCGAGAACGGTGCCATCACGGCGGATGGCCGGGGGGGCAGGCGCCGGTGCGGGGGCGGCCGGCTCAGACATGGCCGCTGTAGTCGGTCAGCCGGAACAGGTCCACGCCGATGCGCGACGCTGCGCCCTGCCAGCGCTGCTCAAGCGGCAGCTGGAACAGCAGTTCAGCATCGGCCGGCACGGTCAGCCAACTGTTCTCGGACAGTTCGCTTTCCAGTTGACCCGCGCCCCAGCCGGCACAGCCCAGGGTGACCACCGCGTTGGCCGGGCCTTCGCCGCGGGCCATCGCTTCAAGGATGTCGCGCGAGGTGGTCAGGTACAGGCCCTCGCCCACGCGCAGGCTCGAATCCCAGGCACGTGCGTCGTCATGGATGACGAAGCCGCGCTCGGGATGCACCGGGCCGCCGTTGAGCACCATGCGCGCCTGCAGTTCGCCATCACCGGTGGTGATGTCCATCTGCGAAAGCACTTCGCCCAGCGTGTATTCGGACGGCTGGTTGACCAGCACGCCCATGGCCCCGTTTTCGTCGTGCTGGCAGATCAGCGCCACGCTGCGGGCAAAGGTGGCGTCGATCAGCGACGGCAGCGCGACGAGCAGGTGATCGGCAAGAGAGGTAGGCGTTGCAGACATGGGGCCATTCTAGCCGGTGGGCGCGCCCGGCGCCTGCACGCCGCGCATAATGGGTCGCCCGCCTGCCAGGAGAACACCTTGTCCGGATACTGCCGCATCGCCCCGGGCCACCCGGTGCATGAGTTCTACCACGCCCATGAATACGGCTTTCCGCAGCGCGAGGAAAGCGAGCTGTTCGAGCGACTGGTGCTGGAAATCAACCAGGCCGGGCTGAGCTGGGAGACCATCCTGAAGAAGCGCGAGGGCTTCCGCGCGGCCTACGATGGTTTCGATGTGGACCGCGTGGCGGCCTATGCCGAGCAGGACATCGAGCGCCTGTTGTCCGACCCCGGCATCATCCGCAACCGGCTGAAGGTGCTGGCGGCGATCCACAACGCGCAGGTGATCCAGCAGCTGCGGGCCAGCCATGGCAGCTTCGCCGCGTGGCTGGACGCGCAGCACCCGCGCAGCAAGGCCGACTGGGTGAAGCTGTTCAAGAAGACGTTCCGCTTCACCGGTGGCGAGATCACCGGCGAGTTCCTGATGAGCCTGGGCTACCTGCCCGGCGCGCATGCCGAGGATTGCCCGGTGCATGCGCAGCTGCTGAAGCTGGCCCCGCCGTGGGTGCAGGCCGGCACCCGGTAGTGCCGGCCGCTGGCCGGCACCCGGTAGTGCCGGCCGCTGGCCGGCAAACGCGGCGCGTGCGATCACACGCCCATGTAACGGCCCGGCCGGTGGTTGAACATCAGCACCAGGCTGAGCACCACCGCGCCGATTGCCGAGTACATCACCTTCGACGGCGACAGCACGAAGAACGCGGCCACCATCAGGCAGGCATCGAAGGACATCTGCACTTTGCCGGCGCTCCAGCCACGGGTGCGCTGCAGGTACACCGCCAGAATGCCGATGCCACCCAGACTGGCGCGGTGGCGGATGAAGAACAGGATGCCCAGGCCGGACAGGGCCCCGCCAACCAATGCCGAGTACAGCGGTTCGATATGCGAGAAATCGGCCCAGCGCGGCAGGATGTCGGTGAGCACGCCGCATGCGGTGACTGCCGCAAAGGTCTTGAGGGTGAATTCCCAGCCCATGCGGCGTACGGCCACCCAGTAGAACGGCAGGTTGACCAGCACGAACACCAGGCCGAAATTCCAGCCCATGGCGTAGTGCAGCAGGAAGGCCGCGCCGGCCATGCCGCCGATCATCAGCCCGCCCTTGGCGAAGATGGCCAGGCCCAGCGAGGCCACCAGCATGGCCAGCACCATGCCCTGCACGTCCTCGGCAACGGAGTGGCGCAGCGCTTTGTCGTCGGCGGGGGTGCCGGCGCTGTCGGGCGGCGGGGTCAACGGACCGGCGGTGACCAGGTGGCCGTCAGCGTCGTCGCACGGCGCGGGGCCATGGGAATGCAGGGACATGGGTGTGGGGGTGCAGCAGTGGGGACGCGTATTAGACACGATCCGGGTGACAGTTGCAGATGAAATCGTTCAGTTGGAGTGCCAGCGAACGGCGCAGCCCCTCGTGGCTGGGCGCATTGGCAGCAACAGCCGCGCTTGGCCGGGCGGGATGGGTGCGCGGGGGACGCCGTCAACCCGTCCCTGGGGGCTTGGCCGCGGCATCCATGCCGCGGACACCCCCGCGAACCCACCCCGCCCGGCCTCTGACAGTTTCCGGGTGCGTCCAGCCACGTAACAGAAAAAAGAAGAGCAAGAGCAGGAGCGGGTCGCTTCGCTTTGAAGCGGTGGGTCAGCGTTGGGCGTTGAGGTGATGGGCGACCAGGGCGTTGGCGTGGCCATGGCCCAGGCCGTGTTCGGCTTTCAGGTAGCTGACCAGTTCCATGTGTTTCAGGCCCGGCTTCTTCGCCAGCAGGCCCAGCCAGTGCGCCACCGGCTGGCCGTAGGTCTTCTCGATGGAGGGGAAATACGAGGCCGGCCCTTTCGGCCCGGTGTCAGTGCTCATGTGCAGCTCCCGTTGAACGTCATCCATTCGACGAACCACAGACGCAGAAATCGACATCCCACATGTCCACACAGAATGGGGTCGGAGCCCGTTGCGCAGCAACGGGATCCGACCCCGAGCCGTTCCGGCAGCGCGCGGGAAACTGTCGAAGGCGGGGTGGGTCCGGTTGAGGGGGGTGAGCGGCATGGATGCCGCGAACAAGCCCCCATAAATGGGTTTACGGCGTCCCCCTCAACCGGACCCACCCCCGCCAACCCACGGATAGCCAGCTTTTGACGTTGACGTTGACGTGGATTCGGCAGGTGCCGGGCGCAGCCCGGCCGTATCATCCCCCGCATGCCCCGCGAAAACCTCAACGACCTGCAGGCCTTCGTCCACGTTGCCCGGCAGGGCAGTTTCACCAAGGCTGCCGCCCAGCTGGGCGTCTCCCAGTCCGCCCTCAGCCACGCCATGCGCGGCCTGGAAGAACGCCTCGGCGTACGCCTGCTCACCCGCACCACGCGCAGCGTGTCCACCACCGAAGCCGGCGCACGCCTGCTCGATACGCTCGCCCCGCGCCTGGCGGAGATCGAGAGCGAACTGGCCGCGCTGGCCGAGTACCGGGAGCGCCCCGCCGGCACCATCCGCATCAATGCCACGGGCCACGCCGCCGAATACCTGGCCTGGCCACGGCTGGCGCCACTGCTGCAGCGCTACCCTGATCTGAACGTCGAACTGACTGCCGACTACGCGCTGGCCGACATCGTCGCCGAACGGTATGACATCGGCATCCGCCTGGGCGAACGCCTGGCCCGCGACATGGTGGCCGTGCCGATCAGCCCGCCACTGCGCATGCGCGTGGTCGGTGCACCCAGCTACTTCCGCCAGCACACCGCACCGCGGCATCCGCAGGATCTGGCCGCGCACAACTGCGTCACCCTGCGCCTGCCCACCCACGGTGGACTGATGCCGTGGGATTTCGGCCAGGATGGCAACGAGCTGAGCGTGCGCGTCAGCGGGCAATGGACCTTCAACACCATGGGCATGACCCGCGAAGCCGCGCTGGCCGGCAGCGGCCTGGCCTGGCTGCCTGAGGACCAGGTGCTGGCACTGCTGGAAGCCGGGCGCCTGCAATCGGTGCTGGACGATTGGTGCCCCACCTTCGATGGCTACTACGCGTATTACCCGTCGCGCCGCCATGTCAGCGTAGCGATGCGCACGGTGCTGGATGCACTGCGCGGACCGATGGGGTGAAAAGCTAAGGAGTGCGGACCAACGGTCCGCACCCACTACCAGCGGTCCGCACCCACATGGGGCAGATCAGATCAGCCCTTGGCCTGCGCCGCTCGCTGCGCGTTGTAGCGCTCGCCGACGATCGACACTTCTTCCAGCACCTGGGCAATGCGCTGCAGTTCGTCCGCAGACAACACCAGCTCCGTCGCGGCCAGGTTTTCCTCCAGGCGGTGGACCTTGGTGGTACCCGGAATCGGTACGATCCACGGCGCCTGCGCCAGCAGCCACGCCAGGGCCACCTGTGCCGGGGTCGCACCGCGGGCCGCGGCGATCGTGCCGATGCGATCCACCAGCGCCTGGTTCGCGCGACGGGCTTCCACTTCAAAGCGCGGTACGGTGTTGCGGAAATCGTTGTCGCTGAAGGTCGTATCGGCGGTGATGGTTCCGGTCAGGAAGCCACGGCCGAGCGGGCTGAACGGCACGAAGCCGATACCCAGTTCCTGCAGGGTCGGCAGCAGCTCGCGTTCCGGTTCGCGCCACCACAGGGAATATTCGCTCTGCACGGCAGCCACCGGCTGCACCGCATGCGCGCGGCGCACGGTGGCCGCGCTCGCCTCGGACAGGCCGAAGTGACCGACCTTGCCTTCCGCGATCAGGTCACGCACGGTGCCGGCCACATCTTCGATCGGCACGTTCGGGTCTACCCGGTGCTGGTAGAACAGATCGATATGGTCGGTGCGCAGGCGCTTGAGGCTGGCCTCGGCCACTGCGCGGATGTTTTCCGGGCGGCTGTCCAGACCGGTATCGGTGCGCGCGTCCTTGAAGCCGAACTTGGTGGCGATGACCAGCCTGTCGCGGAACGGTGCCAGCGCCTGGCCCACCAGTTCCTCGTTGGTGTACGGGCCATAGACCTCGGCCGTATCGAAGAAGGTCACGCCGCGCTCGACCGCCGCGTGCAGCAGGGCGATGCCCTGGCTCTGCTCGACCGGCGGGCCATAGCTGTGGCTCAGGCCCATGCAGCCCAGGCCCAGGGCGGAAACCTTCAGGCCACTGCGGCCGAGTTCACGTGTCTGCATCGTCATGCTCCAAAGGGGGAACGACGACGATACGCCCCTCCCTTGGCAGGATTGAACGACCTGGATGGCAGTCGGTCATGACTGGATTTCATCAATCCATATCGCCCACCGCGAAACCCAGCACCGCCAACAGCAGCAGCGCGCCGCCGGCCAGCGTCAGCAGAATGTGCCAGACACCGAAACGATCCATGCGCTGCATGTCCGCCCGCTCATCGCGGTGGTAGCTCCGCAGCAGGCTGTTGACCGGCAGCAGCGGCACGAAGCTGAATATCGCGATCAATGCGGCACCGTTGGGCAGGCGTCCGGCGAGGTTGAGCAGGAAGAACAGCGCGCCCAACAGACCCGGTGCAAACGCCAGCTGCCGACGCCGCGACTGCGCTACGTCGCGCAGATCACTGAAGCAGATGAACGACCACAGGGGTGAGAACAGCGCACGTGCCCACGGCCACTGCGTGCCGCCGGTTTCGCGCTTGATGGCCCGCCAGTTCTGCCAGAACCAGTACACCGGGTACAGGCCCATCGTCGCCATCGACAGCGCGGCGATCTTCATCGTCGAGGGCGAGTAGTAGACCGCCGCGGTGGGAGCGGCAAAGCTGATCGGCGCCACCGGCAGCGCCGGAGGACGCGCAGGCGCCACCGCCGGCGCTCGATACGGATCGTGCAATTCCATGTGCAACCCTTGTGTTGTCGCGCCAGCACGGTGCCGGCTCCCCCTGTACCGCGATCGCGGTGACCGCGCGACTATCGCAGAGCGGATGCGTAGAGTCGAGCTTGCTCGACTGCCAGGACCAGGAGCCGTCCTGCACGCCCGACGCAACGCGGGACGGAATCAGGCAGGCAGCGGGTAGCGCACCTTGTTGCCGTCCAGCACGATCCAGTTGTTCTGTTGAAGCTGCTGCACCAGCGCGTTGACTTCCGTTGCTGCCAAGGTCTTCTGGAACAGATTGCTGATGGAATTGTGCAGTGCCACCGTCGAACCGGGGCGCGCTTTGTCCTGGCGCACCAGCCAGTCGCGCAGATGCATCAAGCGTGCATCCGGCGCGACGGTTTTCGCGGCCGGCGCTGCTGCTGCGGCAGCCTTCGGCCGTGCCGCACGGAACATCGGCAGATCGGCCACCGACGCGCAGCGGCCTGCCTGCAGGCCGCGCGACTTCAAGTGCGCCACCAGCGGATCAAACCCGGTGTCCCTGGAAATGATGTGGAAGTACGCCTTTGGATCGACCGCCGCCAGTTCGCCGATATAGAACGCGATGTGGAAATCCAGCGCGTTGGGACCACTGCCATGGCAGCGTATGTACCGCCCCTGGCTGCCCAGCGCTTGGATGGCTTCTGCCACATCCATGCTGATGCGCGCCTGCGATGCACCGACAAACACCATCACCGTGAACCCGGGTGCCGCCAGTTCCTTCAGTGAGGGTGGTTGAACGTTCTCGTAGTCGATCAGTACAACATTGCGGGCAAGCGGCATGTCCATATGCAATCCCCTGTTGCAGGCGGCGCCCGGTTCCGGGCTGTCGTGGCGGTCAGCGGACCTCGGAAATCTCCACGCCATCCAGGCCCTGGGACAGGGTCCGGGCATCGCCGCCCTGGCTCAGCTTGATGCGCAGGCGGACTTCGTTCTGCGAATCGGCGTAACGCAGTGCGTCCTCGTAGCTGATCTCGCCGGCCTGGTACAGCTCGAACAGGCTCTGGTCGAAGGTCTTCATGCCCAGCTGCACCGATTCCTTCATCAGCTCCTTGAGCTTGTGGATCTCGCCTTCGCGGATGTAATCCTGCACCAGCGGCGTGCCCAGCAGGATTTCCATCGCCACCTTGCGTGAACGGCCGTCCGGCGAGGGAATCAGCTGCTGCGCGACCACGCCCTTGAGGTTCAGCGAAAGGTCCATCAGCAGCTGGTTGCGGCGGTCTTCCGGGAAGAAGTTGATGATGCGGTCCATCGCCTGGTTGGCGTTGTTGGCATGCAGCGTGCACAGCACCAGATGGCCGGTTTCGGCGAAGGCGATGGCGTGGTCCATGCCCTCGCGGGTACGCACCTCGCCAATCATGATCACGTCCGGCGCTTGGCGCAGCGTGTTCTTCAGCGCCGCTTCCCAGCTGTCGGTATCAATGCCGACTTCACGCTGGGTGATGATGCAGCCCTCGTGCTTGTGCACGAACTCGATGGGGTCTTCGATGGTGATGATATGGCCGGTCGAGTTCTGGTTGCGGTAGCCGATCATCGCCGCCAGCGAAGTCGACTTGCCGGTGCCGGTTGCACCGACGAAGAGGATGATGCCGCGCTTGGTCATCGCCAGCGTCTTGATGATCGGCGGCAGGCTCAGTTCTTCCACGGTCGGAATGCGCGTCTCGATCCGGCGCAGCACCATGCCGACCTGGTTGCGCTGGTAGAAGCAGCTCACGCGGAAACGGCCGACACCCGACAGGCCGATGGCGAAGTTGCATTCGTGGGTCTTCTCGAATTCCTCGCGCTGGGCCGGGGTCATCACGTTGAGGACCAGATCGCGGCTCTGCTGCGGGGTCAGTGGCGTCTGCGTGATCGGCGAAATCTTGCCGTTGACCTTGATCGCCGGCGGCATGCCGGCGGTGATGAACAGGTCCGAAGCGCGCTGGTGCGCCATCAGCTTGAGGAACGAAGTGAAATCGATGGTGCTGGCGGTGCTGTTCATGGCGGGCTCCCAATGGGCATGTGCCAGAGATCGGTCGGTGGACAGGACATCACGGGGCGGCGGTGCTTTGCATGCCGCCCCGACGTTGCCTCGCCTTACTCGAACAGACGCTTGTCCTTGGCGTACTCACGCGCCTGGTTGCGGGTGATCAGGCTGCGCTTGACCAGATCCTGCAGGTGCTGGTCCAGGGTCATCATTCCGTACTGCTGGCCGGTCTGGATGGCCGAGTACATCTGCGCCACCTTGTCTTCGCGGATCAGGTTGCGGATGGCCGGGGTGCCGACCATGATTTCCCACGCTGCGGTACGGCCGCCGCCCACCTTCTTCAGCAGCGCCTGCGAGATGACCGCGCGCAGCGATTCGGACAGCATCGAGCGCACCATCGGCTTTTCGCCGGCCGGGAACACGTCGATGATACGGTCGATGGTCTTGGCCGCCGAGCTGGTGTGCAGGGTGCCGAACACCAGGTGGCCGGTTTCCGCGGCGGTCAGCGCCAGGCGGATGGTTTCCAGGTCGCGCAGTTCGCCCACCAGGATGATGTCCGGATCCTCACGCAGCGCCGAGCGCAGTGCTTCGTTGAAGCCATGCGTATCACGGTGCACTTCGCGCTGGTTGATCAGGCACTTCTGCGAGGTGTGCACGAATTCGATCGGATCCTCGACGGTGAGGATGTGGCCGTATTCGTTCTTGTTGATGTAGTCGATCATCGCCGCCAGCGTGGTCGACTTGCCCGAACCGGTCGGGCCGGTCACCAGGATCAGGCCCTGCGGCTGCTGGATCACCTCGCGGAACAGCGGCGGGCAGGCCAGGTCTTCCAGGGTCAGCACCTCGGAAGGAATGGTACGGAACACCGCACCGGCGCCGCGGTTCTGGTTGAAGGCATTGACGCGGAAGCGCGCCAGCGACGGGATCTCGAACGAGAAGTCGACTTCGAGGAACTCCTCGTAATCGCGCCGCTGCTTGTCGGACATGATGTCGTACACCAGCGCATGGACCTGCTTGTGGTCCAGGGCCGGGATGTTGATCCGGCGAACATCGCCGTCCACGCGGATCATCGGCGGCAGGCCTGCAGACAGATGCAGGTCGGACGCTTTGTTCTTTACGGAAAACGCCAACAGCTCGGCGATATCCATGAGCGGCTACTCCCCAATAACGGCTTCGACTGGAAGGATCTTTCCCCTGGCGGCAGTATAGCCTCCTGTCACACTGGAACGCGTTACGTGGCCACTGCCCTGCCCGAGATCCTGAGCAATCTGCACAACGCCGCCGAGGCCGCCGGGCGGCCACCGCCGCGCCTGCTGGCGGTCTCCAAGACCCAACCGGCCGAGGCCGTGGCCGCCCTGGCCGCGCAGGGCCAGCGGGCCTTCGGCGAAAATTACGTGCAGGAAGCCCTGGCCAAGATGCAGGCGCTGCAGGCACTGGGGCTGGAATGGCACCTCATCGGCCACCTGCAGTCCAACAAGGCCGAGGCCGTAGCCAGCCAATTCGACTGGGTGCAGAGCGTGGACCGCCCCAAGCTGGTAACCGCCCTGGCCCGTCACCGCCCGGCCGGGCGCGCGCCGCTGAACGTGCTCATCCAGGTCAACATCGACGATGAGTCCAGCAAGCACGGCTGTGCGCCGCAGGACGTGGACGCACTGGCTGCGGCCATCAGCGCCGAACCTGCGCTGTGCCTGCGCGGGTTGATGGCCATTCCTGCGCCATGGCCCGAGCCGGAGCGCCGCCGGGATGCGTTCGAGCGCATGCGCACACTTTTCCAGACGCTGGCCGCGCGGAATCCGCAGGTGGACACCCTGTCGATGGGCATGAGCAGCGACTACGCCGAGGCAATCGCCGAAGGTGCCACCCTGGTGCGCATCGGCACCGCCCTGTTCGGCGCGCGCCCGCGCCCGGCCTGAACCAAGGAACTCCACATGACAGTTGAATCGATCACCTTCATCGGCGGCGGCAACATGGCCCGCAGCCTGATTGCCGGGCTGGTCCGCCAGGGCGTGCCGGCCACGCAGATCCACGTGGCCGAGCCGGTGGCGGCCCTGCGCGAGGCACTGGCCGCTGATTTTGGCGTGCAGACCCACGACAACGCCGCCGGTGCCGCTGCACACGGCCAGACATGGCTGCTGGCGGTGAAGCCGCAGGTCCTGCGCGAGGTCTGCCACTCATTGCAGACCCTGGCCCAGGCACAGGCACCGCTGGTGGTGTCGATTGCCGCCGGCATCACCAGCGCGCAGCTGCAGCGCTGGCTGGGCGGTGCGCTGCCGGTGGTGCGCGCGATGCCCAACACCCCTGCCCTGCTGGGCGCCGGCGTGACCGGCCTGTATGCCACGCCGGCCGTGGATGCGCAGCAGCATGCGCAGGCCGAACGCGTGCTGGCCAGCGCCGGTCGCACGGTGTGGATCGATGACGAGGCCCTGATGGATTCGGTCACCGCCGTGTCCGGCAGCGGCCCGGCCTACGTATTCCTGCTGGCCGAAGCGATGGAAGCAGCCGGCATTGCCCAGGGCCTGCCGGCCGAGGCGGCACGCACGCTGGTGGTGCAGACCCTGCTGGGCGCATCGCGGATGCTGGATGAAGCCGGTGAAAGCCCGGCCGAACTGCGGCGCCGGGTCACCTCGCCCAACGGCACGACCCAGGCGGCCATCGAAAGCTTCCAGGCCGATGGCTTCGAGGCGCTGGTGGCCAAGGCCCTGCGCGCGGCGCAGCAGCGTGGGCGGGCGTTGTCGGCGGCGAATGATTGATCCGCCCCCCCGTAGATCCACGCCATGCGTGGATGGAGCCTTCCCGGTGCACCGACGCACCGGCATCGACGCATGGCGTCGAGTGTCCGGGGTCAGATCCCTTTGCGCCAGCAAAGGGATCTGACCCCATCAAACCACGTGCTGCAGCACATACTCCACGAAGCACTGCAGCCGTGGGCGCGGCCGCCGGTCGGGCAGGTAGATCAGGTGCATCGGCCTTGGCTCCGGCACGTAATCGCGCAACAGCGGCTTCAGGCGCCCGGCCGCGATGTCGGCGGCCAGCAGCGCGGTCGGCTGCAGGATCAGTCCCGCGCCGGCCACCGCCGCTTCGCGCAGCGCATAGCCATCATTGCTGGCCAGCCGCGCCTCCCAATCCACCTGTTCACCATTGGCCAGCTGCCAGCCATGGCCGCCGCGCCAGGCCAGATGGCTCAGGCAGTCGTGCCCGGCCAGGTCAGCCGGCGTGCGCGGCGTGCCGCGCCGGCGCAGGTAGGCCGGTGATGCACACAGACTCATCGCATAGGGCGGCAAGGGGCGCGCCACCAGTTCCTGCGACGGCAGCGGTCCAACCCGTATCGCCGCATCGAAGCCATCTTCGATGAGGTCTACCCGGCGATTGCTCAGATCCAGTTCGATATCCAGCAGCGGCTGCGCGCGCAGCAGGCCCGACAGCAGCGGTGCCAGCACGCAGCTGCCCCAGGTGGTAGGCGCACTGATGCGCAGCAGGCCCTGTGGCTGACGTTGCAGCCCGGCGACATCGGCCTCTGCCTGCTGCACCTGGTCCAGCACCTGCCGGCAGCCGGCCAGATACGCCGCGCCCGCTTCGGTCAATCGCTGGTGGCGGGTGTTCCGCTGCAGCAGCGCGGTACCCAGGTGCGCTTCAAGCTGCTGGATGTACTTGCCGACCATCACCGCAGAGACCTGCAATGGCACGGCGGCCGCCGCGAAGCTGCCCTGCTCGGCCACGGCCACGAATGCCTGCATGCAGCGGAAGGTATCCATTGCTAACCCCTGCTTAGGAATATGCGAATCATACGCCGCTTACCAAACCCGCACGGGCGGCGCAGACTGGGCTTCTTCCCCATGAGGACGCTTCGATGAAGATCCTGCTTGTCGGTGCCAGCGGCACCCTCGGCCAAGCGGTCGCCCGCCACCTTGGCCAGCACCACGAGATCCTTGCCGCCGGCCGCCGCAGCGGTGCGCTGCGCGTGGACCTGGCCGACGATGCCAGCGTGTCAGCGCTGTTCGCCCAGACCGGCCCGGTCGATGCGGTGATTTCCACGACGGGCAACGTGCATTTCGGCCCGCTGCAGACCATGACCGCCGCGCAGTTCAACAGCGGCCTGCAGGACAAGCTGCTCGGCCAGGTGCGGTTGGCGCTGGCGGCGCAGCATCATCTGCAGCCGGGTGGGTCCATCACCCTTACCACCGGCATCATCAGCGCGCAGCCGATCCGCGACGGCGTGAACGCCACCGCAGTCAACCAGGCGCTGGAAGGTTTCGTGCGCGCGGCCGCGCTGGAGCTGCTGCCGCGCGGCCTGCGCATCAATGCGGTCAGCCCGAACGTGCTGGCCGAATCGCTGGAGGCCTATGGCCCCTATTTCCCAGGCTTTGAAGCGGTCACCGCAGCGCGCGCGGCGCTCGCCTTCCAGCGCGCGGTGGAAGGCATCCAGAGCGGCGAGACACTCACCGTCTGGTAGAAAAAAGGGGACGGAGGGGATCACGTCGTTTCTTCCTTTCCGCCGGGCATGGCCCGGCGCTACCGGAGGCCCCGCCCCCTTTTTGTCAGCCCCAGCGCATCGGCCCGTCGCCGCGTTCGCCCAGTACGTCATCGGGGTTGGCCAGCCGGCAGCGTTTCAGCGACAGGCAGCCGCAGCCGATGCAGCCGGTCAGTTCGTCGCGCAGCAGCTGCAGCATGTGGATGCGCTCATCCAGTTCCTGCTGCCAGCGCGCGGACAACCGCGCCCAGTCGGCTTTGGTGGGCGCGCGTCCCTGCGGCAGGGTGTCGAACGCGCGTGCTACCGCCTCCAGGGGCATGCCCACCCGCTGCGCTACACGGATCACCGCCAGGCGACGCAGGACCTCGCGCGCGTAGCGCCGTTGATTGCCCGCCGTGCGCAGGCTGCTGATCAGCCCTTTGCGCTCGTAGAAGTGCAGGGCCGATACCGCGACGCCGCTGCGGCGGGCCACGTCGCCCACACTCAGTTCCCGTTCCTGCATCGCTTGACCTCAACCTTGGTTCAGGTGTCATGCTGCGGTCTTCGCCGCCGGATGACAAGCGCGGCCCGAGCCACTGGGTTCTCATGAATACCCCCACCGCGACACCGGCGACGGCGACGTCCGCTCACGATTCCATCCTCTCCCCCGCCCACCGCAGCACCACCATCGGCATGGTCGTGCTGGTGGCACTGCTCGCCTTCGAGGCGCTGGCCGTGGCCGCCGCCATGCCCACCGTGGCCGAGGCACTGGATGGCCTGCGCCTGTATGCGCTTGCCTTCGGCGGCACCCTGGCCACCAGCGTGATCGGCATGACCGTGGCCGGGCGCTGGACCGACCGCAGTGGTCCGGCGCGGCCGCTGTGGTGGGGCCTGGCCTGCTTCGTGCTGGGTCTGCTGCTGGCCGGGCTGGCCAACCGCATGGGCCTGCTGGTGGCCGGGCGGCTGCTGCAGGGCCTGGGCAGCGGCGCGATCTCGGTCGCGCTGTACGTGATGGTCGGCCGCAACTACCCGGAGACACTGCGACCGAAGGTGTTCGCCGCGTTCTCGGCTGGCTGGGTGGTGCCGTCCATGGTGGGTCCCGCACTGAGCGGCATGATCGTGCAGCACATGGGCTGGCGGTGGGTGTTCCTGATCGTGCCCCTGCTGGCGATACCGGCGGCGATGATGCTGCGCCCTGCGCTTGCCCGGCAGGTGCCCGTTGAAACCAGCGGTGAGGATGATGGCGGCGACGTCGTGCGCTGGGCCGCCGGTGCTTCGCTGGCGGCGCTGCTGCTCTACTTCGGCGGCCAGCAGCAGGGCGTGCTGGCGCTGGCCTGCATGAGCGTGGCCGTAGCGGGGCTGCTGCTGTGCGGGCACCGGCTGCTGCCACCGGGCACGCTGCGCCTCCAGCGCGGCCTGCCCAGCGTCATCGCGCTGCGGGGTGTGGCCGCGGCTGCATTCTTCGCCTGCGAAGCCTACCTGCCCCTGCTGCTGCAACGCGAGCGCGGGCTGTCACCCAGCTGGGCCGGCGCGGTGCTGAGCCTGGGCGCGCTGGGCTGGTTCAGTGGCTCCTGGCTGCAGGGCCACCAGCAGCGCGGCTGGTCGCGGCAGCAGCTGCTGTGCGTGGGCACGATGCTGATGACCGTCGGCATCAGCGCCACCCTGGCCGTGTTGTTCAAGGCGGTGCCGTTGCCGATAGCGCTGGTGGGCTGGACGGTCACCGGCTTCGGGATGGGCATGATCTACGCCAGCCTGTCGGTGCTCACCCTGTCGCTGTCCGCACCGCAGGAGCAGGGCCGCAACAGTTCGGCCCTGCAGCTGAGTGAAGCACTGTGCGTTGCCACGGCGTTGGCACTGTCCGGTGCGCTGTTTGCGTTGTTCATCGAACGGGCACCGCACACCGGCTATGTGCTGTGCCTGGCTATCACCGTGGGCCTGGCCGTGCTGGCCACGGTGGTGGCACGGCGGGTGTAGGCGTCGTTTGGGGTCAGAGCCCTTTCCTGTGGAAAAGGATCTGACCCCGGGGTCGGATCCGTTTTCGCAGAAAACGGCTCCGACCCCAGCGTGTCACGGCCGGGTTCCCGTCCCCACCTCGTCGATGTCACGGTGCAGGATCCGCCTTACTTCCAGCACCGCCTGCGGGCTTTCCTGCACGCTGTGCCCGGAAATGATCACCTTCTCCGACTGCGCGCCCGGCAAGTGCGCGCTCCAGTAAGGCACCAGGCCGTCATCTGATTTTTCCAGCGGAAGTTCCGGTTTGCGCTGGGCGATGATGGAGTTGTATTTCAGGCCCGGCTCGATCGGCAGCTGGGCGGCGGCCCTCACGAAGGGATCGCTGGCCTTGAGGTTGTCGATGCTGTTGGGAATCTTCGGCTTGGCCATGCCATCCACCTGCTGCTCAGCCTGCGCCAGCGCCAGGAACACATCCTCGAACTTGCCCAGCAGGGTCAGCGGCAGGCGCACCAGCCGCCCGATCAGGCGGCCGACCTTGTTGCCGGCAATATCGGTGCCCTGGTGCGGGGCGGCAATGAAGATCGCGCGCTCCACGTCCGGCTGCGCCTTGAAATGCAGCAGCGGCCCCAGCTTGCTCTGCACGCGCTTCAGGCGCTCACCCTTCAGATCGTAGTTGGCCAGCAGGTCGTTCCACAGCACATCGCCCGAATCACTCACCAGCAGCCGCGCCAGCACGCCGCCCATGCTATGGCCGATGTAGACCATGTCCTTCGATGCGCGCGTGCTGCCGCTGGGATCGAAATGCTTCAACGTATCGTTGAACGCGTTGGCGATCTCGTAGCGGTTCAGCGCAATGGGCGCGTTGGTCGGGTAATAGACCTGCCACACCTGGAACTGCCGGCGCAGCTCGGGGTCGCCCATGATCTCGTTGGCCAGGTTCACCCATGCTTCCGGGCTGCTGGCCAACCCGTGCAGCATGAAGATGATGCGGCGGTTCGGGTCCCACGGCTGCATCAGGTAGATGTGCGGCTCGCCGATGCCTTCGCTCAAACCGAACAAGGTGCGCAGCGACTGCGTTGCGAAGCCACTCTGTGCCAGCCACAGGCCATAGGCCGCGGTGAAGTTGCCGGCCAGCGGCACCGGTTCGCCATGCAGGGTGATGCGTTCGGTGGCTTCCGGCGAATAGGCATCGAGTTCAACCCGCCGCGTGCGCATCACATCGTCCAGGCTGTCACCCTCGAAACGCAGCAGGGCGGTGACATTGATCGAGGACATCTCGCTGAACTCGGGCACGCTGTCGTCATGCCGTTGGCGGCGGCCGCGCGCAGCGTCACCCTCGCCCTGCGCGGTCTCGGCCTTGGGGCCATCGGCGGCCACCGCTGGCACCACCAGCTTAGGCGGGTCCATCACCATCACCAGTTCGGCACCGAAGCCATCGCGACGGTAAGTACTGCGCAGCCCGACGAAACTGACCGAACTGGCCGGCACCAGCTGCGACGGGATGCTCTTCAATGCCAGCTGCTGGTAGTTGGCAGCCAGCGTCCAACTGCCGGCAGACATGGGCCGGGTGTAATCCTCACCGGCCAGCGCTGCCGCGCGCGCACGCGCGAACAGCACCACAGCGGCCTTCTCCGCAGCGTAGTTGTAGTAATCACGCACCTGCGTCTGCCGGTCCTCGAAGGCGCGATCGGAGGGCGAGCGCCCGCTGAAGAACAGGTACGCATAGCCATAGCGCGCAGCTTCCAGCCAAGCATCGAGCGCGGCATCGCTCATCGGCGGCTCGCCGGCGGCGTGCTTCTTCGGGGTCAACGCCAGCGCGGCTTTCACCCAGAGTTCGGACAGCGTCGACAGCCGCTGCTCGACATTCAGGTCGTCGGTCATCAGCAGGGTGCTGCGGCAGACCAGGAAATCCTTCTCGCACTGCGATTCATCCAGGCCGGCGGCACTGAGCGTCTCGCGCGAAGCGGGGCTGAGCTTGCCGGTGTTGAGCACATCGGCGCGCTTGTTCACCAGCGAATCGCCGGAGGCCACCTGCTTGACCGTGACCATCGCGCAGCCGCTGCTTCCCAGCAGGACGCACGCCGCCAACAGCGCCGGCAGCACGCGCTGCCAGCGGATCGGGAAAACGAAGGTCATGGCTGCGGGTCCTGCCCGGTGCCGGGAATGCCGCGGCGGATCACGGTGGAATAGTCCTCACCCGGCGCCATCTGCAAGGCGCGTTCGGTGATGCGGCCCTTGGCGTGCAGTTCGGCGTAGGGCACATCCGGCGCGAGGGCGCCCACCTCCTGTGCGTACTCGGCCAGGTAGCCGGACAACAGCAGGCGGTAGTCCAGCGGCAGGCCGGGCGCGATGTGGCGGGCCAGATCGAAGACGATCGTGGTGCAGTTGCTGGTGGCCGTGTTGTAGAAGGCCGGTGCGGCATCCAGCTGCCTGGCCTCATCGAGGTAGGCGGCAAACAGCGCCTTGAGCTGGCCGCGGTCCAGGCCATGCAGGCGGTACAGGTAGACATCCTCGCCACGCGTATTGGTGCGCGTGCGCAGGATGTCGGTCTCTTCCGATGCCACCAGGGTCATCTCGAAGCGCCGGAAAAAGCCGCCCAGCGCCGAGAAGGATTCGCCGCGTTCCTTGCGGATTTCCAGCGAGAACACCAGATGGCGGCCATCGTCGAACCCGAACGACACCAGCGTGTGGGCGATGGCCGGGCCCATCCAGTACGACAGCGCCAGGTCGGCCGAGCGCAACTGGTCGAGATCGTATTCGCGGCGCACCCAGCGCGCGTCGTAGTCGGTCTCGCTGCGCCAGGTGAAGTCGCGCACATTGTCCAGCACGACATGCCGGCCATCGAAGGATTCGACATGCAGGCGCTGGGCCACGTCGTCGGCCCAGTCCCGATCCTGGCGTGGGGTGAGCAGCAGCCACCACAGGCCAGCCAGCGCCACCGAGCCAAGGTAGAAACCGGTCCAGCGCCGGGAAATCCGGCCACGGGCCACGGCCACCGCGGCGTACAGCGCCGCCAGCAGCCACAGCACGGCCACGCTGCCCGACAGCCATCCAGGGCCCGGCAGCTGGTAGGCGAACATGCCGGCCACCCACAGCGCCAGCAGCGCCATGGCACATCCTGTCATCCAACGTGCTGCGGCTCTCACTGGCATCCTGTCGCGTCTGGGGGCGACATAGTTAGCCACATGCAGGCTGACGCTGGCACCACCCACCCATTCAGAAACGGGCGCCGGCCGCGCGGGCGGCGCATACTGGCCGCGTCACCGCAGCCAGGAACCGCAATGGGAATCACCTCCGTAGCCGGCGTCACGGTTCAGCCCCAGCACCGCGCCACCTGCCATTGCGGCACGGTCGAACTGCTGCTGGAGCTGCCCGAGGGCATTGTCGACCCGCGCCGCTGCGACTGCTCCATGTGCCGCCGCCGTGGTGCCATCGCCGCCAGTGTCAGCCGGCAGGGGCTGCAGGTCGTGCGCGGGCAGGACCACCTGCGCCTCTACCAGTTCAACACCCACGTGGCCGAGCACTACTTCTGCGGAATCTGCGGCATCTACACCCATCACCGGCGTCGCTCCAACCCGGACCAGTACGGCTACAACGTCGCCTGCCTGGAAGGCATCGATCCGTTCGCGCTGGGCATCATCCCGGTTAACGACGGGGTCAACCACCCGGCCGATCGCACCGGCTAATGGCGCGTACGGCGCATCGCCGGCGCGACCTTCTGCCACGGCGCCATGCCACTGCGCCCTGCCCGCGCCGGACGCTTCAGCCAAGGCCTGCGCGGCGGCAGCGGTCGGTCATCGGCTATCGGCTGGGGCAGCGGGCGGCGGCTGGGCCAGAGTTGATCAAGCAACCACATGGCAGATCTCCGTGGGGGACGGGAAAATCGACTCTAGGCCTGCATGAGCATAGGCCGCGTGAGTCCGTGGCGACACGACGATGACAGCGATCCAACGCCGCCGTGACAGGTGCACCGCCCGCCGCCCGCCCCCCGCAAGAGGTGCGCTCTGCCTGAGCGGAGCGGCGACCCTCTCACTCCCACGCAGGTGCGTGGATGGGCGGCGGGCGATGCGGGTTGGCGTACCGGCAAACTCTGGATCGGACCGGCGGATCGCGGTGATCCCCACGCATCACCCACCACGGACCAGCGGGCCGCGTCGCCCGAAAGATGCCCTTCCTGGACTTCTTCCGGACACGCGCCAGAGTTGTTTGTGGGACGCCAATCCCAACCAGCCGTTGCGGCTGGCGAAGGCATGCTGACCGCATGCACAGACGAAGGCTGTAGGGCTTGTCCGCAGCCATCGATCAGAGAACTACGGATCGCCACGGTGGCGGGCGGAAACCCTTGCGCGGTGGTGTTCGTGCAGTGCCGCAGCAGCACCGGCCGACCGGCGCTTCACGCGACGCGCGCGAGGCGATGATGTGTGTTGATGTTGATCACGACAGACCCTGCTGGGCCGCAAGCGCCAGGAAGTGCTGTAGCACCGGCCCGGGCACACCCGGCCGCGTGCAGAACTGCAGTTCAAAGTGGGCGCCGGCCCCTTCAATCATGCGGTACACCACTTCCTGCGGACGGAAGCTGGCCATGCTGGCCGGCACGATCGCCACGCCCGCCTCCACCGCCACCAGAGACAGCACCGCGTGCATGCCCTGCGCTTCCTGCACCACCCGTGGCGTGAAGCCCGCGCGGGTGCACAGCCCCAGCACCTGGGCATGGAAGCCGATGCCCTCGCCTGCCGGCCAGGAGACGAATGGTTCGTCGGACAGCATCGCAACGCCAAGCGGTTGGCATGCGGCCAGGGCATGCGCACGCGGCACGGCAATGGCCAAGCGATCATGATCAAACGCCTGCAGCGTCAGTTCACTTGACGGAATCGGTGGAATCAGCACGCCCAGGTCGATGCGTTCCTCGCGCAGCCATTGCTGCTGCTGCCGCGAGGTGGCTTCCTGCAGGTGCAGCTGCACCTGTGGAAACTGCAGGCGGAACTGCCGGATCAGGCCCGGAAGGCGGCCGTACAGGGCGCTGCCCACATAGCCCACGCGCAGACTGCCGATCTGCCCGGCCGCCGCTTCGCGGGTCCGCTGCAGTGCCTGTTCCGCCTGCTGCAGGGTGGCGCGCGCTTCACCCAGCAGCATCTGCCCGGCGGCGGTCAGCCCCAGCGTGCGGTTGCCGCGCGCGATGAGGCGGGTGCCCACCTCGTCCTCCAGTCGCCGCATCGCGGCCGTCAGCGGTGGCTGCGACATGTGCAGGCGCGCGGCGGCGCGATGGAAATGCAGTTCTTCAGCCACCGCCACGAACTGGCGGAGCAGGCGCAGATCGATCATGGCGGCACGCACGGCAGGGGGGCTGCCTAGGGTACGCGCTCAGCCGCGGGCGTCGACACTCGGCTGTGCGATCACCGGCCACTGCAGGGCCACCGATTCGATGCTGTCAGCCGCCACCGCACGCAGGTCGCGCGGGTAGCCGACGTGTTCTGCATCCTGCAGGCGCAACGCGTGGAACTGCCCATTGCTGGCACGCAGCACCCAACCCCCTTCGCGGCAGCGCACCGAGGCCAGGAAGGCGACACCGCTGGCAACGGCATCCGGGTGCAGCTCGTCCGGCTCGCCCTCAATACCCCACATGCGGGTCTTGGCCACCGGCGAAACGGCATTGACCACGATGCCGTGCTCGGCACCCTCCAGCGCCAGCACGTTGGCCAGCCCCAATACCGCCATCTTCGCCATCGCATAGCCGGCCAGGCCCTTCTGTGCGTACTGCGGGTACAACGCACGGTCGGACGTCGTCACCACGATGCGGCCGCCACCGGCCTCGCGCATCGCCGGCCAGGCGGCCTGGGCCAGCCACAGCGGCGTCTTGGCAGCCACGCGCATCATCTGTTCCAGGGCTTCGTCATCCACTGCTTCAAGCAGCTCGTAGGCCACCCAGCCCGCGTTGTGCACCATGAAATCGATGCGGCCATGCCGGTGCAGCAGCTCGCGCACCAGCGCGTGGCAGCCGAGGCGCTCATCAATGGCCCCCGAAGCGCCCTCCACAGACAGACCCTGCGCCCGCAGCGCGGCCACGGCGGCGCTGATGCGGTCCGGATCGCTGCCGCGACCATCCAGGCCGGCGCCCACGTCATGCATCACCACGTGTGCGCCGCGCTGTGCCAGCAGACGGCTGTACGCCAGGCCAAGACCGCCTGCAGCACCGGTCACCAGGCCGACCTGGCCCGCGAAGGAAATGGGGGAAGGTTTCATCCACCGCAGCATGGGCGATGGGCCCGCGCGGCGGCCAATACCGATTTCACCCGTGCACGATAGCTGTTGCGTATCACCCACGGGCTCAGACTTCCGAATCGCTGCGGCTGATGCGCGAAACGCGCCAACCGCCATGCGAAGTGAAACGTCCGCTGTCCCCCCATACCGCGAAGCGCAGCCCGACCACCGATGAGCGCAGGCGCGAGCAATGCCACTCCCGCGCCTTGCTGTAGGCCTTGGCAAAGCGGTGCATCACTCCTCCCCGCGGTTTGTACGGGCGGCGCGCCGGCCGATCATTGCTCATCTTGCGTTCCCCTGTTGTCCATGCAGTGCGGATGCCTGTCATGGAACAACCGGAGAAAACGCAGGGAAGCTATCGCGCCCGGGCGACGCTGCTGTTATCCAACCGCCCCTCCAGGGCGGCCGCGCGCAACAGGAACTCGGATTGCGGCGACAACCCGACCAGTTGCGGGCGGGCGCGCCGCAGCTGGGCTGACGCCGCTGCCGCATCGCCGTCGGCCAGCAGGCTTTCCGCATAAGGAATGCGCCACTTTGCCGTGGCCGTGGAATCGGCACCGTAGAAGCGCTCGAAGGTGGCCACCACTGTCGCCCAGCGCGCGGCCGCATCGCCATCGCCACTGCGCTGGGCCAGCAGCGCCGCCTGCATCTGCTGGCGCAGTGCCAGACTTGGTACCGGCGCGGGATTGCGCCGATCAAACGCGGCCATTGCCTCGCGTGCCTCGGCAATGCGCCCGGCGCGGGTCAGCCACTCCAGCTCCACCAGTTCCAGCGTTACCAGCTGCTGTGAATCGGCTGCCAGGGTGCGTCGCCACACCACGCCGACCTCACGCAGCAGCGGCTCGGCGTCATCGGTACGTCCAGCCCGCATCAGCAGCCGTGCCAGCACCATCTGCACATCCAGGCTGCGCGGATGCTGGTTGCCCAGCAGACGCTGGTGCAGGGCCAGCGTCTGCCGGTAGCCGCGCTCGGCCATTGCGAGGTCGCCGCGCGCCTCCTCCATGATGGCCCGGCCGTAGATCATGCCGGCGTACGCCAGGCTGTCGGCACCATCCACGCGTACGCTGGTGGCGATGGCCGCATCGAAGTGCTGCTGCGACTCGCCATAGCGGCCAAGATCGAGGTACTGGCCAGCCAGCGCCGCTTCGGCCGCGGCGGTATAGCTGCTGCCGGTGCCGAACAGCTGGCGGGTGATGGCGAAGGTCTCTTCGGCCAGTCGCATCGCCTCGTCTGCGCGCCCCTGCGCCAGCAGCGTGTAGACCAGCGAACGCAGCACGCGCAGGCGGGCCGGCCCGTGCAGGGGCGACGCACCGCCACCGATGGCGGCAGCTTCGCGCAACGTCCTTTCGGACAGCGCCAGCTTGCCCTGCGACCGGTACAGAGTGCCCAGATTGGACAGCGTGGTCATCAGGCCGGCATCGGATGCCACGCCGATGCTGCGCCGGGCCAGAGCCAGCGCTTCGGCATAGGCGGCAGCAGCCTCATCGAAATGCTCGCGGCTGGCGTGGGCGCGCCCCACCGTATTGAGCAGGTCGATGCGCACGCTGATGTCATCGTCGCCTTCCAGCAGCGCCAGACCCCGGCGTGCGCCCTGCAGGGCGGCATCCTGCTGGCCATCCTCCACCTGCAGCAGAGCACGGGCAGCCTCCGCTGCGGCAATCTCGCGCGACGGCGCACCGGCATCACGCAGGCCCAGCACAGCGCTCTGCAGCAGCGCGCCGGCTTCGCGCGGCTGCCCCAGGTTGCGGTAGGCGCGCCCGAGCGCGGCCTGCAGGCGCGCCCGCACCAGCGGCGAGGCGGACAGATCCTGCTCGATCCGCAGCGCGCCCAGATCAAGCACCTCGCGTGCCGTCATCGGACGGTCACTGCGGATGCCCGGCTCTGCCGAATCGAAGGCGGCCACCAGCAGATCGGCAATACCGGAGGCGGCCGCCGCGTTTTCTTCAGCGCGGGCGCGTGCATCGCCAATGCGCTGCACGAATCCCACCGCCACCAGCAGCGCACAGGCAGCCAGTGCCGAGGCACGCCACTGCCGGCGCAGGAACAGGCGTGCGCGGTGCACACGGCTGGGGCGCCGCGCACGCACCGGGCGGTGCTGCTGGAAACGGATCACGTCTTCGGCCAGCGCATCCACCGATGCGTAACGGTCGGCAGCAACCGGAGCGCGTGCGTGCTCTGCCACGGCAATCAGGTCGTCATGCAGGCGCACGGCCGGCCCACCCAGCGCCAGCAGCTCATCGAGCATCACCCCGAGGCTGTAGATGTCATCGGCCACCGCCGCCGGGCGCCCCGAGCGCCGTTCCGGGCTGGTATAGCGTGGCGTGGCGTAGGCGGCCGACTCGCTGCTGCCATCATCCATCAACCGCGCGATGCCGAAATCCAGCAGCACCGGTTCGTCACCACCCCGCACCAGCACGTTGGCCGGCTTGATGTCACAGTGGATCACGCCCTGCGCATGCGCAGCCTGCACTGCACGGCACACCTTGCAGAACAGGCCCAGTACCCCGGTCAGGGTGATGTCGGCTGCGCGGCAGGCTTCGTCCAGGCGCTGCCCGTCGATGAACTCCATCACCAGGTAAGGCTGATCGGCGCCTGCGCGGCCGACGTCATACAGGCGGGCAATATTGGGATGCTGCAGGTCGGCCAGGATCTGGCTCTCCGCCTGCAGCCGCTGCGCCAGTGCGGGATCGAAACTGCGGCGCATCACCTTGATCGCCACCTGCCGGCGGTACAGCTGGTCCGCGCGCTCGGCCAGGAACACCCGGCCCATGCCGCCCGCCGCAAGCAGGCGCACCAGCCGCCAAGGGCCGATCAGCTCCCCCACATGGATGCCATCAGCATCCAGCGAGGCAAGCACCGTATCGATCGAACGCTGCATGCCGCCCAGCGCCTGGGTCTGCGCGCGCAGCAGGGCCAGCGTCTCGTGCACCAGCACGGCATCGCCGGTCATGGCCTGCAGTTCGCTCTCCCACTGTGGCTCGGGCAGTTCGCAGACCACATCGAACAGCGCACGGACTGCGCCCCAGTCCACTGCGTCGTTCATGCGCCGGCATCTCCCGTGGGTGTGCCACCGAGGTAGCGCTTGAGCCAGGCCTTGGCAAAGCGCAGGTCGCGGTCAACCGTCGGCACCGACACGCCCTGCGCTGCGGCAATTTCTTCCCGCCGCATGCCACCGAAGTACATCCACTCGACCGTGGAACTGGCGCGCGCATCCACTTCGGCCAGGGCCAGCAGCGCGGCATCCAGCGCCAGCACGTCCACGGCGTCGCTGTCATCCACACCTTCGCGGTCGGCATGGTCCAGGGTCAGATGCATCTGGTCACCGCCGCGCTTGGCCGCGCCCATCGCGCGGGCATGGTCGACCATCACGCTACGCATCTTCAGTGCGGCCAGGGCAAGGAAATGAACGCGATCGTTGTAGGCCATGCCGGGGTCGAGCATGCGCATCAGCGCCTCGTTCACCAGCATGGTGGGCTGCAACAGGCCAGGCGCATCGCCACTCAGCCGCACCGCCGCCATGCCGCGCAGTTGTGCGTACAGCATCTGCAGCAGACGATCGCGGGCAGACAGGTCGTTGCCCGCGCTCCAGCGCCGCAGCAGCGTGGTGGCACCCTCGTCAGCAGGCGATCCGGAACCCGTCATCTACATCGCGATCCATGCTGTGGCAGAGACCGCATTATTGCCCAAGGCAGGCCCCCAGCGAAAACGCGTGCCGGCACACAGCGTGACAGCGGACGGCAGCGTCAGCGGCTGAAGCGGCGCGCCCCTGCCACGCAGGCCACTGCCGCCAGCGTCACCAGCACCATGCCGGTGCTGACGGTTTCATGCAGCAACCCCGCCGCCAGTGCCAGCCCGAAGAACGGCTGCAGCAACTGCAGCTGGCCCACTGCCGCAATCCCGCCTTGGGCCAGCCCCCGGTACCAGAACAGGAAGCCGACCAGCATGCTGAACACTGCCACATAGCCCAGCGCCCACCACGCGCTTGCCCCGATGGCCGCCACCGCCGCCGGGCGCAGCATCACCGTCAGCGGCAGCATCACCGGCAGGGCCAGCAGCAGCGCCCAGCTGATGACCTGCCAACCGCCCAGATGCCGCGCCAGGCGCCCGCCCTCGGCGTAGCCCAGGCCGCACACCACGATGGCCACCAGCATCAACAGATCGGCCTGCAGCGACCCTTCGATACCGTTGCGTGCCGCGTAACCCACCACACAGGCGCTGCCCAGCACCGAGAACAGCCAGAACGCCGGTCGCGGCCGCTCACCGCCGCGCAGCACGCCGAACAGCGCGGTACTGAGCGGCAACAGGCCGACGAAGACAATGGTGTGCGCTGACGACGCCTGGCGCAGGGCCAGCGCGGTCAGCAGCGGAAAACCCACCACCACGCCTAGGCTGACCATCGCCAGGCCAGGCAGGTCCGCGCGCGCCGGCCGTGGCTGCCGCAATGCCAGCAGCAGGGCCAAGCCGAGCAGCGCGGCAATGCTGGCGCGCGCGGCGGTGACGAAGCCCGCATCCAGTTCCAGCACCGCCAGGCGAGTGGCCGGCAGCGATCCGGCGAAGATAACCACACCGATGAAGCCGTTGATCCACCCGCTTGCCGACCGTTCCACGCTGATATCCGTTGCAAAGGGCCACGCAAGGCCCGGGCAGCCATTGGGCCATCGCCGCGCCGTGTCACCCAGCTACAATCCAGTACAGTCGCAAGTAACTGTACTGGTCACACTTCCCACACAGTTCCCGCCATGTCCCGATCCCCCAGCCGTATCGACAGCGTCATCCAGGCCGTGCGCACGCGCATCGCAGCCCGCCTGGACGGCCCCGGCGCACGCCTGCCCTCGGTGCGCGCACAGGCGGCGGCCATGGGGGTGTCGGTGTCTACGGTGGTGGAGGCCTACGAGCGGTTGGCGGCAGAGGGCGTGATCGCCGCGCGCGCCGGTTCCGGCTTCTATGTGGCCGGTCCGCTGCCGCCTCTGGCACTGGCGGCGATCGAACCGCGCCTGGATCGCGTGGTGGATCCGCTGTGGGTATCGCGGCAATCGCTGGAAACCCCGGCCGAGCACCTCAAACCCGGCTGCGGCTGGATGCCGAGCGACTGGCTCTACCAGGACGGCCTGCGCCGTGGACTGCGGCGCATGGCACGCGCCGAAGCATCGGCGCTGACCGATTACGCCAGCCCGCTCGGGCTGCCTGCGCTGCGCCAAGCACTGCAGCGGCGTGCCGCCGGCCTCGGTATCGAGGCACCGCTGGACCAGATACTGCTGGCCGAATCGGGCACGCATGCGGTGGATCTGGTCTGCCGCCTGCTGCTGAAACCGGGCGACAGCGTGCTGGTCGATGACCCCAGCTACTTCAACTACCACGCACTCTTGAAGGCGCACCAGGTGCAGGCCATCGGTGTGCCTTACACGCACAACGGGCCGGATCTGTATGCCTTCGCCGAGGCCCTGCAGGCACATGCGCCACGGCTGTACATCACAAACTCCGGCCTGCACAACCCGACCGGCGCGGTGCTGTCGGCCGCCACCGCGCACCGGCTGCTGGGCCTGGCCGAGCGCAGCGGGCTGACCATCGTCGAGGACGATATCTTCGCCGACTTCGAGCTGCGCCCCGCCCCGCGCCTGGCCGCACTGGATGGGCTGTCGCGGGTGATCCACGTGGGCAGTTTCTCCAAGACCATTTCAGCGGCTTCGCGGTGTGGCTACATCGCCGCGCGTGCGGACTGGATCGATGCACTGGTCGACCTGAAGCTGGCCACCAGCTTCGGCGGCGGCCATCTGGCCGCGCACTTCATGCAGATCGCGTTGACCGACAGCGGTTACCGGCGCCACATGCAGGCCATCCGTGCACGCCTGGCCGAAGCCCGCAAGCACACTCTGCGGCAGGTGCAGCGGCTGGGCATCACGCCGTGGCTGGTGCCCGAAGCCGGGCTGTTCCTGTGGTGCCAGCTGCCCGATGGCCGCGATGCCGCCGCGCTGGCCCGCCAGTGCCTGCGCGAAGGCGTTGTGCTGGCGCCGGGCAATGCCTTCAGTCAGTCGCAGCGCGTGGCCGACTATGTGCGTTTCAACGTGTCGCAGTGCCAGGACCCGCGCATCTGGCGGGTGCTCGCGCGGGCGCTGCGCTGAGGCGCGCTTGACGGGCGCGCTACAGTGGAATGTCACCGCTGCCGCAGGAACGCACGCCATGTCGACCTTCGAAGACCCGCAGGCCGTCGCCCGCTACGCCGAGGGCCCGCTGCGGCAGGTGCCGGGCTTTCTCGCCCTGCAGCAGATGAGCCAGCTGCTGCTGGCCGAGCGCGTGCCGCTTGAAGGGCGCGTGCTGGTGCTGGGCGCCGGTGGCGGGCTGGAGCTGAAGGCCTTCGCCGAGGCGCATCCGGGCTGGCGCTTGCTGGGCGTGGATCCGGCCGCGCCGATGCTGGCGCTTGCGGAACAGACGCTGGGCCCGCTGATGCCGCAGGTGGAGCTGCTTGCAGGCTACATCGACGATGTGCCGGACGTTCGTTTTGACGGTGCCAGCTGCCTGCTGACCCTGCACTTCCTCGATGCCGCCCAGCGCCTGCACACGCTGCGCGAGCTGCACCGTCGCCTGCGTCCGGGTGCACCGCTGGTGGTGGCCCACCACAGCGTACCGGCCGACGATGCGGGCAAGCGTCGCTGGCTGCAGCGCTACGTCGCCTTTGCCGAGGCGTCCGGTGTGGCGCACGCCGATGCCCAGCGCACCATCGAGGTCATGATCGAGCGGTTGCCCCTGCAGTCCCCCGAACAGGAGGTCGCGCTGCTGCAGCAGTCCGGCTTCGAGGGCGTGGAGCTGTTCTACGCCGGCTTCAGTTTCAAGGGGTGGGTGGCGTACGCCGGTTAGCGCCTACGGCACCACGGTGATGCCGATGCGCTGCATCAATAGCGCCACCTGCTGCACATCCAGTCGTGCACCGCGCAGGTTGACCACGCGAAGATCGAGGTCACCCAGCTCCGATCCGGTCAGGTCACAGTCGGTGAAGTTGGCACTGCTCCAGTCGATGCCTTCAAACTGACCGGCCGACAGATCCGATCCAGCAAAACTTGCGCCGCTGAGGTTCGCGCCATCCCAACGGTTCTCCCACAGCTCGCACTTCTCCAGCGTCACCCGCGAGAAATTGGCATAGCGCAGGTTCGATTTCTTGATGAAGGCACTGCAGAACCAGGTCCGCGTGGTGATCTGGTTCATGAAGCTGGCATTGCTGAAATCGGCGCCCTGTGCACGGCACTCGCTGATTTCCAGGCCCAGCGCCTTGATGAAATTGAAATGACACATGCTGATGTCGCAGCCGCGGAAGCTGGCTTCCTTCAGCGTGGCGCCATTGAAGCGGCAGCCCGTGCGGCTTTCGGCATCGTAGAAGCTGCAGTTCACGAACTCGGTGGCGGTGAGGTCGGCACCGGAAAAATCACATTCGTGGAACTGCTGGTCGACCACTTTCTGGCCGGTGTACTGGTCAGCGGCGATGCGCAGCTTGTGGTGCACGTTGAGGGGCATCTGGATTTCCAGGTCATGGTTGCCCTCCATGATGCCGGGCACGCGTGGGCTTTCAATATACGTGCCGCATCGGAATTCACCCGAAGTCCAGTCGAAGTGTGTACAACGCACCACAGACCTCAGTGCCGGCGGCGCCGGACCTTCATCCGCAGCCGACGGTAGCCGATCACCACGCCCGTAACACACAACCCGCTGCCCGCCACGCTCAGCAACAGCAGTACACCCAGCCGCGTATTCTCCTGCCGCAGCATGCCTGGCAGATCCCAGCTGTGCAGGAAATAGAACAGCCAGCGGCCAACCCGCTCGCGATGGCCCAGGGTCAGCAGCGGATCGCCAGTGGCCAGATCGAAGTACACCCGCGTGGCATGCGCATCGCCGAAGTCGGCCACCGCCACCGGGAAACGCCGCACCGCCGCGCCGTTCATCGCCTCGGGCGCGCGCGGGTAGAACCAGGCATCGGGCGTGTGCAGGATCGCGAACGTCCGCAGCGGGGCCGTGCTCATCGCCTGTGCGCGCTGCTGCAGCCACGACATGCGCAAGGCCCGGGCGACGTGGAGCCGCCCATCCGCGAGCGACACGATGCGGGTACCGCCCCGCCCGTCCAGCAACACCGCGAACAGTTCGCCACCGATGCGCCGCCATTGGACTTCCACTGGCGCAACGCCTTCCTTTGCCGCTGCATGCAGCAAGGCCTGCGGCTGGGCCACCGCAGACTCCAGCGACACCGGCGCACCGCGATAGCGTGCGGCATCCACCGTACCCGCAGAAGTAGTGAACACCTGCAGCGGATTCATCGACATCAGCCCGCTGAAGATCCAGGTGAACACGAAGGCCGATGCCATCAATCCAACCAGATGGTGCCAGCGCATCCACGGCTCGACGTAGGGCGTTTTCGCGCCCGAGCGATACCGGCCACGGAAGCGCCACCGCCACACGCCCACTACGATGCCGCTGATGGCCGCCAGCGTGCACAGCCCGGACAGCGCGATCACCACCCACGTCCACACCGGGTCCACCGACTGCATGCGCAGGAAGTACAGCCAGTGCAGCCACGCGCCCACGTAGTTCCAGCGCTGCTGGTGGTACGGCGCATCCAGCACCACTTCACCCGTGTGAGAGGACACGTACACGCTGCCCGGCTGCGGGCCGCCCACCTCCACCTTGTACAGCGGCCGATGGGCGTCCAGCCCTCGCGAATGCGTCCAGCGATCCTCGTCCACGCGCACGGCGCCCAGGAAGGCAGGGCCACCGGCAAACGCCGCCGCCGCAAGTTCGGCACGCTGCGCCGACACCGGCAGCAGCGCGTGGCCGGTGTCGGCCGACCACACGCCGACGTTGGCCCCGCTGCGCACCACGTACACCGGCTTACCACGCAATGTGGTCAGTGCGATGCTTTCCGGTTCGGCCTGCACCGCGTTGGGCAGCACCGACAGACCCTTCATCGTGTGCGCACCATCGAGCACCGGCAACGCGGCCAGCCGCTCGCCCGGGGTCAACTTCGGGTAGCCGATGAACAGCATCACCATGCCGCTGACGAACCACAGCAGCATCAGCAGGCAACCGCCGATGCCCAGCCATCGGTGCAACAGGTAGGTCCAGCGCTTGGCGGTGGATCGCAGCGACATCAGCGACGTCCTCAGAAGCGATGGTCGACGGTGAATTCGACGCGGCGGTCCGCGCCCAGCAGCCACTGCGTGCTGGTGTAGTACGCCGTGGCGTAGTACGCCTTGTCGAACACGTTGAACAGTCGCGCGCTTACCCGGGTACGCGGCGCCGCCTGCCAGGTCAGGGCCAGATCGGTGGTGCTGTAACCCGGCAGTTCCAGGGTGTTGGCGTTGTCCGCGTAACGCTTGCCGACATAGTGCGCGCCACCAGCCACGGTCCAGTCCGGCAGGAACTGCCAGCTCAGCCACACGTTCGCCATCCGCTCGGCCACGTTCGGCGGCACGTTGCCATCGCGCGAGACCACCACCGCCGGCGAGCCGGTGGTTTCCAGGAAGTCCTCGAATTCGGCCTTCAGTACCGTGGCATTCGCATCCAGCGACCAGTGCGGTGCGAACGCCCAGTTCAACGATGCCTCGATACCACGCGAGGTCTGCGCGCCCACCTGCACGCGGCGATCCGGCTGCAGCGGGTCACGGCTGAGCAGGCCGGTCTTGCGGATGCGGTACGCGGCCAGCGTCCACTCGCCGCCATCGAAGGCCTGCTTCATGCCCACCTCGAACTGGCGGCCCTTGGCCAGGTCGAATGCACCGTTGGCCGGGCTGATCATCAGCAGGCCACTGACCGGATCGGCCGCCTGCGAGTACTGCGCGTACAGACTCAAGGTCGGCCGCAGCGCGAACACCGTACCCGTGCGCCAACCGGTGCTGCTGTAGGTCTTCGAAAACGCTGCCGCGCCGCTGATGAGATCGGTGCGGTCGATGGTCGCGCGGTCATGGCGCAGCCCGCCCAGCACCGACCAGCGCTCAGTGAGCGTCAGGTGGTCTTCGGCAAACAGCGCGTACTGCTCGGCGCTGTTGCGGTAGCGCGGCAGGTTGGGGGCATCGCTCGCGAACTCGCCCGGCACCGGATGGAACGGATCGACCGGCCCGGAGCTGCCGGCGTAGGTGTTGTTGGTGTGCTTGAAGTGCGCACGGTTGGCGTCCAGGCCCACTGCAAAGCTGTTGTCGAGGCCACCCACCCGCCCCTGCACACGCAGCGTCGAGGTCAGCCCGGTCTGGTCCTGGTTGTGGGTGATCTGCGTGTTGTCCGAACGATCGATCAGCCCCGTGGCATCGTTGTAGACGTAGGCCTCGGCGTTGCGCCAATCGCGCTGGCTGTCGATCTGGTAGACACGCGTGCGCCACTCGACGTTCGCGGTCGGCGTCCACAGCGCATCCAGCTGGGTCCAGCGGTCGCGGAAGCGGATCTCGCTGTCGGCCACGTTGTAGTTGCGATGGCGCAGCGCATCCAGCTGGCGGCCCTCCACCAGCGGCGTGCCGAAGTAGCGCATCGGCTGCTGGTAGCCCTGCGCGTGGGTCAGGGTCAGCTGCAGGTCCGTGCTCGGCTGCCACAGCAGTGCGCCGGAGAACGTCGCATCGTTGTTGCGGCCACGGTCGACCCAGCCACCGCTGTAGTTGCCGCTGACATCCACGCGGTAGGCCAGCGCCGGCGTCAGCGCGCCACCGCTGCCGACGCCCAGGCGCGCAGTGTCCTCGCTGCCCACGGTCACGCTGATCTCGTTCTCGATGGCACCGCGCGTCGGCTTCTTCGGCACGATGTTGATGACCCCGCCAATGGCGCCATCGCCATGGATGACGGAGGCTGGACCGCGCAGCACTTCGATGCGCTCGATGGACCAGGTATCGAAGGGGAAAGTAACGCCCACCCCGCCGTACTGGCGCAGGCCGTCGTACAGGCGCATCACCGACGCGCCATCGGTGAAGCCACGGCTGGACAGCGCACTCAGGCCATTGCCCGGGTGCGGCATCGCACTGATGGCACCGGCACGGCTGATCGCATCATTGAGGTTGCTGTCACCACGCTGTTCCAGCTTGTCGCGGTCGATGACGGTGAGCGCAGCCGGCGTCTGCAGCACGCTCAGGCCGAGCGCGGAGCCCGCACTGGCCGAGGCCGACAGCTCGCCATGGCGGGTATCGACCACGCGCACGGTGTCCAGGGTGGTGGGGTCTGCCGCATCGGCATGGGCCGGTGCGGTGTACAGGGCGCAGGCGCACAGCGCCGGCAGCGTCGCCCAGCGCAGGGCAACGACGTTCGGGTTGGTTTTCATGTTTCCACGGCATGCAATGCCGCCCCATCAGCGAGGGCAGCAGAAAGAAAAGCGCACGCAGTAGTGCCAGGCCATGCCTGGCAGCTTTGAATCCATCAGGGAACGACCGCGTGCGCGGCTCAGCCAGCCAACACGCCCGGCGGCCCACGCGCACCCAGCGTTCCCGCCAGACTGACCGGCAAGGCCAGCAACGTACCCAACCGCGCCCGGCACACGGGCAGCAGAGGCACCAATAGCAGAAACACCGCCACCAACAGCGTGATCAACCGCGCTGCAATCAGGCAGTACTCGCAGTCCACGCCCATCTCATGTTCGGCATGTGGATCGACGGCCGGCGTGCGGGCGGTTTCGTCGTGCGTCATCGCCATCGCGTGGTGGTCGTGATGCCCTTCCATCGCGTGCTGCGCGTGTCCGGCGTGCGCGCTGTGATCCATCGCGCCGTGGTCCATCGCCGCCATCACCGGCGCTTCGGCGGGCGCCGGTCCATGCGCCATCCAGCGGCTCACCAGCGGGGCAAGCAGCACCAACAGCATGGCAAGCCATGCCAGGGTCTGGAACCGGCGGTGGAATCGGGGGCGACGCACCCGCCCATTCTACGGCGCAGCGGCCAACCCTGGACCACGCTCAGGGTTTTACCCCTGCGACACGGTGACGCAGGTCCACATCCTGGCCACGCCCGCGAACCCGCACGCTCGGCGCTCACCAGTAGATCCACGCCATGCGTGGATGCTCTTGCTCCTGGCGAATCAACTCACGTACTGCGCCACCCCATTCCCGAACGACCAGTTCTCCCGCTTCACTTCCACCAGATTGATGAATACGTCCTCGCGGCGGATACCCACCGCCGCATGCAGGCCATCGGCAATTCCGAGGTACAACGCCTTCTTCTGCTCCACCGTCCGCCCCTCGTTCCACGTGATCTGGATACAGACGAAATCGTCGGTGCGGTCCACGCCCAGATAGCCGGGGTCGTAAACAAGGGTGCCGGCCTCGTGTTCCTGGAACACCTGGAAGCGGTCGTTTTCCGGCACCCCCACCGCGCGCATGGCCTGGTAGATCACCTCCCCCACGCGCTGCAGATAGTCGGCGGATTTACCTTTGCGAAGATCGATACGGGCGAGCGGCATGCTGACACTCCAAGGCCTGAAGGGGACAACCGTGGGCCGAGCCTACGCCCGCCGGGGGCGGCGGCACAGTGCCGTGATGAGATCCTGCGAAAGTACCTGGGCTCAAGCCGCTCGTGGGCGGATATGCGCCAGGACATCACCCAGCTCGCGACGGGCAATTTCAAGATCGAAATTCGTCTGCAGATTCAGCCACAACTGCGCAGTAGTGCCGAAGTATCGGCCAAGCCGCAATGCGGTATCAGCCGTTATGCCGCGACGGCCAGCAATGATGTCGGACACGCGGGCCGGTGTTACCTCGATGGCCGCAGCGAGTGCCCGGGCAGACATGCCAAGTGGCGTCAGGAAATCTTCGGCAAGAATTTCTCCTGGGTGGACCGGCGGGAGCGGGTTGGCGGCACGCTTGTTCGCGATGACGTTCGACATTCATTTTTTGCTGCAGGTTGACCTGCAACTCCTCCACTAAAGGGCCAGAAATCCTCTATCGGCTCGCACATGCCGGCGCGGGTCGACCGATGCATCGCGTGAACGCATTCATTGCACGGACGGCGCTTGCATCAATGGTAATCAGTCACTTCGACGTCGTAGGCATCACCGTCTTCCCATCGAAAGCAGATTCGGTACTGATCGTTGATCCTGATGCTGAACTGCCCTTGCCGGTCACCCTGCAACTGCTCCAGCCTGTTGCCGGGCGGGGCCCTCAGATCACTCAGTTCAACGGCGGCCTTGGGGCTTGCCCGCCTCTGACAGCATTGGCATCACCGTCCACCTGCCGTGTCGCGATCAGCACCTCAGTTCATGGATGGAGCGCGTTCCATCGGACCGGTTGCTGAAGTGCCTGTTTGTACCTGTCCACAGTAAACGAGCCGGTGAACAGAATGATGGAACTCTCCAGCGCCAGCGCAGATTTGCAACTTTCCTCACTGACTCGGCAGATTCCGCGGGTCGATGATCGCCCCGCCAAGGCAGCAGCACGCCTCGGTCGGGATTGGCGTCTCGAATAAACGAACAAGCTTCAAGGGCCGCGATAGCAATCGCAGCTGAGAGAATGGACCTACTGCCTTCAATGGCGGCCGGTGCGTGGGGATCGACAGATCCGCCAGGCCTTCTTCTCCCTTGAAGTTTGTTTGCCTTGGTACGCCAACCCGCACCGTCCGCCACCTTCATTCCGAAGGTGGCCCTACGCCAGTGAGGGTTTTGCCATGACCGACCGAGCCGCATCGCTTCCACGCCTCTACGCGCTGATTGACGACATCGCCGATCAGGTTCCCGACGACATCGCACGCGAGATCGAGTGCGCGTTGGACGAACATAACCTGCCCCTTCAAGCCCCCACATTCTTCGCCTGCCTCGACGCCATTCGGCGAGCCGAAGGTGCAAACGGGCAGCCCTGCAGCCCCGCAGGCTGGCGGCCAACGAGCACGCCTCACTCAGCCGTTCGCTGGCCGGGCTCTCCGCGCTGCTCGACATTCTGCAGGCCGCCGAGCGCGCGCGTGTCGAAGGCGGCCCGGACGAACAGATGGGCGGCTTCCACACCGATGGGCTGATCGTGGCCGCGCGGCAGCTGGTCTGCGAGGCCACCCATTGCCTGGAAAGCGGAACGCCCTGAACGCCTTGGCTACAATCGCGCAGGGATTCGCAGGAAGCCGAAATGGAAGCCGAACACCTGGAGTACTTCAAGGCGGCGCTGGAAGGCCGCGCAACCATCGGCTGGAAGGTGTGGTTTGCCGCCAACCAGCAGGCGTTGTCACAGCTGTTGAGCCGCCCTGCCCTGCTGCGCTTGAAGTTCAACCAGCTGGATGAAGCCGAACGCCTGCTGGCCGAGGCGGGCATCGTGCCCGACAGCACGGCGGGCAAGCGCTATGAAATGTACTGCGCGCAGTTCGCATTGGATGTGCTGGATGAACGAGGCAGGCCGCTGCCAGCCATCTGGCGCGCCGCGCACGGTGGTGCCATCGGCCTGCTTGCCGATGGCGAACACGAAGCGGGCCAGGCGAAGCTGCTTGCGGAATTCCGCCGCGCCCGCAAGCGCGGTCTGCCGCAGGCACACAAATGGCTGGGCGATCTCTGCTTCGAGGGAGAGATGGAACTGCACGGCGGCAATGCCGAGGTGGGCCGTCAGCTGCTGGCGGTGGTGGTGCAGGCCGGTAGCGGCCACGACCTGCTGGACAGCACGGCGATGATCGCGCGCGAGTTGCTGGAGGGTCTCGACTAAGGCAATGCGGCTGCGTGGAATGCGGCCAACAAAAAAGCCCCCATTGCTGGAGGCTTCTTTCGTTCTGCAACATGGTGGGCGGTACAGGGATCGAACCTGTGACCCTTGCCGTGTGAAGGCAATGCTCTACCGCTGAGCTAACCGCCCGGTGTGTTGCTGAGCCGCTCATTATAGGGGCTTTTCAGAGGCCGTCAACCGTTTTTCACATTCGTGTTCACGGGCGTTTCGAGGGGCGCAGCCGAGCATGGGCTCGGCTCTAGCAGGGCGGCGATGCGCGCCCCGTTACATCGTGTGCGTCGGCTTGTCCGAGCTGGTCAGGCCGGCCAGCAGGGTCTCGATCTTGTGGCGTACGTTCTCGCCTTCCTGGCCATCGGCCAACTGCACGCCGATGCCGGCCACGCGGTTGCCCTGTGCGCCAGCCGGGGTCACCCAGATCACCTTGCCAGCCACCGGCAGGCGCTCGCTGGAATCGGGCAGGGTCAGCAGCAGGAACACTTCGTCGCCCAGGAAGTAACGCTTGGGCGTGGGCACGAAGATGCCGCCATTCTTCACGAACGGCATGTATGCGCTGTACAGCGCGGCTTTGTCCTTTACAGCCAGGGACAGGATGCCCTGGCGGGCGTTGCTGGCACTCATCGATTTCCCCTTGCGGCAGGCCGCTCGTTCACCTTGTTCCAGGCCAGCAGCAACTCGACCACCGCAAGGTCTGCACGCACGGTGGTGCGCAGCAGGTCGCGGGTGCGGTTGGCAGCATCGAACCACGCTGCAAGCTTGTGCAATCGGTCCGGCGCGGTCAAGGCGTCGGTGCTGGCCTGGGCCAGCGCCAGATCGGCGGCAAAGCGCAGGCGCAGGGCCGCGTTCTCATCACCACACCACTTCTGCGCCAGCTCCACCGCACCGGTCTTGCCAGCGGCCAGCTGTTCCAGTTCACGGCCCACTTCGCGGCGCAGGCTCAGGCCGTCTTCGCGCAGCCAGTTGTCGGCCTGGCCCGGATGGCCACGCGCCGCATCCAGTGCTTCGCGTGCGGACGCTTCGCTGTGGCCCTGTTGCTGCAGCCAGGCCATCGCTTCATCGCGCGGCGGCAGTTTGAATTCCAGGCGCTGGCAGCGGCTGCGCACGGTCTGCGGCAGGCGCGCCGGGTCACTGCTGATCAACCACAGGTAGCGGCCGGGCTGCGGCTCTTCCAGGGTCTTCAGCAGTGCGTTGGCAGCCGAGCGGTTGATGGCATCGGCCGGGTCGACGATCACCACCTGGGCCACGCCGTACTGCGGGGTCAGCGCCAGCTTGTTGGTGATCTCGCGCACCTGCTCGATGACGATCTCGGTGCGCAGCTTGTCGCCGCTCTTGTTCGGAATGAAGCTGACCAGCTGCAGGTCCGGGTGCGTACCGGCAGCAATCAACTGGCGCGTGCGCGTGGCATGCGCGGCATCGCCACGGGCCAGCACGTGGTCGGCCAGGGCCAGCGCCACCTCATGCTTGCCCAGCCCGGCCGGGCCGCAGATCAACAGGCCATGGCCGAGCCGGTCGGCATCCAGCGCGGCCACGGTCTGGTCGAAGGCGCGCTGCTGCCAGGGGGAGAAACTGCTCATGCGCCCTCCCCGGCCTGCAGCCAGCGTTCCACCGTGGCCACGACATCGGCGGCCACGCGCTCCTGCACCTGACCGGCATCGATCAGGGCGAAGCGCTGCGGGTCCTGCTGCGCGCGGCGGCGGAACACTTCGCGCACGCGCTGGAAGAAATCATCCTGCTCGCTTTCAATGCGGTCCGGCCACAGGTCGCGGCCATTGGCCCGGGCGCGGCCCACGGCCACGTCCACATCCAGCAGCAGGGTCAGCCCCGGCAGCAGGCCCACGGCGCGGCGCTCCAGGTCGGCAATCCACTGCGGGTCCAGGCCACGGCCACCGCCCTGGTAGGCATAGCTGGAATCGGTGAAGCGGTCGCTCAGCACATAGGCACCGCGCTGCAGTGCCGGCTGGATGACCTGGCGCACGTGCTGGGCACGCGCGGCAAACACCAGCAGCAGCTCGGCTTCGGCGCTGAGTGGTTCGGCGGCGATCTCGGCGTCGGGCTTCAGCAGCAGCCCGCGGATGCGCTCGGCCAGCGGCGTGCCACCCGGTTCGCGGGTCAGCACCACCTCATGGCCGTGGCTGCGCAGGCAATCACGGATGGCATTGATGGCGGTGGTCTTGCCCGCGCCCTCGCCGCCTTCCAGGCTGACGAAACGCGGGTGGCGAAGCAGCGCGGAACTCATTGCGCCGGGGTCTCCTTGGTGCGTTGCTGGCGCAGCTGCTGCAGGTAGCGGGCAACGGCGGCGTTGTGCTGGTCCAGGCTGGGCGAGAACACGTGCGCGCCACTGCCGTCGCCCACGGCGACGAAGTACAGCGCATCGCCTGCGGCCGGCTGTGCGGCGGCCATCAGCGCATCGCGGCTGGGCATGGCAATCGGCGTCGGGGTCAGGCCCGCACGGGTGTAGGTGTTGTAGGGCGTATCGGTGGTCAGGTCGCGGCGGCGGATGTTGCCGTCGTAGGCCGTGCCGATGCCGTAGATGACGGTGGGATCGGTCTGCAGGCGCATGCCGATCTTCAGGCGGCGCATGAACACCCCGGCAATCTGCGGGCGCTCGCTGGCCAGCGCGGTTTCCTTTTCGATGATCGAGGCGAGGGTCAGCAGCTCATACGGGCTGTTGATCGGCAGGTCGGCGGCGCGGCTTTCCCAGGCCTCGTCCAGCGCTTTTTCCATTGCGGCATGGGCGCGCTTGAGCACGTCCATGTCACTGTCGCCGCGCTGGTAGACGTAGGTTTCCGGCAGGAAGCGGCCTTCCGGATGCTGGCCGCCGAAACCCAGGCGCTGCATCAGCGCGGCATCATCCAGCGAATCGGTGGTGTGCAGCAGCGGTTCGGCGCGCTTGAGCGCGGCACGCACCTGGCGGATGTTCCAGCCTTCGACGAGGGTGACGCGATGCTGCAGCACCTTGCCCGCACGCATGCGCAGCAGCAGCTCACGCGGGGTCAGGCTGCCGTCCAGCGCGTACTCGCCCACCTTCAGCTTGCCGGCGGCATCAAGCTGGCGCGCCAGCAGCTGCCACTGGGTGTCCTGGCCTTCGTCCACACCGGCCTCGCGCAGCTTGCGCAGCACGCTGTTCATGCCATCGCCGCTGGCGATGACCACGCTCTCGGCGGAGGGGGTGATGTGGCGGTCGGCGAACTGGCTCTGCTGGTAGAAGAACCACGCGCCCGCGCCCGCCAGGACGGCGCCCAGCACCACCACCAGCATGACCACGAACAGACACCCGCGCTTGGCTCCCGCCATGGACTACCTCTGAATGCGATTCCGCCGTGCAGGATACCGTGCCGGGTGGTGCGGGGTCATGACCGGCGCCCCGGTAGTGCCGGCCGCTGGCCGGCAGGGGCCTGGTGGGTGCCGACCGTTGGTCGGCACGGGCACCGATCCGCGCGATTGCCGGCCAGCGGCCGGCACTACCTGGGATCCGGTGACCCCTGCCAGCCCAGCGTGGGGTCAGAGCCCTCGCGCGTGGCGCGCGGGATCCGACCTCGGCCGGTTACCCCTGCTGGCCCAGCGCGCGCAGCAGGCCGCGGGCCTTGGCGCGGGTTTCGTCCAGTTCCTTGTCCGGGTCGGAATCAGCCACGATGCCGGCGCCGGTACGGAAGCTCACCTCATGCCCGTCCACTTCGGCGGTGCGGATGAGGATGTTCAGGTCCAGGTCGCCATCGCGGTTCAGCCAGCCGAAGGCACCGGTATAAGCCCCCCGCGGCACCTGCTCCAGCTCGCTGATGATCTGCATGCAGCGCACCTTGGGGCAGCCGGTGATGGTGCCGCCCGGGAAGGTCGCGGCAATCACCTCGCCCGGGGTGACCTCGGGGCGCAGATGGCCGCTGACGTTGCTGACGATGTGGTGCACGTGGGCATAGCTTTCCACGGTCATCAGTTCATCGACCACCACGGTGCCGGGCAGGCAGATGCGGCCCAGGTCGTTGCGCTCCAGGTCGATCAGCATCACGTGCTCGGCGCGTTCCTTGGGGTGGCCGACCAGCTCCTGGATGCGCGCGGCATCATCATCGCCTTCAAAGCGTGGGCGGGTGCCCGCAATCGGCCGGGTCTGCGCGTGTCCGGCATGCACCGATACCAGCCGTTCCGGCGAGGAACTGACCACGTGGCGGCCATGCGCACTGAACAGGCCAGCGAACGGTGCAGGATTGGCGCGGCGCAATTGCGCGTACAGCGCCTGCGGACTGACCGGCGCGGCGAACTGCGCGCTCCAGCGCCGCGACAGGTTGACCTGGAACACATCACCAGCACGCAGGTAGTCGATCACCTGGCGCACGCCGTCGGTGAAGCGCTGCGGCGCGTCCTCGCCCACCGACTGCGGTGGCTGCCAGCCCTGCCCGGCCTCGGGCAGCGTGGCCGAGGCCTGTGCCACCAGCGCGTCCAGCAGGGCCTGCTCGCTGGCTTCGGCGATGACGAAGCTGGCATCGTTCTCGTGGTCATGCAGCACGGCCGCCGGGCAACGCAGGGCCAGCGCGGTCGGGCGGCCGTCATCGCGTGCACGCGCGGGCAGTACCGGTTCGATCTGGCTGGCCACTTCGTAATCGAGCATCAGCGCCCAGCCGCCACGGAACGGCAGGCTGTGGCTGCCGTCGTGCGGCAGGCGTGCGGCCTGCCAGGCGCGGTCCAGTGCCTGCAGGAAGCTGCCCGGCTGCACGGCGTCGTGCTGGTCGCGCACCTGGCCGTCGGCATCCAGCCGCAGGCGCTCGCCCTGCGCGGCCAGCAGCAGGCTCCAGCGCCCCTGGGCGGTGCCCGAGGCGGTGGATTCCATCAGCAGCGGGAAGCGCGCGGGGTCGTGCTGTTGCAGGGCCAGCAGATCGATCGGGTGTGGCAGCGGGTGGATCAGCGGGGCGTGGGTCATGGCAGCCAGTGTGGGGGTTCAGATGCACGGAAGCCGCCTTGCGGCGGCTCCGTGGTGCTCCGGATGCCGACAGGTAGAGTCGACTGTCAGTCGACTGCTCTTCGCGGGAAGCCATCCCCCCGCGCTGCGCGCGGTAGTCGACTGACAGTCGACTCTACCGCGCACCCATCAGCGATCATTACGGCGGCTCGAAAGGCAGTCGACCCACGGTCGACCCCGCCGCGTCGGTCAGACGCGCTTGAAGATCAGCGTGCCGTTGGTACCGCCGAAGCCGAAGCCGTTGGACATCACCACGTCGACCTTGGCCTGGCGCGCTTCGTTGGGCACGTAGTCCAGGTCGCAGCCTTCGCCCGGCTGTTCCAGGTTGATGGTCGGCGGAATGATGTTGTCCTGCAGCGCCATCACCGAGAAGATCGCTTCCACGCCGCCAGCGGCACCCAGCAGGTGGCCGGTCATCGACTTGGTGGAGCTGACCATCATCTTGTAGGCGTGGTCGCCGAAGGCGGTCTTCATGGCCATGGTTTCGCCCAGGTCGCCCAGCGGCGTGGAGGTGCCGTGCGCGTTGAGGTAACCGACCTGCTCCGGGGTCACGCCGGCATCGCGCATGGCCATGGCCATGCAGCGGGCGGCGCCTTCGCCGTTCTCGCTCGGGGCGGTCATGTGGTACGCGTCGGAGCTGGCGCCGAAGCCGGCCAGTTCACAGTAGATCTTGGCGCCACGGGCCTTGGCGTGTTCGTACTCTTCCAGCACCAGGATGCCGGCGCCGTCACCCAGCACGAAGCCGTCGCGGTCCTTGTCCCACGGGCGCGAGGCCTGTTCCGGGGCATCGTTGCGGGTGCTCATGGCCTTCATCGCGCAGAAGCCGCCCAGGGCGGTCGGCGAGGAGCCGCGCTCGGCGCCACCGACCACCATCACGTCGGCATCGCCGTACTGGATCATGCGCATGGCGGTGCCGATCGAATGGTTCGAGGTCGCGCACGCCGAGACCGCCGAGAACGACGGGCCCTTCAGGCCGGTGATGATGCTCAGCTGGCCCGGCAGCATGTTGATGATGGTCTTGGGCACGTAGAAGGGCGAGATCTTCTTGCCCTCGTGGAACTCGATGGTCTGCTCTTCGATACCCAGCAGGCCGCCGATGCCGGCGCCGACGATGGCGCCCATGCGCTCGGCATTGGCTTCGGTGATTTCCAGGCCCGAATCGTGCAGGGCCATGAACGAGGCACCGAGGCCGTAATGGATGAACGGGTCCATCTTCTTGGCATCCTTGCCGCTGACCCGGTACTTGCCGAACAGTTCGTTGTCGGCGGTGATGTCAAAGCTTTTGACCTCACCTGCAATCTTGGTGGTGAACCGATCCAGGTAGGCATCCGAAACGTTGGTCAGCGGACCGATGCCCGAACGACCCTGGGTGATGCCTTCCCAGCTGCTGGCCAGATCATTGCCCAACGGCGAGACGATACCCAGGCCGGTTACGACGACGCGACGCTTCATTGCTGATTCTCCTGACCCGATGAACTCAACGGGCGACTCGGTTCTACTGCGGTTTGATGCTCAAACACACGGGGCCGCAACTGCGGCCCCATGGGGTGCGGTGCGCGGCGAGCGGAACCCGCGCGCGCACTGCCGTCTGACATCAGGCCTTGACGTGGGCCTTGATGTAGTCGATGGCGGCCTGCACGGTGCTGATCTTCTCGGCTTCTTCGTCCGGGATCTCGCACTCGAACTCTTCTTCCAGGGCCATCACCAGCTCAACGGTGTCCAGCGAGTCAGCGCCCAGGTCATCGACGAACGATGCGCTGTTGGTGACTTCTTCTTCCTTGACGCCAAGCTGTTCGACGACGATTTTCTTGACGCGTTCTTCGATGGTGCTCATGGGGTATCGCTCCAGATGGAGTAGTGGTTCAAAAGTGGTCGCCATCGGATGGCGATGGCCGTGGGATAGTGTAGTGGAAACCGGCGCGGCCTTGCATGGATGCAAAAAACCCCGCAGATCAACCACTTGCGGCGCAATCCGTGCGCCCCTTGCTTACGGCATGTACATGCCGCCGTTCACATGGAGGGTTTCGCCGGTGATGTAGCCGGCCGCCGGGCTGGCCAGGAAGGCCACCGCATGGGCGATGTCTTCCGGCGCGCCCAGGCGTTCGAGGGCGATGTCGTTGATCAGGGCGGTGCGGGCTTCTTCCGGCAGCGCCTTGGTCATGTCGGTGTCGATGAAGCCGGGGGCGACGACATTGACGGTGACGCCGCGCGAGCCGATTTCCTTGGCCAGCGACTTGCTGAAACCGATGATGCCGGCCTTGGCGGCCGCGTAGTTGGCCTGGCCGGCATTGCCGGTCACGCCCACCACCGAGGCAATGTTGATGATGCGGCCCTTGCGCGCCTTCATCATGCCGCGCATGACCGCCTTGCTGGTACGGAACACGCTGGTGAGGTTGGTGTCGATGATCGACGCCCAATCGTCTTCCTTCATGCGCATCAGCAGGTTGTCGCGGGTGATGCCGGCGTTGTTGACCAGGATCGAGATCGCGCCGAATTCCTTGGCGATACCGTCCAGCACGCTTTCAAGCGCGGCGGCGTCGGTGACGTTCAGCGCGCGGCCGTGGCCGCCGTGGGCCGCCAAGCGCTCGCCGATCGCGGCGGCGCCGGATTCGGTGGTGGCGGTGCCGATGACCGTGGCGCCCTGGGCGGCCAGCAGATCGGCGATGGCGGCACCAATGCCGCGGCTGGCGCCAGTGACCAGTGCGATTTCACCCTGCAGGGGCTTGCTCATGATGTTGTCCTCAGACGTGGGCAGCGACCGCGCCCGTACCGCTTGCAGCGGCCACCGGCACGGTCGGCAGGAACAGGGGAATCAGGCCGACCACGCCTCGCGGGCGCCTTCAAAGTCGCCCGGGGTGGCCAGGGAACGGCCGTCGATGGTCTTGTCGATGCGCTTGACCAGACCGGTGAGCACCTTGCCCGGGCCGCACTCGGCGATCCGGGTGACGCCACGGGCGGCCAGCGCCTGCACGCAACCGGTCCACTGCACCGGCTGGTACAGCTGCTGCACCAGCGCGGTACGGATGGCATCGACACCGTCGTGCACCTTGGCATCGACGTTCTGCACCACCGGCAGCTGCGGGGCCCGCCAGGACAGGCCAGCCATCACCTCGGCCAGGCGGTTGGCGGCTTCACGCATCAGCGGGGTGTGCGAGGGCACGCTGACGGCCAGCTTCACGGCCTTGCGCACGCCCTTTTCAGCCAGCAGCGCCAGCGCGCGGTCGACCGCGTCGGCGTCGCCACCGATGACGATCTGGCCCGGCGAGTTGAAGTTGGCCGGTACCACCACCTGGCTGCCGGCGGCTTCAGCGCAGACGTCCAGCACCAGCTGGTCCTCGGCACCCAGCACGGCGGCCATGGCACCGACGCCGGCCGGCGCGGCTTCCTGCATCAGCTGGCCACGCAGGCGCACCAGATGGGCGCCGTCATGCAGGCTCAGCGCGCCAGAAGCGACAAGCGCGGTGTACTCGCCCAGGCTGTGGCCGGCCAGCACCGACGGGCGCGGACCGCCGACGGCGTTCCAGGCACGCCATGCACCAATGCTGGCTGCCAGCAGCGCAGGCTGGGTGTACTCGGTACGGTTGAGCATTTCCTCCGGGCCGCCCTGGGACAGCGCCCACAGGTCGACACCGGCACCATCGGATGCTTCGGTGAAAGCGTCACGCACCTGCGGGTGCAGCTCGGCCAGCTCGGCCAGCATGCCCACAGACTGCGAGCCCTGGCCGGGGAAGACAAAAGCGAGGGTGGATACGGTCACGCGGTCATCCGCTTGTTGCAATCGAAGCGGGCCATGATAAGGGCGAATCCCTCATGTCGTCTGTACGTGCGCGTATGCAGGGCGTATGGACCGGGGTCAGAACCCTTTCCGCAGGAAAAGGGCTCTGACCCCCAACGACCATCAGCAGAACAGCTGCAGGATGTCCAGCTCGCCATCGGCGAAGAAGTCCACGCACAGCCCGACCACCATGATCAGCCCCAGCGTGGTGGCGCCATGGGTGATGAAGATCGACTGCGCCAGCGCGCGCGCTGAGCGGCCAAGCTTCATGCAGACGCGGGCCAGGCCCTGCAGGCGGCCGCTGACCGAGTGCACGTGCGCGCGCACCGGGGCCTGCACGCCGTCCATCGCCTCGGCCATCATCGCCTGCAGGTGCTGGGGCCGGTCGGCGTAGTACTTGGCCACGCCATAGCCGAACATCAGCCAGTCGCGCGCCTGTGCCTCGGCCAGGTCCATCACTTCCAGCGGGTCTTCCTCGAAATCGATGAAGCCCACGCTCTGCCCGTCCCAGGTGAGGTTGCGCGGCACCGGCTGGCCAAAATACGCGCCGCGGGCATGTGCCTCAGCCAGCGCATTCATGGCGGCCGCCACCAACCGGTCACGACCGGCATCATCGGCTTCGCGCAGACAGGTATTGAAGGAGCCACCGTTGTCGCCGATCACCAGCGCGGCGTGGCCGCTGCCGATCACTTCGGGCACGTTGACGCCCTGCGCATGCAGTTCGCCCAGGCGCCGTGCCTCGGTCTCGCGCGCCGCATCACCTCCGCGGTGCGGGGGCGGACGCAGGGCATCAAGGTGGAAGCGGCGGGCGATGAAATTGAGCAGGCCCAAAGCAAAGGCCCGGCTTCCCTTGCCGTACTGCTTCAGCCAGGCGCGCTGCCCTTCGATGACGATGGGCTCAACCATGACAGATCTCCTGAAACGCGTTACGGCCCCAGAGGGGCCGTAACGACAGACTTCACGTTGTCGTAACTGCGCTATCAATAGCGCAGCAGAGCCGAACCCCACGTGAAGCCGCCACCGAAGGCTTCCAGCAGCAGCAGCTGGCCGCGCTCGACCTTGCCCGAACGCACGGCGGCGTCCAGCGCCAGCGGCACCGAGCCGGAGGAGGTGTTGCCATGGCGGTCGACGGTGACCACGACCTGGTCCATCGACATCTCCAGCCGCTTGGCGGTGGCTTCGATGATGCGCAGGTTGGCCTGGTGCGGAATCAGCCAATCCAGGTCGGACTTGCCCAGGCCATTGGCCTCCAGGGTTTCGTCCACGACCGAGTCCAGCGCCTTGACGGCGTACTTGAACACGTCGTTGCCCTTCATGTTGATGGTGCCGCCGCCGTTGCCGCTGCCGTCCTTGAAACCGACCGACACGCCAACCGGGTTCCACAGCAGCTCTTTCTTGCTGCCATCGGAATGCAGGTGGGTGCTGAGGATGCCGGTTTCTTCGTCGGCCTTGAGCACGACCGCGCCGGCACCGTCGCCGAACAGCACGCAGGTGGTGCGGTCTTCCCAGTCGACGATGCGGGTGAGCGTTTCGGCGCCGATCACCAGCACGTAGCGGGCGTCACCGGAACGGATGAACTTGTCGGCCACGCTGAGCGCGAACACGAAGCCCGAGCAGGCAGCGTTCACGTCGAAGGCGGGGCAGCCCGACGCACCGAGCTTGGCCTGGATGAGGCACGCAGTGGACGGGAAAATAAGGTCAGGGGTGGTCGTACCGACCACGATCATGTCGAGCTGCGAAGCGTCGATACCGGCCGCTTCAAGCGCACGCACCGCGGCGTGGTAGCCGAGGTCGCTGGTGGTCTCGCCTTCGGCCGCGATGTGCCGTTCACGAATACCGGTGCGCGACTGGATCCACTCGTCCGAGGTTTCGACCATCTTTTCCAGGTCGGCGTTGGTCAGGACTTTTTCCGGCAAATAACTACCGGTGCCCGCGATCCTCGAGTAGATCCGCTTGCTCATCATGTTTCCTGTTGCGCAGGCTGCCGGTCACCGGCATGCCCGGGGAAGAAGGCAAAGGCCGCTGCCCTGGGGCAGCGGCCTTATCGGCACATCAATCTTCTTCGACGGCCGAGGTCTTGGTCTGGATGACCTTCTTGCCGCGGTAGAAACCGTCAGCAGTGATGTGGTGACGCAGGTGCACTTCGCCGGTGGTCGGGTCGGTCGACAGCTGCTTGGCGCTCAGGGCGTCATGCGCACGGCGCATACCGCGGCGGGACGGGGTGACACGGGATTTCTGGACAGCCATGGGATTGCTCCAAACTCGGTTCGTTTTTGCTTCGTCGTATCGTCGCGCAGGACGCCAGCGCCCAGCACACTTTCGCTTTCGCCGCAGCCGCCGACGACAATCCGGCTGCTAATGCTTTTACTCTTTCTTCAGTGCCGCCAACGCCGCAAACGGGTTGGCCTGCTTTGTTTCTTCTTCGCTCGGCGCCCAGTCCCTGTCGACTGCTTCACCGTCCGGCGACAGCGGTACCACGGGCACCGCCAGCACCAATTCATCTTCAACCAGGTCCAGCGGACGCAGCTGCCCATCTTCCGGCACCAGCAACGCCTCGTACTCCTCCGGCAGGGACGATTCCTCGTCCTCGTCGCGGATCAGGCCCAGCCTCTGGGTCATCTTCACCGGCAACAGGAATCGCTGCATGCTGCGCTGACAGGTCAGCGGCAACGCGGTGTCGATGGTCAGTTCCACATAGGATACCCGCAAGACGTCGTCGCGACCGAATTCAAGCGAGTAATTGCACTCACCGTCGGTATCGGCGACCAAGCCCTGCAGGCGGGTCATTTCAGCCAGTGGGACCTGGCCGTCGAAGCGCCTTCGCGCTACAACCATCCGCCAGGCATCCAGCGTTTCGGGCACGTTCGCGGACATAAGCCGCTGAATACTAAGGATCGGGGCCGCCGCTGTCAAATACCCGCCATATAGGGGCTTGCTGGCAGCGCCGGGCACGGGCCAGACTGCCGCGCCCTGCCCCGGAATTGTCGCATGCCTGCCCTGCTCCTGGCCTCCACCTCGCGCTACCGCCGCGAACTGCTGCAGCGCCTCGGCCTGCCCTTCGACTGCGCACGCCCCGACGTGGACGAGACCCCGCAGGGCGGCGAGACGCCGCTGGACCTGGCCAGCCGGCTGGCTGCCGCCAAGGCCGCCGAGGTGGCCGCGCGGCACCCCGGCGCCTGGGTGATCGGCTCGGACCAGGTGGCCGACCTGAACGGCCAGCCGCTGGGCAAACCCGGCACGGTCGAGGCCGCCTGTGCGCAACTGGCGGCGATGGCCGGGCAGACGGTGCGCTTCCACACCGCGATCAGTCTCACGCGTGATGGAGAATCGTTTGCGGCCATGGACCTGACCGAAGTGCGCTTCCGGCCATTGCAGGCCGAAGAGATCGCCCGCTACGTGGCCGCCGAGCAGCCGCTGGACTGCGCCGGCAGTTTCAAATGCGAGGGCCTGGGCATCAGCCTGTTCGAGGCGATCGACAACCGCGACCCCACGGCCCTGGTCGGGCTGCCGTTGATCGCGCTGTGCGGGCTGCTGCGCCGGGCCGACTTCGCCGTGCCGTAGGTAGAGTCGAGCTTGCTCGACTGGATGTTGGAAGCAGTCGAGCAAGCTCGACTCTACAAGAGCGGAAAGCAGTCGAGCGCGGCTCGACGCTACAGAACCGGAACCACCTCGAACGGCTGCTCCTGCCAGTCCTCCACGCTGCCATCGCGACCATGCAGGCGCAGGCCCAGCCAATGCCGCCCGGGCGAAAGCCCGCGCGTTTCCACACTGGCATCGAAACCGGCATGTGGATGCTGCGGGTCATTGGACATCGGCCACATCGGGCGGATGTCGAGCTCGCGGCCGTACTGCGCATCGCCCACTGGCTGACCGTCCACCAGCACTTCCACCCGCGCCAGCCCGACACCGTCCTTGAATGCCCAACCCTTCACCGCCAGCGTGCCCGACACCGCTTCGCCGTTGCCCGGCGAATCCAGATACGCCACGGCCGGCGTCACACACTCGCCTTCGGCACGCTGCGCAGGCAGACGGAACAGCAGGAAACGCTGGAAGCCGTGATCGTTGCTGACCACCTTCGGCGGCGGCAGCGGTCCGACCTGTTCGCAGACCGCGTGGTAGCGCTGCACCAGATCACGGAAGCGCTGGTCGCTGGGTGACAGTACCAGCAGCATCGGCGTACTGCGTTCGCCTTCATGCACCTGGCCCCACTGCGCGAGCTGGGCGGTACGTCCATGCTTGTCGTTGAGGGGATGCGGCAGCACCAGGATGTCGGCGTCACCCAGCTGGAAGCCGAGTTCGGCACCCACCTTGAAGTTGCCGGCCAGCACGCGCGTGCCTTCCGGCATCCGCTTCAGTTCGTCGCGCACGGCAGCCGCCAGCGGTTCCCAGCCGGCAAAGTTGCGCGGGTAGTACTTGTCACCTGCCAGCTGCTCACGCAGCGCCGGCGTGGAGGCCATCAGGTAATAGCCGAAGGACAGCGCCATGCCGATGCCGGCCAGCCACCAGCCGGTGCGGCGCAGCCAGCGCGGCCAACCGTTGAGCACCACCGGCACCGCCACCAGCAGCGCCAGGTAGCCCGGCAGCGGCCAGTGGAAGCTGATGCGCTCGACATCGGTGAAGAATCCCAGCAGGAAGATACCCAGCGTGGACACGCCACCGACCAGGCCGAAGTAGCGCCACTGCACGCGTGCACCGCCACCGCTGCGCGTTCCGGCCAGCGCCACCTTCCACATCGCAATGCACAGGATGGGCGTGACCAGCATCGGCTGGATGACCAGGAACCACAGCCCGCGCCATTCAAACGCCCAGGGATGGCGCTCGACCACCTGGAATTTCAGGCCGGCGTCATGGTTGTCGGCATTCCAGGCCAGCAAGGGCAGCCAGGCCAGCACGCCCACCGCAAGCGCGACCCACACGCGCGGGTCGGTCAACATGCGCCGGCCCTGCGGCAGCGCCAGCAGTGCGATGAAGCCAACACCGATCACACCGATGAAGCGGTAATGGCTGAGCGCGCCGATCAGCAGGCCCAGGCCCAGCTTGATGGCCGAGGATGCATCGACGCTGCGCAGCAGGCGCGCGCCGGCATCCAGGCACAGCACCGCAGCCAGCGCCATCGGCACATCGGGCACGGCCAGCAGGCCCAGCGTGGCCGACAGCGGCATCAGCAGGGTCAGGCTGCCAGCCTGCCAGCCGGCCACGTTGCCGAACCAACGCGTGGCGATGCGCACAACCAGCAACGGCAGCAACGCACCGATGGCCAGGAACGGAAGACGCAGCGCCAGCACGTGCTGGCCGCCGATCTCCACGCCCAGGCGCGCCAGCCACGCGGTCAGGCCCGGCAGATCCGAGTAAGCCGCGGCCAGGTGCTGGCCTTCCTGCCAGTAGAACGCTTCGTCCACGAACAACGGCAGACGTGCGGCCACAAGCAGCTTGGCCGCTGTGACCAGCGTCCATAACCAGAAAAATATCGTGCGTGCGCGTTGTTCGCCCTGCATTGCTCTATGGATAGAATCAAACGGTTCCCGAACGTGAGACGACCATGTCAGCTTCGTCCCCCATGCCCCGCATGCTAACCGATCAACTGCGCCACGCCCTGCGGGAGGCACAGGATCAGGTCAATGCACTGGTGCTCGGCAAGGTGCCGGAAGTCAGGTTGGCGTTTGTCGCCCTGCTTTCCGGTGGCCATCTGCTCATCGAAGATCTGCCCGGCCTGGGCAAGACCACGCTGGCCCACGCACTGGCCAGCAGCCTCGGGCTGACCTTCCAGCGCGTGCAGTTCACCTCCGACCTGCTGCCGGCCGATGTGCTGGGCGTGTCGGTGTACGACGCCGCCACGCGCCAGTTCCAGTTCCACCCTGGCCCGGTGTTCTCGCACGTGCTGCTGGCCGACGAGATCAACCGCGCGCCTCCCCGCACCCAGAGTGCGCTGCTGGAGGCGATGGCCGAACAGCAGGTGACCCTCGACGGACAGACCCATCCGCTGCCCGATCCGTTCTTCGTGATCGCCACGCAGAATCCGGTTGATCTGTCCGGCACATTCCCGCTGCCCGATTCGCAGCTGGACCGTTTCCTGCTGCGGCTGGCGATGGGCTATCCCAGCCCGCAGGCCGAGCGCGAGCTTCTGCGCGGCACCGACCGCCGACATCTCATTGCGCGCGCCGTGCCGAAGCTGGATGACGACCAGGTGCGGCAGCTGCGCGAAGCGGTCGGCCAGATCCACGTCAGCGATGCACTGGTGGACTATGTGCAGGCGCTGCTGACCCGCAGCCGCCAGCATGCCGGCGTGCGCGTGGGGCTGTCGCCGCGTGCCGGCCTGGCCCTGCTGCGCGCGGCCAGGGCCCACGCCCTGCTGCTTGGCCGCGACCACGTGGTGCCCGAAGACGTGCAGACCCTGTTCGTCGCCGTGGCCGGCCACCGGCTGGTGGGCGAGTCCGAGTCGAGCACGGGCCCGGCACTGGCGCGCGCCATCCTGCAGACCGTCGCGGTGGATTGAGGATGCCCGCGCGCGGCTCCCGCCTGCTTCGCCTGGCGCGCCCTCGCGCGCCCGAAGCACTGCCGCAACGGCTTGGCCGCCAGCGCATCTACGTTCTGCCCACGCGCTTCGGGCTGTTCGTGGCCGTGCTGCTGTCGGCCATGCTGCTGGGCGCACTGAACTACAACAACAACCCGGCCCTGCTGCTGGCCCTGCTGCTGGCGGCCGCCGCCATTGCCAGTGCCATCGCGGCCCACCTGCAGCTGTCGGGTGTGCAGATCGATGCCATCTCGGCCGAACCGGTACCTGCAGGCCAACCACTGCGCATGCGCGTGGATCTGTCGCTGCGTGATCAGCGGCCACGCCATGGCCTGGAACTGCAGGTCGGCGACAGCCAGGCCTGGACCGATCTTCCGGCGCAGGGTCGTGGCGAGGTCGAGCTGGATGTACCCACCGAACGCCGCGGCTGGCTCGACCTGCCGCGCATCCGCCTGTCCAGCACGCAACCGCTGGGCCTGGTGCGCGCGTGGTCGTGGGTGTGGCCCGAACAGCCGCTGCTGGTGCACCCGGTAGCCGAAGCCGTGGCAACGCCGCTGCCCGAACGGGGCAGCGACCCACTGCACACGCGCGCCCATGCCAGTGGCGAAGAACTGCATCAGCTGCGCCCTTACCGCGCAGGCGATCCGCCGCGCAGCATCGCCTGGAAGCACTCGGCACGGCGTGACACGCTGCTGGTACGCGAGTACGAAAAGCCGGTCGGCATCGAAGTGGTGCTGGATTGGCGCGCGTTGGCCTCGCTGGCACCGGAAGCGCGCATCTCGCGCCTGGCGCGCTGGGTCGACAGCGCTGAACGCGAAGGCCGGCGCTACACCCTGCTGCTGCCATCGCAGCCCGCGCTGGGCCCCGGCCAGGGCCCCAGCCACCACCATGCGTGCCTGCGCGCACTGGCCCTGATGCCCCATGACTGAGCCCGCCCTCCTGCTGGACCGCAACGCGCGCGGCTGGACCCTGGCCAGCGCAGCGCTGGCACTGCTGCCCCTGCTGCTGCAGCTGCCCGGCCCCCTGGCCGCGCTTATCGCCGTGGCCGGCCTGGCCACGGCTGCCCTGTCACTGCAACGGGTGCTGCCGATGCCGGTGCGCCTGCTGCTGGTGCTGGGCATGCTGGGCGCCATCGTCTGGCAGATGGGCGCGGTGCGGCCGGGGCGCGACACCGGCTGCGCACTGCTGGCGGCGATGCTGGCGATCAAATCCAGCGAACTGCGCAGCGTGCGTGATGCGCGCAGCCTGCTTGGCTTTGCCTTGTTCGCCCCGTTTGCCGCCTTCCTGCTGGACCAGGGACCGTTGACCACACTGCTGGCCGCGCTGGCCGGCATCACCGCCCTGCTCGCCCTGCAGCGGCTGGCACACAACGAAGGCCGCAGCGCCCCGCTGCCGCTGGCCGGCCAGGTGCGCGGCGTCGGCCGCCTGCTGCTGATCGGCCTGCCCCTGGCCCTGGTCTGCTTCTGGCTGTTCCCACGCCTGACCTCACCGCTGTGGGGCGTGCCCGAACGCGCCGTGGGTACGCCGGGCCTGTCCGATTCGATGGAGCCGGACCAGTGGCTGGACCTGATGGCCGACGATACCCCGGCGCTGCGCGTGCAGTTCTTCGGTGCCACACCCGAACCGGAGCAGCGTTACTGGCGCGGCCCGGTCCTGACCCGGTTCGATGGCCACGTCTGGACACGCGAGCGCAGCGCCGACCGCCGGCCGCCCCCGCAGGTCACCTACGAGGGCCAAGGCTGGGACTACCAGATCGACTACGAGCCCACCGACCGACGCCTGCTGGTGGCGCTGGATCTGCCCACGGCCGCGCCCGACGGGGCGAGGCTCAATGCGGAGATGAGCCTGGCCAGCCAGCGCTCCCTGTCCGCGCTGACCCGCTGGCGCATGCGCTCCGCCCCTGCGGCACGGTTCGATATGGACCTCTCGCCCTACCAGCGCCAGGCAGCGCTGCAGCTGCCGGGCAATTTCAACCCACGCACGGCAGCACTGGCGCGGCAGTGGCGACAGGAGGCAGGTGGCGACGATGCCGCCGTGGTCCGCCGCGCACTGACCTGGATCACCGCTGATTTCTCCTACACGCTGGAAACACCGATGGCCGGGCGCGATCCGGTGGACGCGTTCCTGTTCGACTACAAGGCGGGCTTCTGCCAGCACTTCAGTTCGGCCTTCGTGGTGCTGATGCGCAATGCCGGCATTCCCGCACGCGTGGTGACCGGCTTCGCTGGCGGCACCCGCAACCGGTTGGGCAACTACTGGGTGGTGAGGCGCATGGATGCCCACGCCTGGGCCGAAGTCTGGCTGCCCCAGCGTGGCTGGGTGCGGGTGGATCCGACCGCCGCGGTGGCCCCCGAGCGCATCCTCGATACGCTGGAGGACCGCCTGCCGGCCGGCGCCGACCTCGATCTGCGGCAGCGCTGGCTGCAGGCCGGGCAGATCGGCGATTGGCTGCGCCGCGGCTGGAACGACGTGGTGCTGTCCTTCGATGCACGACGCCAGCAGCAGTTGCTGCGGCCGCTTGGCCTTGGCGAGCTGGGCCAGGGCCAGCTGCTGGCCGGTTTCGCAGCCACCGCGCTGCTGGCACTGGGCTGGATGGCCTGGCTGCTGGCCCGTGGCGAACGCGAGCGCGACCCCTTGCTGCGCGCCTGGCACCGGCTGGGCCGCCGCTACGCGCGGCTGGGCCTGGCCCGCGAGCCGCACGAACCGGCCCTGGCGTGGGCCCAGCGGGTGCACGCCCAGCGGCCCGATCCCGGCCTCATCGCACTCAGCCAGCGTTTCGCCGAAGCGCGCTACGCTGGCACTCGTACCGAGCTCGCCCCATTATTGCGGGACCTGCGCAGGCATCGCCCGACTTCCGGAGCTACTTCATGAACACCAAGTTCCTTCTCACCGCCGTGGCCGCCCTGGCCCTGTCGGCCTGCGCCACGGCCCCCAAGCCGCTGCAGGGTCAGTTCAGCGTGGTTTCCCCGCGCGACTCGGTTGCCACCCAGCAGGTTGGCACCCCCGTTCGCTGGGGTGGCCGCATCATTGAAACCCAGCCCGGCCAGGGCGAGACCTGCTTCCAGATCATCTCGCGCCCGCTCAACGGCAGTGGCCGCCCGAACACCACCTCGGCCGATGCCAGCGACGGCCGCTTCATCGCCTGCCGTGCCGGCTTCTACGACCCGGCCGTGTTCGAGGAAGGTCGTGACGTGACCTTCATCGGCAAGATCGACGGTTACGCCAACACCCGCATCGGCGAGTACGACTACCGCCTGCCCAAGCTGGCCGCCGACGTCATCTACCTGTGGCCGGAACAGCGCCAGGTTGATGTGGTGCCCTACCCGTACGGCCCGTGGGGCCCGGGTCCGTGGGGCCCGTACTGGGGCGGTTACCGCGGCTGGGGCTGGTGGTAAACCTGCCACGGTTCGCATGACACAGAAGGCCGCCCTCGGGCGGCCTTCTTGTTGGTGCCATCCACGCATGGCGTGGATCTACTGGGCCATCCACGGTGGGTGCCGACCGTTGGTCGGCACTACTGCCCCGGCGTACCGAAATGCCCCAGCGGCGCACCGGCCAACAGGTGCATGTGGATGTGGAAGACAGTCTGCCCGGCATCCTCGCGGCAGTTCATCACGATGCGGTAGCCGTCGTTGGCAAAGCCTTCGCTGCGCGCATACGCGGCGGCGGCCAGGGCCAGTTTGCCGATCAGGTGCGCCTGCGACGGCTGCAGGTTGTCCAGGGTCGGGATGATCTCGTTCTTCGGAATGAACAACACGTGCACCGGCGCCTGCGGTGCGATGTCCTTGAAGCCCAGCACCTCGTCATCCTCGTAGACGATGGTGGCCGGAATCTCGCGACGGATGATCTTGCTGAAGAGGGTTTCGGTGGTCATGGTCGGCCTCGGCGGGATGTCGTCCGCATTGTAGGCTCGCCACGCACAGCCGCGATCAATCGCGGAATTCGCTGCGCGTTCCAAAAGCGTGCGACAGCGTGCCGCGATCGACGTACTCCAGTTCGCCCCCCAGCGGCAGGCCCTGCGCCAGGCGGCTCGGCTGCACCTGGCGTGCCCGCGCCAGCTGCGCCAGATAGTGCGCGGTTGCTTCGCCTTCAACGGTTGCGCTGGTGGCGATGATCAGTTCCTGCACTTCGCCCTGCGCCAACCGCTGTTCCAGCTGCTCCAGGCCCAGCTCGCGCGGGCCGATGCCATCCAGCGGCGACAGCCGGCCCTGCAGCACGAAGTAGACACCGCGGAAACCGGTGGCGTTCTCGATGGCCAGGCGGTCAGCGGGTGATTCGACCACGCACAACTGGCTGCGCTCACGGCTGTTGTTGGCGCAGGTCGGGCACAGTTCGCTTTCGCTGAAATCGCGGCACTGCGCGCAATGGCCGATACGTTCGACCGCCAGTGCCAGCGCTTCGGCCAACCGCTGCCCGCCCTCGCGCTCGCGCTCAAGCAGGTGGTACGCCATGCGCTGGGCGGTCTTCTGGCCCACGCCAGGCAGCACCCGCAGTGCATCGATCAATTGTTCAAGCAGGGGTGCGGACACGGCAGCATGCTTTGTAGAGTCGAGCTTGCTCGACTGAAGGGCTTGGTAGAGTCGAGCTTGCTCGACTTGGGGGGGGGTGGAGCAGTCGAGCAAGCTCGACTCTACGAAAAGACAGTCGAGCAAGCCCGACCCCACGCGGTTGTTGGCACCCGGCAACCGGGTGCCAAACCCGGCATCAGAACGGCAGCTTCATGCCCGGCGGCAACTGCATGCCGGCGGTGGCCGAGCCCATCTTCGACTTCGACTCGGCGTCGATCTTGTTCGAGGCGTCGTTGAACGCCGCCGCGATCAGGTCTTCCAGCATTTCCGGGTCGCTGGTCAGCGACGGGTCGATGCGCACCTTGCGGCATTCCTTGGCACCGGTCAGGGTCACGCTGACCATGCCGCCACCGGCACTGCCGGTCACTTCAATCTTTGCGATTTCTTCCTGGGCCTTCTGCAGGTTTTCCTGCATCTTCTGGGCCTGCTGCATCAGTTGGGCGATGTTGCCGCGCATGGTTGCTTACTCGTCAAAAGAACGGATGGAATCGGAAACAACCCGGGCGCCATGCTGCTGGATCAGCAGCTGCACTTCCGGATCGTCCATGAAAATGGCCTCAGCGGCCTGTTGCCGCTCGCCACGCTGGCGGTCGGCACGCTGGTGCAGCGTCTCGGCCGGAACGTGCTCGGTTTCCACGGTCTCGACCACGATCCTCGGCGCCTGGCCCAAGGCCTTTTCCAGCATCTCGCCCAAGGCGGACAGCGCGCGTTCGGAACGCAGATACTCAAATCCGGGCGAAAGGCCCAGTTTCAAGGTGCCTCCCTGGCAGCTGATGAAGGCCGCGTTGGCCGCCAGCTGCCGCGAAGGGCCGCTCAGGCCACTGTTGGCCACCAGATCGAGCCAGTCCTCGGCCGTGGCCAGATCGGAGACGCCCTCCTGCGCCACGGGCGCGGGCGCCGCCTTAGGCACGACCGGGGCGATCTCGATGCCCTCGGCCTGGAACGGGCGTTCCGGTTCGGCCGCTGCCGGAACCGGCGCCGATGGTTCCTGCCACGGTGCGACCATGGCCGCCTCCGGGGCCGCCATTACAGCCGGCGCGTCCAGTTCCGCCGCCAGCACCTGGTCGCGTGCGTCGGCTTCATCAGTGGCCCACGGCGGCAGATCGTCAGTCGCGACCTCCTGCGGCGCCGTTTCGGCCTTCACCGGCGGCGGTGACACGGGTTCTTCCACCGGAACCGGTTCAGGCTCCGGCGTGGGGTCCGGCTCCGGTTGCGGGGCCGGCTCAGGTTCGGGTTCAGGCTCACGCGGCGCGGCCTGCGCGGGGGCAGCTACGTCGGCCACCGCTGCCGGGCTCGCCGCAGCGGCTGCAGCCACAGGCGCAGCGTCCTGGCTGCCAGCGCCGACCTGACCATGGCCGCCGCTGCCACCCGCGACGCCCCCACCCACTGCCCCGTCGACCGCCTTCGGTACCGGCGGTACCGCGGCGGCCGGGCGGAACGCCAGCATGCGCAGCACGGCCATCTCGAAGCCGGCACGCGGGCTCGGCGCCAGCGGCAGGTCACGGCGTCCGTTCAGGGCCATCTGGTACCAGAGCTGCACCACTTCCGGGCGCAGGCGCTCGGCAAACGCAGCTGCATCCAGGCCTTCGGCGGGAGCGGCGGTACCGGGCACCAGCTGCTGCACCTGGATACGGTGCAGGCCTTCGGCCAGCGCTTCCAGCACACCACTCCAGTCCGGCGAAAATTCGGCCAGGGCCGCCACCACCTGCAGCAGGCGCGGGCCATCGCCCTCGGCCAGTGCATCCAGCATGGCCGCTACCTGGGTACGATCGACCGTACCCAGCATCGTGCGCACCACGTCCTCGCGCAGCGCGCCGCCGGCATAGGCGATCGCCTGGTCAAGCAGCGACAGGCCGTCGCGCAGGCTGCCATCGGCCGCCTTGGCCAGCTGCACGATGGCGGTGGAATCGGCCTCGATCTCCTCGGCGGCGAGGATGCGGGTCATCTGCCCCTGGATCTGGTCCTCGTCCAAGCGCTTGAGGTTGAACTGCAGGCAGCGGCTGAGCACGGTGACCGGCAGCTTCTGCGGGTCGGTGGTGGCCAGCAGGAACTTGACGTGTTCCGGCGGCTCTTCCAGCGTCTTCAGCAGCGCATTGAAGGCTGCCTTGGAGAGCATGTGCACTTCGTCGATCAGGTAGACCTTGTACTTGCCACGCGAAGGCATGTACTGGGCGTTCTCGATCACCTCGCGCACGTCATCCACACCGGTGTTGGACGCGGCATCGATTTCCAGCAGGTCGATGTAGCGGCCGGCGTCGATGTCCAGGCAGGCCGCACACTGGCCGCACGGGTCGGCGCTGGTGCCCTGCTCGCAGTTAAGCGATTTGGCGAAGATGCGCGCGATGGTGGTCTTGCCCACGCCGCGGGTACCGGTGAACAGGAACGCGTGGTGGACCCGGCCGCTGTCCAGCGCATTGCTGAGCGCACGAACCACGTGTTCCTGGCCCACCAGCTCGGCAAAACGCTTCGGACGCCACTTGCGGGCAAGCACGAGATAGGACATCAGGCCACCATCTTCCATCGGATGTTCCATTGTGCCATGCCTGTCCAGCCCCCTCGCCCCCGACGCGCCCTGCGCGGAATGTTGCCTGGGGTGCTTGTGTACGGCCGCGCCGCCCGCTAGAATCTGCGCCCCTGCTGAGGCGTTTGCCGATGGCAGGGATCCGGAGAGGTGTCCGAGTGGTTGAAGGAGCACGCCTGGAAAGTGTGTAAGCGTCTAAACCGCGCTTCGGGGGTTCGAATCCCCCTCTCTCCGCCAGATTACGCAAACCCCTGTTTACGCAGGGGTTTTTGCTTTTCTGGGGTGACCTTCGGCGGGACACAAATCGGGACACATCTCTCGATGCGCATCCCACACCATCTTGTTCGCGCGCCCTCTGGGCTTTGGTCCTTCCGGCAACGGGTCCCCGCCGATCTCCAGACCATCATTGGCCGACGCATCTTTAAGCGCACCCTTCGCACGTCCGAGCTGGCCGTGGCCCAGCTGCGCGCCCTCGGCTTGGCTGCGCGCTATGCTCAGGCGTTCGAGGCGCTGAGGGAGCAACGCATGGGAATCAAGGAAGAGGACATCGAGGCGCTGCTGGATCGCCTGACCAGTGGCGACCCGCTCCAAAAGCTGACCTTGAACCGGACCAAGGCCGCAGACGGCACGATCACTGAGCACTGGCAGATCGACACTCCAGAGGACGTGACGCTCTATCAGCAGATGATGGAACTGACGGCCCAGCGGCCCAGCCCCCTTTCTGAGCTTATTCGCAACGAGGTTGCGCCCCTCCCCACGCCCAACCGAATCTCAAGGCCCGCCGTGGAGACCATCACCCTGGGCAAGGCCCGGGACGCTTGGCTGGCCAGCATCCAACCCGGCTGCCTGCCCAAGACGTTCACCATTAAGAAGACCGCCATTGAGGCACTGGTGTCCTTCCTGGGCGATAAGTCCAAGCTCCACTCCATCACCCGCTCCGACTTGGCCCGCTGGTATCAGCACATGCGGGACGGGGGCGCAGCCACCCCCACCTTGACCAACAAACAGTCTTACATTGGCGGCAAGGGTGGGTTCCTCGAGTGGGCCATGGCCTCGGGCCACTATCCCAAGGGGGACAACCCGGCCGCAGGCCATGTCACCTACTCCACCCGCGAGAAGCGGGCGCGGAAAAAGTTCGGCTTCAAGGCCTATGACAGCCATCAGGTCCAAGCACTGTTTGCACCGGCCGCGTTCGAAGAGCTGGCCCTTTCCGCCCGTTGGGCGGCCCTGATTGGGCTTTACACGGGTGCCCGGGCGTCAGAGGTCGGCCAGTTGCTGGTCGAAGACGTGTTGAGGGTGGACGGCCTCCCCTGCATCCGCATCTCGGACGAAGGCGAGCACCAGAAAGTAAAGACGGAAGTCAGCCTGCGCACCATTCCCGTGCATCCGGACCTCATTGAGCTGGGATTTTTGGATTGGGTGGACACCCTGCGCGCCGACAAGGCCCCAAGGCTCTTCCCCGCCGCCAAGGCGAACGCCAAAAATGGGGCGGGCAACTGGATTACCAAGGCCTTTGGCCGGCATCTGGAACAGGTCGGGGCGAACTGGCCAGAGGCCAAACGCGGCTTCCACTCCCTCCGCAAAACGCTGATTCAGGAGCTCCAGGGGGCTGGCGTGGTGTCCGAGCTGCGCGCCCAGCTGGTCGGCCATGAACTGGACGATGAGCACCACGCGACCTACAGCCGCAGCTTCACGGCCAAGGAAAAGCTGGAAGGCCTCAAAGGCGTTTCGCCAGGGCTTGCAGTGCTTTCATATGGATTGAATCTACCCGCGCTCGCCCGGCTGCTCAAATAATGAATGGGCCTCAGCTTGCGAACGTTCGACAAAGTGGTAAATAGGAAAGCGTAGGAACCGAAGACCACCTATACCTTCCAGGGGGCCATGATGTCTCTCAACGACGACAAGTATTCTCGCTCCATCACCTTGACCTGCCCGACTTGTGCCGGCACGCAGTTTGAATACGACGAAGCGGAGACATCCGGAGAAGCCCCGATCAAGTGCGCGGGCTGCGAGCGGGAAATGACGCGCGATGAGCTCAAAGAAGCAAATGCCGAGAACATCGACGAGCACGTCAAAGAGATCGGAAAGCAAGTCGCCCAGGATTTTCAGAAGCAACTGCACGACTCCCTGAAGAAAGCATTCCGGGGCAACAAGAACTTCAGGATTAGGTAGATGCCAATAGCCTTTGAAACCGCAGACGTAATCGCGTCTGCAGCCTTGCTGCTGTCGGGCTTCGCTACTTGGACGACCCTCCGGTTCAACAATCGGCAGAAGAAGCTGAACGAGAGCCAAGAACGCTTGAACAAACTTCTTCTGGAAAAGGAGTCAGGTGAAGCAGCAAACGCGAAAAAGGCCGACTTGCACGCCTCGTTCAACAAGCTGGGAAGCAACAAGTATCGCCTCAGGGTTTTCAACAAAGGCAAGGCTGTTGCCCGCAATGTGCGCGTGGAGCCGCTCGAAGGCACCGACTGCCTAAGTCAGTCCGACATCAACTCAAAGTTCCCCTTGGAATACATGGAACCCCATCAGTCAGTCGAACTTATGGCGATGGTTCACCTCGGCACTCAAGGCAAGCAACCTATTCGCCTCATCTGGTCCGATGACCACAGCGACCATAACGAGAAGATCGCATATCCCACCATCTAGGGTATGGCGGTGAACTCTTGGGGCAACGGCAGTGAGCTTGGAAGCCCGAGCAGTCACTAAGCGCCTAGGCATCAAGCATCACTTCTCATATCTGTGAACCAGAGCAGATTCCGTCCCTTGCGGATCTCCAGATCGGTGCTTCGATGTGAAGACCCTTCACACTGAGAGCTTCAGAGATCCAATGCCTGCCAACGTAGAACTTCGTATCGCCAGCCGCCTTCTTGCCGCGCTCATTGCGCAGGGAGGAACAAGAGATGTTGCTGAACGCAAAGCCGATATCCAGCACGCCCTCGACGTTGCGGCCGCGCTAGTGCGTCGATTCGCCGCGTCTCCTGCCGGCCAGGTGCAACAAGCCTATGCCCCCAGCCCAGGAGACCGCGCGCCTGCGCGGGCAGCAACCGTTAACCGTGAGCAAGGGCCGCCAACGTTGCTTTCGCTGGAAGAATGGCGCAAGGCGCGCGGACTGGCTCCAGCGCCGTCCCCTCGAAAGCCTTCCACTGGCCCGACCGTCCACTGAAAGACAAAGCCCCGCTTCTGCGGGGCTCTTTCATTCAATGGAGGGTTGGCGGCCTCGGCTTGAAAACTGGCACCGGGGATTCCGCGGCAACGGGCGGAATGACCTGGGATTCAAGGACGATCTGTGACGGTGGCGGCATCGCCTCCAGCTCGGCTGCTTTACGAAGAATGTCCGCATCCACTTCCGCCAGCGCCTCGGCCGAGCCACGCAATCCAGCCTTCTCCAACTCTTTTGTCCGCTGTTCGAGGGCCGACAGGCGACGCTCACGCCGCCGCGTCCATTCGGGTCGGGAATAGCCGTGGGTCCCCATGGGATAGTCGGCGTTGCAGCGCTCCCACTCGTGTTGTGCCATGTGGTGGAGGCGCTCCGCCCTGCCCAGGGCGACGAGACGCATGGCTCGACCGAGGATCGCGGATCGCAGTGCACGCACCCGAAGAACGGCCTTAGTGATCCACTGCCGCAGTGGAACAGTTTCACCCACACGGTCAAGCTCGGTTTGCGCCCACTCCAACCCCTCACGAATGCGCTCGGTCGAAAGGTCTGCTCTGGCGCGCGCAATGTCATGAAGGTCGCGCAGAGCTTGAACAACGCGTTCGGCCAAGCTGACGGGCCCTTCTACTGTTTGGTCGTGGTGACCAAGGACTTTAGGCAACCGAATCCCGGAAACGCCTCGAATCTCCAGACCAGGAGCCAATCCCCGCACGTGAGGCGTTGAACCAGCTTGAGCACGATCGTTGGACGCCGGAATAGAAGCCACCCTGCCCTCACGCCCAAGCTGCATGGACAGATGGTCCAAGTGCTCAACGTTGGTCAGTGCTATAGCCTCGTTCTCTGCCACTAGCCGGCTTTCCATGCCCTTGCGGCCCAAGGCCGTAGCCGCCTTGCCCAGGTGCTTAGTAGGCTCTCGAGACAATGCCACGGCCTGGAGCTCGTCCCCTCGATCCGAGGCGGCCCGAGCTTGCTCAGCCAGGCTGCGGTGATCGATCGTGACTGTCAGGCCAGCTTCTTCAAGGTGTGCGTTGGTCGTTTCAGCGACCATTTCCCGCACCCACTGGACTTGTACTTTTCCAGATACGCCGCCGTCGAGCTCACGCGTTTTCTCCCCGAACCCGTCCGGCCCGATGCGCCGAGTGCTGGCCAGCAGATGGACGTGGTGGTTCAGCCCGTCGGTGGACCCGGGAGAGTGGATACTGGCTTGGATGGCGAACTGGTAGCGTTCAACCAACGCCTCGGCAATGGAAAAGGCGAGGCGCGCCCGCTGTTCATCCGAGAGCTCGTGGGGCAACGACAGTTCGAACTCCCGCGCCACCGTGGCGTCCTTTCGGCGCTCGGCAGCTTCCGCGACGGCCCAGAGCTCGCCGGGCACCAAGGCCCAATCAGGAGCATCCTGGGGGGCCAGGCAAAAGGTCTCCACCACCCCGCTCCGGCGGCGGTAGTCGTGCTGTTGTCCGGTGATGACATCGGACAACAGCAGACCGCCCCGGTAGGCGGCTGCGGCGACTGCGGATTGGCCTTTGCCTCGTCCGAATCATATTCCTGGCAGCCGGCCTGGCGGCCATTGTCTTCCCAATATTAAATATAGTTATGTCTTGGTCTACGGACAAGACATTTAGCCTTTCGGACGGAGCAGCTATCGCAGCGGGCATTGGAGCCATTGCGGCCACCTTCCTAGGATCCTCGAAAGAAAAGGCGAGTGTAAGACATGACCGAGAGATTTTCGCAAAGTTCTTGAGGGACTTCCCCCATAACCCTAGCATTCAAATGCTCAAAGAGCACGACTTCGGCGGGGACTACTACAAATCCCAAGTGCAAAACCTATTCGACTTTGTTCGAGAGTGGGACCGTCCAGAGCTCGAGTTCCTGGACAAGAAAATCGAAAAAAGGCGGAAGTCTCTCTATGATGCCGCACATGGCCTCTTTGAAGACTTCATGCGCGAAACCGTGCCCCATGATCGCAACCCTGAAATGAGCACGGTCTACCCCTGGAATCAGCGAGGCGGCCAGCGGCCAGAGTGGATCATACAGAGCGCCGCAACTCTGAACGCAAGCGCACGAGATTTTGCACCGAAATACGACGAGTTCGTTCGCTACACGCGCAAGCGTTTGTCTATGGAGTCTTGACTCATGCCAATCTCTGCTTACTCAAAGACGCTGAAGGGCGAATACGATGTAGTGCAGCTGCTCACATGGTTGAATCCCAACAGCTCGACCAAACCCGACCCCACTGACATTGCGCAAGCGGATAGAGCCTTTATCACTGGCGATGTTGTTTGCCCAGGCTGCGGCCTTGGAAGCCCGGCTGTCGTCGCCTCTGGTCGCTCCAAATCCAATCCAAAACACATTACAAGCCAGCCTCATTTCCGCTTTCCGGAACATCTTGAGCTCTGCGAGTTTGAGACCAATGGCACCACTTCATCCCTGGATGACCATCTTGTCACGTTTAACTCGACCAAATCGGCACTGACGAGAATGATTGGAGACAGGGTCTCCAAGGGGATCGAACTGGGTATTTTTACTCAGGAGACCATGCGCAACATGCGCCAATGGTTCCTTGAAGTCAGACGGAAGCACTCATATAAGTGCGAGATAGACCAAGACTTCCTCGCGGAGATCTTTAAGCTACCTTACGACTATCAATCACCCTCACCTAGGTTCACGCCCGCGATGGCTAGGCTTCCGGACTTCGATCCAAACGAGTTTGGAAACCAGAAGTTTATAGATGAAAACAAGGACATTTATGAGGTCCTCAATCGCGAACGCCATGCTCTCTATTTCATGCGCCAGAACCAAAGCATCATCACCACCCGCATCAAGCGAAGTGACGGCGCTCTCATTTTTGACCCTTCCTCGACCCAACTGAAATACAAGCAAGTCAGACAACTGGCGCATTTCATCGTTGGGCAGGAGCGGTCGGTCAAGTGGCCTTCCAGGTTCCTCTCCGAGGAGCGGAAGCCCCTGTATAGCCTAGTCTCTGCCTTCTCTGCCCTGCTTCTCTTCAGCAACAATGGCGACATGGACAGAGCGATTGAGGCTTATGTCAGCATTCGGACCAGCGGGGACCCTATCGATCGAATGGCCGGCAACATCATTGGCCTCAACCCATTTTTTGACCACGGGGTCTTGTCGGCCATTGCCATGGCGCATGAAGTTAGAAAAATTCGACCGAATGGCCTGGTCGTAGCTAGCCGTATCGAGCAAATAAGGAAGGAAATACGATCGCTTGCATTCCCATACTGACAGGAAAACTAAAACAAGCTAACAAGCAGATTGATCATTTATCTCGGGTTCATGACAATGAAGATGGTTTGTTAGTTTGATTGCATTAAACAGTACGGTAATGACTCCGAAAATGGGCCATGCCCGCTGAAGCAAGCCATTGATTTAAATGTAAATGTCAGCGCATTTTGGGGCGGTACGATTGGCTAGGCCGAAACGCAAAACGGCACCTCTCAGGTGATGCCTAAGGCCGTGAATAAAAAGCCGATTTTTCGTTGACGATTTTTAGGCCCGCAGTATCTGTACTTCCATCCTTCAGATGGAAGCAACGCAGTGACCTCCCCCACCTCGAAACACCTCGACTCCTACCTCGCAGACCCAACTGGCACTCTCAAACTGACAGACGTGCGCATTGGCCGCGTCCGCATCGGCGAAATGATCGTGACTGGCAGAGAAGCCGCCATCCATGCTCAAGAGATCATCAACGACGCCTGCGAGCGAACCCGTCGAACACTCCTTGGAAAGAATGGCACGCGCCACCCTGAGCCTCTCCCCGTCGCCGCCCCCGCTCGATTGCTGTCCATTGAGATCCGGGACTACTTGGCTGACCGCGAGCGCATGGGCCTGACACGCAACACCATCGAGGCCACAGCGCGGTCATTGAAGATGCTCCTGATGGCCTGCGGGGATATTCCGGTGTCCCGGGTCGACCACGTGCATATCTACCGACTCTGGGAGCTGATGCGTTGGGCTCCACCGCTTCTCCAGTCGGACCCTCAGTATCGGAACTTCACGTATGAGCAGGCGGTGGCTCAGGGGAAGGCGCTCTGCGTCCAGCCGCCCGCACCGGCCACCGTAGAAAAGCACCGAAGGTTCCTGGTCACCTTCTTTGGCCGGCTGGATAAAGCAAAAGCCATTGTGGGCTCTCCCATGCACTTTTTCCCAGAGGCGAAAAAGGACCTGGTCATTGACCCCGACAAGGCAGAGCGCTTGTTTGACGAGGAAGATTTGCGTCGCATTTTTGCCCCCAACACATTCATCCCTTGGGCCATGAAAGCGCCCCACCGGTGGTGGGTGCCGATGATTGGACTCTATACGGGCGCACGCATAAACGAAGTTGCTCAGCTGAAGCTCGCAGATGTCGCACAGGAGAGCGGCGTTTGGTGCATCAAGATTCGAAAGACGGTGGACGCGGACCTGAGTCACAGAGACAGGAACCGGAGCCGCCAAAGCCTAAAAGGCAAAGCAGCCGTCCGGACGATCCCCATTCCCCAACCGCTGCTCGACGCTGGGTTCCTGGCATTCGTGGAGGACATCCGAGCTTGCGGCCATCCTCGCCTCTTCCCGCATTTGTCTGCCGGCGTGCGACGCGACAATGGCGACACCAACGCCCGTTACAGCCAAGGCGTGCTCAACCAGTTCAGCCGATACATGAAAGACCTGGGCTTTTCTAAAGGCGTCGGGTTCCATGCCTTCCGACACACCATTGCCACGGAACTGCACCACATGGGGGTGGCCGATGAGGACATCGCCTTGGTCACCGGCCACTCCATCAGCAAGCGGGTCCCTGTGCTGCACGAGGCCTATTTCCACAAGAAGCCAGCGCAGGCAAGAACGAAGCAGATCGCAGCCCTGGAGAAGTATCGCCCTGATGTGGTGCTTCCGGTCTACCAGACGGGTCAGTTCCGCGCCGCCCTAGCAGACCGAAGTAAGTTCTACCCGTAAGCCACTTGGCGAAGATGAGGCGTCTCGGGCGAGCCCGGGACTTCCCACCCCTGAGTAGCCCACACACGCGGAGGCTCTCGTGAACAGGGGGCCTAACGCTTGCGCAGCATGGCCCTTGCACTGCTTCTAGCTATCAAGGCTGCACGATAGGCTGACCCTTCTGCTAGCCGCTCTTCGCCCAGCAACAACAAATGGATGGGCGGGTTCGGCTTCTGCCGCTGAACCGTCAGTCGGCCCAAGAGATGCGCGATCCCGTCGTTGTCATCGAACTCTCCCCTCAAGAGCCTGCGCCATGCAGACGCCAATAGGTCCGCCACTTGAACGCCAGGAACATCATGCGAGCGCACAAACTTCGAATCCCGCAGGACTGCGCCCAAGTTGACCGCTGACTTGATGGGGTGGCCAACCGCTTCTTGAAGGTAGGTTGGAATGTCCTCAGGTGCGGTTCTAAATCGCTTCTCGAAGTGAGAGTAATCGAAACCCTCCACAAAGATCCCAGGGTCGCGCAGCGACTTGGCCTGGATAAGTCCAGGGGCCATATGGGTCAGCGTTTGCTCAAACAGCGGACGGGCTGAGTTCTTCTCATCCATGCGCCACTTGAAGCTGCTAAGTGTGGCCGGCAGCCGTTGGGCGTAGTAGAGCGTAGTCGTCCGATAGACCTGATCCAACAGGTCTATCTGGGCCACCATCTGGGTGTATAGCTGCGGAGACAGGCGCTCCAGCCTCCCCGACAGATCATCTATGGAAGCACGCCCCTCTTCGTAGAGCATGTTGGGCCGGTTGGCTCGAACACTCTCGACCTGCCTCTTTTGATGGGCCAAAACTACTTTTGGGTCTTGATGGCCAAGGTCAATCGCAGAGATGAAGAGCGTTGCTTCAAACTTGCCAAGCTCGCCTAGGAAACGCTTCAGCTGCGCTTCCGACAAGTCTTTCAGTTTGACCTCATCCTGAAATACGCGCCCCAAGCCCCGTTTGAGCAGGTTTAGCGACTGCTCTACGCGCCTCCGGGCCACCTCTGGGACGGCATACCCCGCAACGACGCACCAACTGTCGCTCTTCGCAGCAGGAACAAAGCTGCCAGACTCATCTACGTAGATGAACATGTCCCCTCCCAGCTAAAGAAAAGTAGTTGGCCTTCACTCACGACATTGGCTAGCTGCTCTGAGTCGCTGGACGCACGCAATCTCCGACTAATCGCCGCTAGTTAGAAGGGGACAGTGCTTGGCTTCAGCACGGGAATGACCGGGTTGCCGCCCTCAATGGCCCCACCACCGAAATCCCCCATCAGTCGGTAGACGAAGCTGGGATGACCGTTTCGGTTGCTCTCAGTAGGCCGGTGCCTAACGAGCCCCCACTCCACCAACTGTGAAATCCCAGCACTTACGTGTTCGGGCCGCACTCGCGAGTAGCGTTGCAGCGTGTCATGGGTAGCCAGAGACTCTCCGGTTTTACCATCACGCAAGAAGAGCAGGACGAGCAGCAGCTTCCACGCTGCCAAAACAGTCACTCCTCTGTTGAACTTGAACTTCAGCGCCTGACTAGTCACCACCCTTGGGACCTGCCTAAAGGCGTTCGGCTCGTGCAGAAGTTGCGTATAGCGGTTCCGATAGCCGTCACGCTCCACCTGCAACACGCCAGCCTGCTCTAAGGCCGACAGCGCCCTGCTCAACATTGGCCTAGCAAGGGCGGTGCGCTCCTGCAGGAAAGACATACCCATCTCAACCTGGCGAGTATGAAAGTTCACGTGTAGCGCTAGCGCCAAGTAGACCTTATGGGCGGCGATGTGCGCCCCCACCTCCCCATTGGCCCCGGTGAGGGAAGCCAACTTTCCAGAGTCCACTGCCGCTTTCGGGAAGCTCCCCCACTTGGTGCTCATTCTTTACGCCTCCTAATCGCGGTCAAGACCACGTAAAGGGACATCCCCACCAGAGAGAGGGCCATTACGACGAGGAGCAATGCCGCAGCAAAGACCGGGTCCGTCTGGGAGGCCATGCGTTCAAAGAGTTCGATGATGGACTGGATAAGTGCCATAACTTGCCGCTCGGAGATCGATGCTGGAAGTTTTTCTTATCCACGGTTTCAGTATCTAGATAGAGCTACACCCTATCAGAGGTATATTTTTGACGCAAGCTATTGATATTCAAGGGCCAAAGGTCTCACTCGGGCGCATTCAACATGGTTCATGAGAGGACGCGTGTTGGTCACTCCCGTGAACCATGTTGGTCGTGGCTTGGCAGCTTCTTGCGCCTTTTCGTCAATCCTGGGCTGACGGAGGGCGCGCCTCAATCAACGCTCGCAGGGCACGCACCCGCTCCTTACGACTCATTCGGGAGAGAGCCAAAATGGCATCCGCAATAACTTCGTCTTCGGCTACCAGATAAGCCATTGGCAAGCCCAGCACGTCGGCCAGCTTCCCCAGCCCATCCAGATCGATGCCGCTGACCTCGGTCTCATAACGGTTGACCCGGCTACTGGCCAACTTCTTATCAAGCCCCATCAGCACCCCCAGCGCTCGCTGGCTGGCGATGCCACGCAGTTCCCTGGCCTGCTTGAGGCGGGCAGCGAAGAGGGAGCGGGGGGAAGCTTTGGGCACGTGAACGGATGTTGAAAACTCGGGTGGACAGCATGACGTGGTCCCTCAATGCATGGCAGACTCTTCATGAAATGTAGCACCCTCCCGACCAACCACAGGGGTTTTCATGAAGAAGATCGAGACAAGGATGGCCGCCGGCCTGGCTGCCGCGCTGCTGTTGACCTCCCACGCTGCCGGGGCACAGAGCCACGCCGAGCAGGAGGAGTCGCCCAATCGACCGGGCTTTTTCCGTCAGCTCGGGAGCAGCCTGAAAGACGCAGGGCAGCAGATGGTTGGAGTCAAGCCGGCTCAAGGCACGAAGGCCACTGTCGGCGGCGGGGACATCTACACCCCGGTCAGTGGGGCCGGAAATATCCGCGGCCTGTTCAAGACCGACAACCATCAGCTTGCCCAGCAGGGCAGGCTCGACTGGCCCCGTGTTGCGCTCACCTACACCGAGTGGGGTGCTTCCCTGCCCTGCTGGACGGTGGAGGCCCGAATCTGGTCCAACGCTTCGACCTCAACCACAGAGACCTTCCGGACTTGCGCCAATGCCGCCGTGACCGAGACCGACGACCTGGGCGATGTGGCGGAGCTCAATACGGCGGCGCTCTGGAAGGGGCGCGACAGCCTGATGGGCGTTCGGGTGCCGTCGGGCAAGGCGAACACGGGGGCCAGCCGGTCTACAGGCCCCAACCCGCCCGCCCAGCCGTTTGTCGTGAATGTGTCCCGCCCGGGCGTGTCTGACAGGGCCGTCGATGTGGCACTGAGGGCGGCTTGGGTCTCTGGGTTCATCCAGACCGCTGACCTGCACCCGGGGGCCTCCGGGATGTTGACCCCGTTCAAAGACAGCCGGATGTGGATCGCGGGCTTCAAGCCTGAAGGAAACCGGGAACGGTAATCCGGCCCACTGGTTCGTCTAGTCCCCAGGGCGGCCCACCGCCGCCCCTGGTCAACTCTCAAGGAATGATTATGAAAGCACCGAAGAATGCCTTCGCCGGCTTGGCTACCGCGTTTGCACTGACCGCCTGCGGCGGCCCGCCTTCCAACGGCGATGCCGAGAAAGCACTGGTCAACCTGTTGGAGCAAAGCGGGGCCGGACGGGTTGGCGACATCCGCGACTTCGAGCTGACCGGATGCGTCGAGGCCCAGGACGTCGAGGGCTACCGCTGCGACACGAAGGGAAAAGTCTCCATCGACATCGGTGGCCGCCAGGTGCCCATTCCGGTCAGCAAAAATCTTCGATATGCGAAGGAGTCCGGGAACTGGAAGGCCTACGCAAAATGAACGCGCCCCCTCCGCTGCTTGACCAGCCCACACCCGCCCGGCGGAAGTTGATGACTCCCAGAGACCGGTTCTTCTGGTGGTATTCGGGAAGCCTGCTCTTCCTGGGACCTTTTGGGTTCATTGTCGGGCCGCTTATGGCCCGGCGAGGAACACGAAAGGTAGGACGCCTCTACCCGGCCGAAGCTCGAGTGGCTCAGGCTAGGGATACTGGGTTCGCGTGGTGGCAGTGGTGGGTCATGACCATCCTGACCCTAATGGGCGCTGCTGGAGCCTTCGCAGTCCTGAGCGGGTTGCCGATGTTCTTGCTTATCATGCATGCCATGCTGACCCAATAGGGCGCTCTGCTATGGCGAAAAGCGCAAAACCGACCTGGCCTGCTTGCGCCTACTTCTGATGCATATGCTGTAGGCAATAGAGAATCGACTTATTTTTGCCCCCCCCCCTCATAGAATCGATCCGCTTCCACATTAGTCTCGAGCAAAAGCCCCGATACTTCGGGGCTTTTCTTTGATTTGCTATTGCTTCAGCGCCAAGGATCTGGCAAAAAGCTGAAGAAGCTGGCCGGCATGCACTGATGACGGACATTGGCTTCGCTCATCATGGAAGAATCCGCGTATGCCCTTAAGAAGCCGCCTACATGCCCGAATGGCATCGCATTCAGAGCCTAACACTGCCGTGAGCAATGCCAGGCTTCACGATCGGCCACTAGACCACAAGCCCAAAAAAGCGAAACCCCGGGAGAGGCTATGCCTGACCCGGGGCTCTAAGACAGGTGCTTGGCAACAACGTCTACAAGTCGTCATCCACCAAGCTGCTGTGTGAGAGAAGGTTAGCACCCCTATGGCCGAGTGTCAAAGCCCCCCCTTCCTGTATGGCCCTGCCAATACAGCATCCATCAAAAAATGCATCTCAGATCCCCGCTTCAACCCGTTCATGTTGAAAGCTGGCTTCAAGAGTGACGAACTTGCGTTTGAGTTTTACTTATACAACGCGAGATTATCCAAAGCACTGCTATTTCCAATACATATTCTTGAAGTATCGCTGCGAAATGCGATAAACGACCTTTTCAGCAGTAGATATACAGCAGCGTGGTGGCGGAACCCAGACTTCGAAATCCTGCTAAATGAAAGAAGCAAAATCGCACTTGGGAAGGCAATCGCAAGCCATCGCACATTCCCAAGCACAGATGACCTAGTGGCGTCGTTAACGCTTGATTTCTGGTCCAATTTATTTAGAACCGAATACGAGCCAGTTTTGTGGAGAGCGAATTTAAATCGCCTATTTCCCAATAATACACCAGCCTTCGACGAAATAAAGAATAAGATTCGTGACATAACTCACCTGCGCAACAGGATTGCACACCACGAATCCATACTTAATCTAAACATCCAAGATCTAATCGCAAAAATATATTCAGTTCTCGAACTAATATCCACCGACACCAAAGCATGGGTGAAAGCCCATAGCACCGTGCATGTCGCACTAAGAACCAGCCCATCTCCAAAACAGGAAAAGAATGATCTAGGCTCACGCTGCGACTCAACCTTTGATAAAGCGCAGCAGTCCGATAGAATGCAAGATATTGGCCTCCCCACAAAGAGGGCCTGCATTGTCGTTGACGAAAATGATGAGCCAACTGCCATATTTGACGGCCGGGATCTAGCACTATTCATTTTAACAAAATCGGAAGACTGGTGTTTTCTCGACTTTGGAGCCATGACCATATCGGATCTTATCAGCGCGATTCCAGCAACCAAAGATTTCAAAACAGCGCGCTCGACAGACAGCATCTCGACACTATCGAAGATTTTCAAGGGAACAACTAGATATGTGATTGTTCAGGACCCGAACTCAGCTTTGGTCGGATTCATCGAACGCGCGCACAAGCAATACTAACCTTGACCTTCTCGACAAGTTGCGCAACGACCACAGGGGTAGCAGCGCATCTCCAAAGGAATATTCTTGGTGTTAGGATTGTGGGACACAACACAGGACACATGTCCGGTTTGCGATCTGTTGCAGGGTCAAGAGGTTAGGTTCGGGTCGATCCGATCCCCCTCTCTCCGCCAGATAAATAAAAAAGGCTGCCCTTGGGGCAGCCTTTTTTATTTATCTGGCGCGGGACGCGAACTGCGCTGTGCGCGCTTCGCCCCATGCGTTGCTGCGCAACGAATGGGCCCCTCCCTTTGCCTGCCTCTCCCCGCCCCTGTCGGGGCAGCCCCTCAACAGAGGGGCTTGCTTCTCCAGACAGATCGGTAGATCCACGCCATGCGTGGATGTACCTCAATCCACACGCAAAAATTCGTCGCGCTCAAAAGCTGAACGAAACCTGAAAAATCGCTATCGTAGGCGCCTTCGCCCAACGCTTGGCCCTTCGCCCCGATGAGCTCGACCGACAGCGTGCACGCCGCCCTGCCTGACACCGAAACCCCGGCGCATGGCGCCTGCGAAAACTGCGCCGTCACACTGCACGGTCACTACTGCCACCACTGCGGGCAGTCCGCGCACAACCCGCTCAAGCATGTCGGCCACGCCATCGAAGAGGTCTTCGAATCCTTCTGGCACCTGGACGGGCGCATCTTCCGCACCCTGCGTGATCTGTGGATCCCCGGCCGCATCGCCCTGAACTACCTCAAGGGCCACCGGGTAAGCTACGTGCAGCCGCTGCGGCTGTTCGTCATCCTCACGTTGTTCACCTTTTTCATCGGCAAGATGTTCGTGCACGTGGATGACTTCAGCGTGGGTGCCGGCGGCAACTCGCTGTTCGGCAAGGCCACCACCGCAGAGCAGGTCGAGGCGGTACGCGCACAGCAGATGGCATTGATTGACCAGCAGGCGGGCACGGCCAATGCCGGCGCTTCTGGTTTCGCCATCGCCAGGGCCGCAGTGAATGCAGCCGCGGCGCAGCGCAAAGCCGAGCTCGGCACGCCCGCCGCCGCCGCGCAACCCGCCAACGACGATCAGGGCACATTCTTCAACTACTCCATCAACGGCAAGCCCTGGGACGCGGACACCAATCCCATCGTGCTCTCCGGCCTGCCGCAGTTCGCCAATCACTGGCTCAACCGTCGCCTGCAGAACGGCAATGCCAACATCCAGCGCATGGGCGGCAAGACCGATCTGTACATGCAGGCGATCCTTACCGCCCTGCCCGGCGCGCTGTTCTTCCTGATGCCGGTGTTCGCACTGGTCCTGCGCATCGCCTACATCCCGCGCACGATGGGCTACCTGGAACACCTGGTGGTGGCGCTGTACAGCCACTGCTGGTTGATGATGGTGGTGCTGGCGACCTTCTTGGTCGCCAGCGTCAGCCATGCGCTTGCTTCCCCGGCGTTCGCCACGCTCAGCCTATGGATCACCGCACTGCTGTGGCTGTCGGTGCCGGTGTACCTGCTGTGGATGCAGCAGCGCGTCTACGGCGGCAACAAGGTACTGACGCTGCTGCGCTATTCCCTCATCGGTGGCGTCTACTTCTTCCTGGTGAACGTCGTGGTGATGTATGCGGTGCTGGCCGGCATTTCCGCCTGATCGCCACCCGATCAGCTGCTGGAGAGCTTCATCAGCACCAACCCGCTGACGATCAGCACCGCCGCACCGATGCGCATCGGGCTCACCTGTTCACCCAGGAACACGATGCCGACCACGAAGGCGCCCACGGCGCCGATCCCGGTCCAGATGGTGTAGGCGGTGCCCAGCGGCAGGCTGCGCATGGCCACGGCCAGCAGCCAGAAGCTGGCGATCATGCCGACGAGCGTGACAACGGTGGGGGTGAGCTTGCTGAAGCCTTCGGACTGCTTCATGGCCACGGCCCAGACGATTTCCAGCAGGCCGGCGAACAACAGATAGATCCAGGCCATGACGGCCCTCCTCTTGGTAGGGCCAGGCCGTCCTGGTCATTGATTCCCGATGTGGGGGAGGCCGTTCCTCCTGCGGCCGCATTCTAGCAACGGGGGCGCGTAGTGACCGCCCTGCCGACCTCCGGGTTACAGCCGATTCATTGCATGACGCTGGCATCGAAGCCCACGCCTGCGCTAGAATGCGCGCCTGCCATCGGCCAGCCGATGCGCAGTCCGGCTGTGGTCTCTGGCGCATTGCGCGCTGCTTCCCCTGATCCGCGAACAGGCCGCCCTTGGGCGGCCAACGTCTCTATGGTGGCCCCGTCGGCCCCTCGCGACGCTAGGTCGAAAATCCCGCCAGGGCCGGAAGGCAGCAACGGTATCGATCGACGCGGGCGCCGAGGTCAGCCGGCGGGGCCACCGCCTTTTCTGCACTGGGGTCAGATCCCTTTGCACGGCGAAGGGCTCTGACCCCGGTTTCACATTCTTCACCAGGCAAGGCCCGGCCCTACCGCGCCTCGGGCGTGCCCTGGTGGAACACCACCCGCCATCCCTGCGCATGCCGGCGCCACAGCGAACTGCGCAGCACCCAGCGCTGCGGCTGGCCATCCAGGTGGTAGCGGCTGCGATAGCGCACCTGGGCCAGATCCGGCGTCAGCAGCGTGACCGCGTAGTGCTCCGATTCGATCTGCACCTGCGCGCGCTCCAGCGGTATCTCCGCCAATGCTGCTGCCCGGCCATAGCACTGGCCCGAGCTGCCGATCTCGCTGAAGTCCTCATCCAGCAGTTCCGACAGCCGCGCACGGTCACTGCGTACCTGCGGGGTATGCAGCGCGCGTTCCAGATGTTCCAGTTCGGTCGCCAGCGCCGCGTCGGCAGGCCGGCCGGACGTGTTCACGGCGGATCCTGCGCCAGCACGTGCGGCGCCGTCGGTGTCGCCAGCGTCACGCACTGCCCCGGCTGCGCCACGCGATGCCCGCGCGCGGCCAGCGCCTGGCCATCAGCCGCGCTGGCGTAGTGGTAGAGCATCATCCGCGACTGCAGCTCGGCGCTGTACTCGCGCTCCAGGTCATCCACACCGGTATGCGAGGGATTGCCATGCAGGCCACAGTCGTGGGCGATGAGTTCGTTGTCGTTGGCAAAGCGCGCCAGCATCTCCGGGATCGGCCGCGTATCGCCACTCCAGGTCAGCGCGCCCTGCAGGCGCAGACCATAGGCGGTTTCCGGCCAATGGTGGCGCGACGGAAACACTTCCAGGCGCACGCCTTCGTGCCAGAACGCATCGCCCACCGCGATCAGATGGAACGCATCCCAGAAATTGGCGCCGCCCTCGGCCAGCACGTTGGGGTAATCAGCCACGCGCTTGTGCAGCAGCGGCACCACGGTGGCCGGCACGTACAGGCGCACCTTGCCGCGCCGCTGTGCATTGAAGAAGGTATCCACGAACAGCCGCTCGAAACCGGCCACGTGGTCCAGGTGCACATGGGTGACGAACAGCGCCTGCGGCAGGTGGCCATAGTGCGCCTTGAAGGCAGTCAGGCCCTCGCCACCGCAATCGATGGTCAGCCACGGGCGGCCATCGCGTTCGATCACCGACATGGGGGAACCCAGCTCGACCGCCGACGCATTGCCGACGCCGAGGAAACGCAACGACCAGTCCATCAGGTGCCCCGGTTCCAGGCCATGTCATAGGCGCGACGCAGGCGCGCGTAGTCCTTCTGCACGTCTTCCACGCTGCGCTCGCCGCGCAGCTTGATCAGCGAGCGCAGCAGTCGCTTGAGGTTGCGCTCACGCCAGGCGGTGGCGGGAATGCGGATCACCCCCCGGTCGAAGTCGATCAGCCAGCCATGGCCGTTGCCGTCGAACAGGATGTTGTGCGCATTGAGATCGGCGTGGTCCAGGCCGGCGCGGTGGAACCGCGCGATCAGGCGGCCCGCCTCTTCCCATGGCGCGCCACGCCCGGCCACCAGCGCCCGGTCGGCCAGCGAGCGCACGCCCTCGATGCGCTCCATCAGGATGGCCGCGCGATAGCGCAGGCCTTCACGCATGTAGAACGCGGCGACCGGCCGGGGCACCGGCAGCTTCTGCGCGCGCAGGGCCCGCATCAGACGGAACTCGGCAAAACTGCGGGTGCGGTCGGCGCCGCGCCAGATGTACTGGTCCCGGCTCAGCTTGGCTGCCAGGCCACCGCGCAGGTAGTGGCGCAGCACCCCGGGCCCGAAGGAAGCGTCGACAAACCAGGCACTGCCCCGCCCGCCTTCACCCACCGGCCGGGCCTTGCTGCCCCAGTGCTGGGGCGAGAACAGGCCGACGTCGGCTTGCCGCAGCCGCTCGCGGTCGAACAGAATGGCCCCGATGCCGCGACCCTCGCGGCATGGCGTCAGCGCTTCATTGGCGTCAAATGCGACCATTATCTTTGAGTCTAACAACACATGGCATCAGCGTCCTCATCCTTGTGCCTCCTGCGCTTGTCTGCCCTGGGGGATGTCACCCACGTGGTTCCCCTGGTGCGCACCCTGCAGGCCGCGCGCCCGGACACGCCGATCCACTGGATCATCGACAAAGCCGGCCACAAGCTGCTTGATGGCCTGCCCGGCGTGGTGTTCCATGCGTACGACAAAAAGAGCGGCATGGCCGGGGTGAAGGAGCTGCGCAGGCAGCTGCCGCCCGGCCGTTTCGAGGCACTGCTGCAGATGCAGGTCGCCTTCCGCGCGAACCTGCTGTCGGCCTTCATTCCGGCCGAGCGCCGCATCGGCTACGACCGCAGCCGCTCCAAGGACCTGCACGGGTTGTTCATCAACGAACGTATTCCCGACCGCCCGGGCATCCATGTGCTCGACGCCATCGGCAGCTTCTGCGAACCCCTGGGCCTGCGCCAGACCGAGGTGAGCTGGGACCTGGCGGTGCCGCCGTCGGCCTACGAATGGGCGGCGGCGCAGTGGCCCGATGATGGCCGCCCGGTGCTGATGATCTCGCCGTGCTCCAGCCACGTACTGCGCAACTGGTACGCCGACCGCTATGCGGCGGTGGCCAACCATGCCAGCGCGCGTGGCTGGCAGGTGGTGCTGTGTGGCGGGCGCAGCGAACTGGAGCGCAGCATGGCCGATGCCATCCTGACCCAGCTGACGACACCGGCACTGGACCTGGTGGGCAAGGACACGCTGAAGCAGCTGCCGGCCCTGCTGGCCCGCGCCAACCTGGTCATGACACCCGACTCAGGCCCGATGCATATCGCCAATGCAATGGGCGCCAAGGTGCTGGGCCTGCACGCGGCCAGCAACCCGCACCGCAGCGGCCCGTACTCCGACCGCCGCTACTGCGTGGACCGCTACGATGATGCCGCGCGCAAGTACCTGGGCAAGACAGCCGCCGACCTCAAGTGGGGCACCAAGATCGAGTTCGATGATGTGATGGAGCTGATCACCGTCGAGGACGGCATCGCCGCTTTCGAGCGCTACGTGGCCGATCACCTCGGCTGAGCGATCGGTGCGGGCCACCTGTGGCCCGCACCTTCCACGCAGGGCGTGGGTTTACTTGTACGACTTCTCTTCCACGTACGCCGACCCCAGCGCCAGGTTGATCGCCTTCTTGATGCGCGCGCGCTCGTCGTTGCGCAGGTAGACGCTGCGGGCCAGATCGACGAAGGCCTGGTCGAAGGCCTGCGCCTTCTCCTTCAGGCGGACCTCGTCCTCGATGTCCCACAACTGCTCGTTGACCGCCTTCAGATCGGCCCGCAGCTTGGCGATATCCTTCACCGCCGCCGGGTGACCCATCCAGGTGGCATCCAGCGCGGACAGCTCGCGGCGCACATTGGCCAGCTTGCCTTCATCGCTGATGCGCTCGGACTTGATCTGCAGGATCGAGATCTTGTCCAGCAGCTCGCCGAAAGAAACAGGCACGAGGATTTCAGCGGTCATGGCAACGCTCCAGCAGGTGATGGCACATGGTAACCGCAGCGAAGACGTTGTTCCCGCGTGACAGCATCCCGATGGCGCATCCGGAGGAACAAGCCCCTCTGTTGAGGGGCTGCCCCGACAGGGGCGGGGAGAGGCAGGCAAAGGGAGGGGCCCAAACGTTGCGACGCAACGTTTGGGGCGAAGCGCGCGCAGCGCACTTCGCGTCCCGCGCCAGATAAATAAAAAAGGCTGCCCAGAGGGCAGCCTTTTTTATTTATCTGGCGGAGAGGGGGGGATTCGAACCCCCGAGGCGCTATAAACGCCTGCCTGATTTCGAGTCAGGTACATTCAACCGCTCTGCCACCTCTCCAGGTGTTCCCCGGCGAACCGGGGACGCGCATCATACGAGGAAGCGCGGCAGACCACAAGCCATTGCGGCCCAACATGTGAAAAATTTCTGACTGAACGCCTTGCCGGATGTCCGCTTGGCCGTGATGATGCCGTTCTCCCCGGCATGACCCCGCCCAGCAACCACCATGATCGAATTCGGACATCTCACCCACCCCGGCCTGCGCCGCGAGCTCAATGAGGACACCTACTACGGTGACAGCGAGCTGGCCCTGTGGCTGGTGGCCGACGGCATGGGCGGGCATGCGTGCGGTGAGGTGGCCAGTGCCCTGGCGCGCGAGACCATCGTCCGCGAGATCCGTCGTGGTGCGCCACTGGCCCACGCCATCCGCACGGCCGACGAAGAGATCATCCGCGCCTCGCGGCGGCGCAACGATACCCTGCCGATGGGCACCACCGTGGTTGCCGCGCGGGTGCAGGGCAACCGCTACGAAGTGGCCTGGGTGGGCGACAGCCGCGCCTACATGTGGCGCGACGGCCAGCTGGCCCAGCTCAGCCAGGACCACAGCGTGGTGCAGGAACTTGTTGCACAGGGCAACCTGACCGCCGAACAGGCACGGGCCCACCCGCACCGCAACGTGGTCACCCAGGCGCTGGGCGTGACCGATCCCACGCACCTGAACGTGGCAACCACCAGCGGCGAACTACGCCCGGGCATGCAGCTGCTGCTGTGCAGCGACGGCCTGACCGAGGAAGTCGACGACCGCGACATCGCCCGGACCCTGGCCTACGACGACGCCAGCGCCCAGGAATGCGTGGACAGCCTGGTCGCCTCCGCCCTGGATGGCGGTGGGTCTGACAACATCACCGTCATCCTGGTGCGCTGCCACTGATCGGTCTCCGTCGAACGGTTCTGCGCAGGCCCAAAGCCACGCATGGCGTGGCTCTACCCCAATCACCGGTAGATCCACGCCATGCGTGGATGACACATCGTGGATGCCGGTCAGCGGCCGGCAATACCACTGCTTACGCGCTCGCCGCTTCTTCCACCTTGGGGCCATCCCACAGGGCATGGCCGGCCTTCTTGCGCAGGCGCTCCAGCCGCGCGGCGTGTGCTTCCAGCTCCGATGCCGTGGCCACCACCCGCGGGCGCGGCAGCAGCGCGCTGGTGTCGAAGGCCTGCAGCGCCGCACCGGCCGCCCCACCCTCGTCCTCCAGGCCGAAGCCGATCTCTTCCTGGCCCGAGGTCAGCGCAATGTAGACATCGCCCAGAATCTGCGCATCGAGCAGGCCGCCGTGCAGCGCGCGGTGCGAGTTGTCCACGCCCAGCCGCTTGCACAGCGCGTCCAGCGAGTTGCGCTGGCCCGGGAAGCGCTCGCGCGCCATCGCCAGGGTATCGATGACCGTGCAGCGGTCGGTGATCTTCCCGTACTCCGGCCCGAGCAGCGAAAGCTCGTTGTCGAGGAAGCCCAGATCGAAGGCCGCGTTGTGGATGATGAGCTCGGCGCCGTCGATGAACGCCAGGAACTCCTCGGCGATCTGCGCGAACTCGGGCTTGTCGGCCAGGAAGTCCAGGCTCAGGCCGGTGACTTCCTGCGCGCCCTGCTCGAAGTCGACGTCGGGCTTGATGTACTGGTGGTAGTTGTTGCCGGTCGGGCGGCGCTTGAACAGCTCCACACAGCCGATTTCAACGATGCGGTTGCCCTTCTTCCATTCCAGGCCGGTGGTTTCGGTATCGAGGATGATCTGACGCATGGGCTCAGTTTACCGGGCTGCCGTCGCGGATCTGGATGGCGGCATTGCGCGCCAGGGTGTCGACCCGCTCATTGTCAGGGTCGCCGGAATGGCCCTTCACCCAGCGCCAGTCGATCTGGTGCCGCATCGTGGCCGCATGCAGGCGTTCCCACAGCTCCCGGTTCTTCACCGGGTCGCCACCGGCCGTCTTCCAGTTCTTCCGGATCCAGCCCGGCATCCACTGGGTCAGCCCCTGCCGCACGTACTGGGAGTCGGTGTAGAGCACGATGTCGCACGGTTCAGTCAGCGTCTCCAGGCCGGAAATGGCCGCCATCAGCTCCATCCGGTTGTTGGTGGTGTGCGCTTCGCCGCCGCTCAGTTCGCGCTCATGCCCTTTGTAGCGCAGCAGTGCAGCCCAGCCACCGGGGCCGGGATTGCCGAGGCAGGAACCGTCGGTATGGATTTCGATGGTCTTCAATACAACTCCAGATCAGGTAGCAACGGTGCCGTGCCAGCGCACCGCCAGCGGGGTCGGCCCTGGCAGGGCCAGCGTACGTTTTTCAGCATGGAACAGGCAGGCCGCACGCAGCGGTGCCCAGCCCGCGCTCCGGCTGCTGCCAGGGCCCTGCCACAGCGGCCCCAGGTACCGGGTGTCATCGCATTCCAGCCCATGGCGGGCCAGCAGCAGGCGCAGCCGCTGCGGCGTGCGCACCACCAGCCCATGCTGGCGCCAGCGGGTGCGGTAAGGGCTGAACGGGTTGAGACTGCTCAGCCACAGCTGGCCGCCGGGCATCAGCACGCGCGAACACTCGCCCAGCAGATGGTCGGCATCGGCCGCGGTGACGTGCTGCAGCACGATGGCGTTGACGCTTTCATTGGCCAACGGCAGCGGCAGCGCGCAGCGGGTCTGGCCGGCATAGCCGCTGCCATCGCGGTACAGGCGCAGGCCACGTCCGCCCAGCTGTGCATCCTCCAGCCACGACGCGGTGGGCGCGATCCACAGCCAGGGCTGGGAGGGCAGGCCCGCCAGCCGCGGCAGCAGCAGCTGGCGCTCAGCCACGCGCAGCGCTGCCGCCGGCTCGCTGTCGAACCACGGCACCAGGCTCGCTTGACGGTGGCTCTGCAGCAGGGGCATGGTCCAATTCTATGCGACTGACTGCCCTGCCCGCATTTGCGGATAACTACATCTGGATGCTGATCGCCGACGATGGCGCCGCCGTGGTCATCGACCCCGGCGATGCTGCGCCCGTGCTGGCGCTGGCCGACCAAGGGCTGCGCGTGGACACCATCCTGCTGACCCACCACCATGACGACCACATCGGCGGCGTGCCCGCGCTGCAGGCGCGTTTTCCCGGCGCGCGGGTGATCGCGCCGGTCGAGGAACGCATCCCCACCGCGACCGAGCGCGTGGGTGAAGGTGAACGCGTTCAGGCACTGGGCCGGATGTTCCACGTACTATCCGTGCCCGGGCATACCCGCAGCCACATCGCGTTTCACACTGCTGAACATCTTTTCAGCGGAGATTCGTTGTTCAGCCTGGGCTGTGGACGCCTGTTTGAAGGTACGCCGTCCCAGCTGCTGGCATCGATGCGCAAGCTGGGTACCTTGCCTGTGCAACTGCTGCTTTGTTGCGCCCATGAGTACACCGTGTCAAATGCCGTCTTCGCGCGGCATGTCGACCCCGCCAACGCTGCCCTGGTGCAGCGCCAAGAGGAGGCTTTGGCCATGCGCCGCGATGACCGTTCCACCCTGCCGGTAACCCTGGCCAACGAACTGGACTGCAATCCGTTCCTGCGTGTGCACACCGCGCCGATCCGCGCGGCGGTGTCGGCGCACCTGGGGCGCGATGTCGTGGACGACGTCGATGTCATGGCCGGTCTCCGGCACTGGAAAGACGGCTTCCGCGCATGATGCGCCGAAGTCTGCCGCTGGCCCTGGGCCTTGTCCTGGGGCTGGCCGGAAACGCGGGCGCGCAGTCTCTGGGCGCCGGCATCAGCCAGAACCTGACCGCCGCGTCGGCCGTCCCGATGGACCCGGCCATGCTGCCGGCCGCGTCGGTACGCAACGGCCAGGAGATCTTCGCCAGCTTCCGCGAGGGCCTGGCCGAACCCACCTGCGACGCCGAGGCCACCAGCCCGCGCTGGCAGAAGCAGTTCGCCCACGCCCCGTCGCGCCTGGCCAACCAGGACGACGACGCCCTGGTGCTGTTCGGCTACGTGGTTGAGGAACTGCGCAAGGCCAGCCTGCCCACCGAATTCGCGCTCATCCCGTTCGTGGAGAGCGGCTACCGCCCCAACGCCCGCAATGGCAGCGGCCCCACCGGCCTGTGGCAGTTCATCGCCACCACCGCGCGCAACCATCGCGTGCCGATGGCCAACGGCTACGACGGCCGGCTGTCGGCGGTCGATTCCACCCAGGCGGCGGTGCGTTACCTGAAGACCCTGCACGGCATGTTCGGCGGTGACTGGCGCCTGGCCACCATGGCCTACAACGCCGGCGAGTACCGCGTGCTGCAGTCGATGCGCAAGGCGGGGATGAACGCCCAGAATGCCAAACCGGCTGCCCTGCCCGGCCTGTCGCCGGTCACCCACGCTTACGTCGAGAAGCTGCATGCCCTGGCCTGCGTGCTGGAAGACGTGGAAGACGAACCCAGCGTGATGGCCTCGCTGGACCGCACGGTGCCGGTACTGAAGGATCACACCCTGCCGGCCGGCACCAGCGTGCAGCAGTGGGCCGCGCAGCGCGCGCTGGACCCGGCACGCATTGCCCGCCTCAACCCTGCCCTGGCCGGCAACGGCCGCCCGTCGGGCCCCACCCGCGTGCTGGCCCCGGTGGCCGCCGCATCCGCACCGGTCGCCGATGTCAGCACGGTTGCAAGCGCAGCCGCTTCTGCGGCCACCAGCGCAAGCCTGCAGCCGGCCGCGCCCGTCGCCAAGGCCGTGGCCAGCGTTGCCGACCGCCCGCGCAATCGCCGCCATACCGTGCGCAATGGCGAATCGGCGTGGACCATTGCCCGCCGCTACGGCATGCCGGTGAAGGCACTGCTGTCATTGAATGGCCTGAGCGGCAGCAGCGTGCTGAAGCCGGGTGCCGTGCTGCGTGTCGAAGACTGACGGCCGCTACCCGCACTCCGCAATGTCGAGCAGCCATGCTCGACTGCTTCTGCTCCCCGCTTTCGTAGAGTCGAGCTTGCTCGACTGCTTTTGAACGGCCAGTCGAGCAAGCTGGACTCTGCAGGACGGCCGACCACGCGTGACAACAAAAAAGGCCCGGCATTGCCGTAATGCTGTTCACTTAAGCGGTGCAGCCTTGCGATCTACCGGATAGCGGGTCTTGGAAATCTTCACCGTCCTCGGCGTTGTCGGCCGGGGACGGTGTTCCAGGAAGAGGCTGGCAACTCCTGACCGCAGTTGGGACAGGCGCCTCCCGGTAGCCGATGCCGGTTGCGCCGCAGCCATCACGATCAGCTGTGCGGCGATGTAGTGGCAGGCAGGTTTGAAGCGTATTTCCGAGGGTGCGCGGCCGTAGGCAACGGCCGCTTGGCTCGCCTCGCGGCGGATGATGTTGTACGCCAGCAGCAGGCCCCAGACTTCCTGATACACCAGCTCGACGGTCTTGCTGCGCAGGGTCACTGCATTTCGCTGCATCGAGCTTTTGAGATCGCGGAAGCCCAGTTCGATTTCCCAGCGCTCCTGGTAGAGCTCGGCTACGGCCTTTGTGCTGTATGCAGCTGCCGGCAGCGACGTCAGTACCGTCTTCATCTTGCCCTGATACTCGTAGCTCACCTCACGCACCCGCCAGTGCGTTGGCAGCGCGGGATTC